>NZ_JBQQCB010000001.1:0-447001 GCF_052246675.1 Nonomuraea sp. KM90 | reverse complement strand
CCCGGCGGCAACCTGCCCGGTCGCCACCGGCGCTGTGGCGGGTGGAGCTGCGCTGCCGGGGGCGGCGGGCGGGGCGGCGGGCGGGCCGTTGTCGTGCGTGGGCCACGGTGCCTTGACCTGGACGGGCCGGACCGAGTGGATCCGCCAAGCCGCCCTCCCGTGCGCCACCCCGGCCACCGTGCCCTGCCGGGCGGCCCCGTGGCGGGCGGTCTTCGCCGCGCCCTGACGCGCGGACGACCCCTCGCGGACGGCCTGCGCGACCTCCCCCGGAGGGTGGTCGCGGGTGGCGGCGGCGGGGGAGTGGAGGTGCGGCGGCTCGGTGTCGGCGGCGGCCGCCGCGGCGGCCGCGCGGGCCTGGGCGAGGCCGCTGAAGGACCACGGGACGGCCAGCCATCCGGCCCAGGCCAGCATCAACACGACCGGCACGTCGCCCAGCCGGCTCAACCGCGACAGCGCGGTGAGCGGCCTGCGCGGACGCCCGTCCTTCCGCGTCTCCTCGGTCGCCATCCCCCACCCGCCCAGGCTCGTGTAGCCCCGATCCTAGCGAGCTTTCACACCGTCCGGCTCTGCCGAGGCCCGTCCAGGCCCCACGAGATGATCTTGTTCGGGCTGATCCGGATGATCTCCCGGGAGAAGTACGGCAGGGGCGGCTCCGCGTCCGTCAGCGCCTGCGCCGTGCCCCGGATCTCGATGCCCCGCGCCACCCACGGGTCGACCGAGGCGAGGTCGTCCACGACGAGCGCGACCGTGCTGCCCTTCTGGACGTTCCTGAACTTCTTGGACTTGCCGAGGGCGTGCCCGCCGATGACGATCGTGCCGCCCTCCGCGTCCAGGAAGAAGCCCACGGGGTTGTTCTGCACCTGCCCGTCGGGCGTGACCGTGGCCAGGCGGGCGAGCCGCTGTCCGGCCAGATATTCGATTTCCGCTGGTGAAAAGACCATGCCGGTCAGTCTGCAACCTTGACATCGGTTGAGGTCAAGCCGCGGACGGGATCCGGGTCAGGCGAGTCCCCCGGTCAGCCAGCGCAGCGGGTTGTCGTGCGTGACCAGGCGGATCACGTCCTCGCCGGCGCCCGCCTCGCTCAGGCGCGGCAGCAGCTCGTCGAACAGGTGGGCGTACCCCGGCCCCCCGTACCTGCGCACCTGCGCCACCCGGCTCAGTCCCGTGCTGATCAGCAGGCGGTCGGCGTGGCCGTCCTCGATGAGGCCGAGTGCGATCCTGGCCACCAGGTCCGGGCCGAGGCCGAGCAGGCCCAGGCTCACGTACGCACCCGCCTCGGCGATCTTCCTGGCCGCGCCCAGGTCGGTGCCCGCGTAGCCGACGGCCACGCGGGAGGCCGGCAGGTTCTGGCCGAGCAGGATCTCCAGCAGCGCCAGGGCGTTCCTGCCGTGCGTGGCGACGGGCAGGCGCGAGCGCAGGGAGGCGCGCGCGGCGGCGACCAGGCAGCGCTCCTCGCGCGCCGTGGGCTCGGCGCCCCAGCTCCCGACCTCGCCGATCACGCCGGGGAACACCCCCGTGCCGTCCACGCCGCTGACGATCTCCTCCATCAGCCGGGAGGTGAGCGCGTCCACGCCCTCGTCGCCGACGTCCGTGAACGGCTCGGCGAACAGGCCGGTCGAGGCGATCACCGGTACGCGGCTGCCGGCCGCGATCCGGGCCAGGGCGGCGGCGTCACGTCCCATGCCCATGCACGTCAGGTCGACCACCAGGCCGAGCCCGCCGGACTGGCGCAGCTCCCGGAGCTCGCCGGTGACGGTGGTCTCCTCGTCGAGCCAGCGGTAGGGGTCGGAGTCGATGCCGACCGCCCAGCGCATGTCGGTGCGCAGGTGCTCATGGGGAAGGACGGCACCCTCGACGGCGGCCGCGCGTACAGGGCCGGTGACGGTGCGGAGCAAAACCTCGGGCATACCAGACATTAACCGACGTTTGCCGGAAAGGTCCTGATCAGACAGGAAATTTTACTCAATATGGCGTTTGGTGATTTGCTACCCGGCTGCAAGTGGGCACAGCGGCGGGAGCCGTATCCTGGGTGGCACACCGACTGCCGGGGGGAATTGTGGCGATTCAGAACTCCGACACCGGCGATGCCGACGTGATCAAGGACGAGGCCGCCGGGCACTCCGGCATGCCCGAGCGCCGCACCGGCATCCAGGGCTGGCTGGACGGGATCCGGTCCACCCGCACCGGTGCGCTCACGCTGAAGATCGTGATCGGCGTCATCGGGACCGTCATGGTGGCGGGCGGGCTGGTCATGGTGCCGTTCCCGGGGCCGGGGTGGCTGGTCGTGTTCGCCGGGCTGGCGGTGCTGGCCACGGAGTTCCACTGGGCGCACAAGGCGCTGGAGTTCGGCAAGCAGACGCTGCACGCCTGGACGGAGTGGTACAAGCGGCAGGGCTGGACCGTCCGCATCATCGTGCTCGTCGTGACGGTGGCCGTCGCCGGCGTGATCGTCTACTTCGGCCTGCGCACGCTCGGCATCGACGTGATCGAGATCGCGCAGCGCTTCGTCTGACGGCCCTTCCGGTCCCATCCAGACCCGGTCGTTATCGCGCCCGGAATCTCGGGGACCGCCCGCCTATCCTGCGGGCGTGATCGCTCAACTCGCCGTCGCGCTGTCCCTGACCGTCGCCGCGCCCCTTCCCGCGCAAGCGCCCCTCCCCGTAGGGGCGGATCTGGTGCTGCCGGGCACTGGTGGCGTGAAATATCGCGAAAAAGCGGGCGATCCGGTACGCCTCGCCTCCTACGGCCTCGGCACCAAGCGCACCTACCTCAGAGCCGCCACCGGCAACGCCTTCGCCTGGGAGAAAACCCTGTCCGAGGTGTCCGTCTCGCCGGGCAACCGCCTGACGGCAGGCGTGCCCGCCGCGTACCGGTCCGGCTACGACACCCTGCTCGTCACCGACCGCACCACCGGCCGCACCTCCGCCGTCCGCACGGTGAAGAGGCCGATGACCGCCTCCTACGCCTCGTGGTCACGCGACGCCAAGCGCGTCGCGCTCACCGTCGAGCGCAAGGTGGGCGGCAAGTGGCGGGTGCTCGGCTTCACGGTCGTGGACGTGGCCGCCAAGACCGCCCGCACGGTGCGGGTCTCCGGCCTGAGCGCGGACGCGGGTTTCTGGTGGAGCCCCGACGGCAACCTCGTCACCAGGTACGGCACCGGCCTGCGCGTCCACCGCCCCTCCGACGGCGCGGTCGTGCGCACGTACGCGGGCGCCGGCCTGCCGACGGGCCCGGAAGACCCCTTCTCCCCGTCGGGCAAATGGCTGGCCACCTGGTGCCCGTCGCGCTTCAAGGAGCAGCTCTGCCTGGTCGACCACGCCACGGGCAGGATCGTCCAGCGGGTGAGCGCGCGGCCGGAGGCGTTGTTCGGCTGGTGGGACGACAGCCACCTGGTCGCCGTCATGGCCCACCGGGGCGCCTACCGCCTGTCGGTCCTCGACCTGCGGGGCAAGGTCACGCGCGTGCTCGCCGACCTGCCCGCCGGAACGTGGGCCAAGGACCTGTGGCTCTCCTTCAGCCGGGTGACGCCGTCATAGGTAGAGGCCGGTGCCGTGGTCGGTCTCCTGGGTGGCCACCGCGTGCAGGTCGCGCTCGCGCATCACCAGATAGACCTTGGCGTGCACCTCCACCTCGAACTGGTCCTCGGGGTTGAACAGCACCTTGTCGCCCACCTTGACCGAGCGCACGTTCGTGCCGACGCCGCAGACCTCGCCCCAGGCGAGCCGGTTGGCCATCTTGACCGTCGCGGGGATGACGATCCCGGAGCCGCTGCGCCGCTCCTCGGCCTCCTGCTCCAACCTGATCATGACCCGGTCGTGCAGCATCTGAATCTCGAACTTGGGCTCTACCACAGGCCCAAGTTTACGAGCAGGCGAACGCGCAGGTCTCCAGGACGGCGACGCGGGCCGCTTACACCTGTCGCGCGA
The DNA here is from genome assembly GCF_052246675.1 of Nonomuraea sp. KM90. Lineage (NCBI taxonomy): Bacteria > Bacillati > Actinomycetota > Actinomycetes > Streptosporangiales > Streptosporangiaceae > Nonomuraea > Nonomuraea sp. KM90. The sequence continues at coordinate 443,075 of NZ_JBQQCB010000001.1, read as the reverse complement.
TCGTGGCAGGATGGCCGTCATGATCATGGCCTTCGGCGAGACCGGCTGGGAATGGCTGAACGTACCGCGCGAATGGGCCGCCGACGACGGCCTGAGCCTGTTCTGCGACCCCGGCACGGATCTGTGGCGCGAGACCCACTACGGCTACTCCTACGACACGGCCCACCTGTTCGGCCGCACGGTCCCCGGCGACGCGCGCCTGACGGTCACCTTCTCCGGCGACTACGCCGAGCAGTACGACCAGGCGGGCGCCGTGCTGAGGATCGGCCAGGACGACTGGATCAAGGCCGGGGTCGAGTACGTCGACGGCGGCTTCCACCTCAGCACGGTCGTGACCAGGGGGTTCTCTGACTGGTCGGTGCTCCCGCTGGGCCGCTCGGCGCGGCGGGTGACCTTCGGCCTGGAGCGGGCGGGCGACGCGGTGACCGTGCGCTACGGCCTCGACGACGACCCGCCCGAGACCATGCTCCGCCTGGCCTACTTCCCGCCGGGGCGGCCCGCGCTGGCCGGCGCCATGGCGGCCGCGCCCGTCGGCAAGGGGTTCGCCGTCCGCTTCAGCGACATACAGATCAGCGAGGCGCCCAGGGAATCCTGAGCCGGGCGAAGCTGGTCAGGGACTCCTGAGCGGGGGCGAAGCTGGTCAGGGGAGCCTGAGCCGGGCGAAGACCGGGCGGTGGTCGGTGCGCGCCAGCGCCGCCACCTCGAAGCCGAGCACCGCCATCCGCGAGTCAGCCAGCACGTGGTCGATCGTCACGCCGGGCGAGTGCGTCCACGACGACCCCTGCGGCCAGGTCGCCCGGAACCCGAGCCCCATCACGTCGGCCGCGTCCCGGTAGCCGGAGTCCAGCAGGTCCCGCATCGGCAGGTGGTCGAGCGTGGCGTTGAAGTCGCCCGCCAGCACCCGCAGCGCGTCACCGCCGGCACGGGGCAGCGCGTCCAGCCCGCCCTGCCAGCACGGTTGCCGCCCGGTGCGCTTGGGCGCGCACGGATGCACCGACACGATCTCGATCCGGGCCCCGTCCGGATGCGTCAGCCAGGCCCTGGCCTGCCCGAAGGAGCCCAGCTTGATCAGCCCGCCGTCCTTGAGCGGGTGCCGCGCGTACACGGCGGACCCGCCCACGCCGGGCACCGGCCGGGTCACGGCGTGGGCCAGAGCGCGGCGCAGCCCCGCCTCCTCCAGCCGCCGCATGGAGCCCGGGGTGAACTCCTGCAGCGTCAGCACGTCCGGCTTCAGCCTGGTGACCAGCGCCATCAGCTGGTCGGTGTCCGCCTGGCCGACCATCAGGTTGGCCGCGAGCACCCGCAGCTCCGGCCCCTTCGCGTCGGGGTTGCCGTCGGTGAGCGCGCGGGGCAGCACGGCCGGCACCATCGCCAGCACCGACACCAGCGCGACCGTGCCCGCCGCCCACCGCCGCAGCGCGCAGGCCAGCACCAGCCCGAGCCCGGCCGCACACACCGCGTACGGCGTGTACGCCACCAACGGCACCCACGGCCAGTCCGGCTCGAACCCGCTCAGCCGCACCACCGCCCACAGGGCGAAGGGCACCACCACGATCCAGCTCATCCATGTACGCACGCCCCTGTATCGCCACAAGTCCCGATTCGAGTTCATGAGAAGGTGTGCACCATGCACGACGTGGAAGCCCGGGTCCTGACCGCCATCGACGAACCCGAGACCGTGAACCTGCTGGCCGAGACCGTCCGGGTCCCCAGCGTCACCGGCACCGACGCCGAGTCCGACCTCCAGCACCGCCTCGCCCGCCTGCTCACCGAGGCCGGCATGGACGTGGACGTCTGGAAGCTCGACCTCCCCGCACTGACCGCCCGCCCCGGATTCCCCGGCACCGAGGCCCCCAGGACCGAGGGGTACGGCGTCGCGGCCGTCACCCCCGGCGGCGAGGGCCCGCCCGCGCTCGCGCTGCAGGGCCACGTGGACGTCGTGCCGACCGGGGACCTGGCCAAGTGGGAGGGGAGCGACCCGTTCGCCGCCCGGATCACCGGCGACGTGCTGCACGGAAGGGGCGCGTGCGACATGAAGGCCGGTCTGGTCGCGAACCTGGCCGTGGCCCGGGCCGTCCACAAGGCGGGCATCAGGCTGGCCAGGCCGCTGGCCGTGCACTGCGTGATCAGCGAGGAGGACGGCGGGCTCGGCGCGTTCGCCACCCTGGCCAGGGGCCACACGGCCGAGGCCGCGGTCATCAGCGAGCCCACCAGCGGCGCGGTCATCACCGCCAACGCGGGGGCGCTGACCTTCCGGCTGGAGATCGCCGGGCGGGCCGCGCACGGCGCCACCCGGTACGAGGGGGTCAACGCGATCGAGGTGTTCTGGCCGGTGTTCGAGGCGATCAGGCGCCTGGAGGCCGAGCGCAACCGCGACGTCCACGGGCTGTTCGGCGGCAACGCGATGCCGTACCCGATCGAGGTCGGGACCGTGCGCGCGGGCGACTGGGCCAGCACCGTGCCCGACCTGCTGGTCGCCGAGGGGCGGCTCGGGGTGCGGCTGGACGAGGACCCGGCGGCGGCGCGGGCGGCGTTCGAGGAGGCGGTCATGGAGGTGGCGCACCCGTGGCTGCGCGGCAACCCGCCGGTGGTGACGTGGCCGGGCGGGCAGTTCGCCAGCGGCCGGCTGCCCGCGGGGCACGAGCTGCTGGAGCAGGTCGGCCGGGCGGTCGAGGACACGACGGGCGCGCGGCCGGCCGAGGCGGCGGCGCCGTACGGGAGCGACCTGCGGCTGTACGCGGCGGGCGGGATCCCGACGCTGCACTACGGCCCCGGGGACGTGCGGTTCGCGCACGCCCCCAGGGAGCAGGTCGAGCTGAGCGAGCTGCGCGCGGTCACGCGGGCACTGGCACTGCTCGCTGTGCGCCGCTGCGCAGCACTCTGATCAGCGCGGCGGGGGCCATCAGCGCCGGCGGCGGGTCGTACAGGTTCGTCACCCGCAGGAAGCGCCGCGTCAGCTCGGGGTCGTGCGCGGCGGCCGCGTGGAAACGGTCGAGGTAGGCGCCCACCATCCGCATCTTCGGCGTCAGGTTGCCTTCCACCCCGGGCATCCGCAGGTCGCCGCCGACCGTGATCTCCCAGGGCGTGTCCACGATCCCGGCGATCCGCCGGAAGAACGGCAGGGGGTTCAGGTCCGGGTCGAGCAGCGCCCTGGCCTCCATGGCGGCGACCGTCATGCCCTGGCCGTACAGGGGGTTGAACGCGCAGACCGCGTCCCCGGTGACCAGCAGGCCGTCGGGGAAGCGGGTCAGCCGCTCGTAGCGGCGCCGGACCGCGGCCGGGGTGCGGTACGCGCGCGGCTCCCCGATCGGCTCGGCCAGGTTGACCAGGTGGTGCAGGTCGGGGGCCGGCAGGGTGGCGGCGTAGGCGGCGAAGCCGTCCAGGGTGAGCGGCGGGCCCTCGCCGTACCCGACCAGGGTCACGATCCAGCGGTCGTCCTCCAGCGCCAGCGCCACCCCGGCCCGCGGCGCGCCGGGCGTGGGGCCGACGATGACCACCAGGTCCCCGTTGAGGTGGTCGTGGCGGCGGCGGAACTCGTACGTCCCGTAGCGCACGTCGATCGGCACCTGCTCCTCCTGCGGCGGCCGGTAGCCCAGCTCGGCCAGCCATGCGGGCGTGCGCGAGCCGCGCCCGGCGGCGTCCACGACGAGATCGGCCGGGATCAGCTCGCCGTCGGCGAGCCGCACCCCCGTGACCCGGCCCTCCTGGGCCAGCAGGCCGGTGACGACGCGCTCGGACAGGATCCGCACCCCCGGCAGCCCGCCCACCCTGCGCCGTACCTGGCCTTCGAGCAGCGGCCGGCTCACCAGCAGCCCGGTCAGGCCGCTCTGTCCCCTGGCCAGCCGGTGCCCGGCGTGGATGTGGCGGGCCTGCTCCTGCAGGTCCCCCTTGAGCGCTCCCTGCGCGACGAGTTCGGCCGTGATGCCGGGCAGCAGCTCGTCCATGACCTCGCGGCCCTTGGCGAGCAGGCCGTGCGCGTGACGGCTCTGCCCGGCGCCCCGGCGGTGCGAGTCCACCGCCGGGAGCGCGTCGCGGTCGAGCACCGTGACCCTGGCGAACAGGCGGTGCAGCGCCGCCGCGGACAGCAACCCCGACATGCTCGCGCCGATGACGACGGCATGGTCCATTTCGATTCCCCCTGAAAAAGGTGTTCTGAGCATTCGGCAGAGGGTCTCCCGTGGACGGCCGGGCCTCCACGTCCTTTGGCACGTTCCCGGAGCGTCTTCGGCACTGCGCATTGACTAGAGTCCGGATGGTGCGGGAAACGTCGCTGGAACTGCTCATGAGCCGCCCCGTCCAGGAGCGCGCGGACGCGGCGCGCAACAGGGAGAAGGTGCTGGCCGCGGCCGCCCGCCTGTTCGCGGAGAAGGGCGTGGACGCGGTCTCGATGGACGCCGTCGCGGCGGAGGCCGGCGTGGGCAAGGGGACGCTCTTCCGGCGGTTCGGCGACAAGTCGGGGCTGGCGGTGGCGCTGCTGGACTCCCGCGAGCGCGACCTGCAGCAGCGCATCCTGTCCGGCCCGCCGCCCCTCGGCCCCGGGGCTCCCGCGCGGGAGCGGCTGGCCGCGTTCGTGGCCGCGTACCTGGACTACCTGTTCGCCCACCTCGACCTGGTGCGCATGTCGGAGACGGCCAGCCCGGGGGCGCGCTACCGCATCGGGGCCTACTGGTTCTGGCACCGGCACGCGGCGATCCTGCTGGCCGAGGCCCGGCCCGCGGGGCCCGGGAGCGACGCCGACCTGCTGTCCCACGTGCTGCTGGCCGCCATGGGCGCGGAGGTCGCGGCGATGCTCAAGGACGACTACGGCCCGGACCGCGCGATCCGGGCCGTCCTCACGGTGGCCACCGCCCTGGCCTCTTGAGCTCTTCCGGAAGGGTCAGGAGGAGGTGGCGGGCACCCGGCGCCGCGCCTCGGGGACGATGAGCGGGGTGCCCGACTGCGGGTCCTGGATGATCTCGCACCGCAGGTCGAAAACCTGGTGGACCAGCTCGGGCGTGACGACCTCGGTCGGGTCGCCCTCGGCCACGATCTCGCCGCCCCGCATCACGATCAGGTGGGTGGCGTACCGGCAGGCCTGGTTGAGGTCGTGCAGCACGGCCACCATGGTCCGCCCGGCCTCGTGCAGGTCGGCGCAGAGGTCGAGCACCTCGATCTGGTGGGAGATGTCCAGGAACGTGGTCGGCTCGTCCAGCAGCAGGATCGGCGTCTCCTGCGCCAGCGCCATGGCCAGCCACACCCGCTGCCGCTGCCCGCCCGACAGCTCGTCCACGATCCGGTCGGCCAGCTCCGAGACGTCGGTGGCGCGCATGGCCTCGGACACCGCCGCCTCGTCGGCCTTCGACCACTGCCGCATGAGCCGCTGGTGCGGGTAGCGGCCACGGGCCACCAGGTCGGCCACGGTGATCCCGTCGGGCACGATCGAGCTCTGCGGCAGCAGCCCGAGCCGCCGCGCGACCTCCTTCGACGGCAGCGACGTGATCACGCTGCCGTCCAGGTGCACGGCGCCCGTCCTCGGCTTGAGCATCCTGGCCAGCGCCCGCAGCAGGGTCGACTTCCCGCAGGCGTTCGGACCGATGATCACGGTGAAGGACTCGTCCGGGATCGCCACGCTCAGGTCGGTGGCCACGACCCGCTGGTCGTAGGCGAGGGTGAGCTCGGTGCCGGAGAGGCGGGAGGAGGCCATCAGTGGCGGTCCTTTCGCAGGAGCAGGACGAGGTACGTGCCGCCGATGGCGGCGGTCAGCACTCCGACGGGAAGCTGGGTGGGGGCGAGGATCCGCTGCGCGGCCAGGTCGGCGGCGGTCAGCAGCACGGCGCCCATGAGCGCGGAGGCGCCCAGGGTGACCCCGGGGGAGCGGGTGAGCCGCCGGGCGAGCTGTGGCGCGGCCAGCGCGACGAAGACGACGGGCCCGGCGGCGGCGGTGGCCACCCCGGACAGCAGCACGCCGGCCGTGATGGCCATCGCGCGCACGACCTCGACCCTGATGCCCATGGCCCTGGCCGAGTCGTCGCCCATCTCGATCATGCGCATCGGCCGGGAGATGTACGCGCACAGCGGCAGCAGCACGACCAGCGCCAGCGCGACGGGCATCGCGTGGTCCCACCCGCGCCCGCTCAGGCTGCCGGTGAGCCAGGCCCCGGCGGTGGCCGCGTCGTTGATGTTGGCCCGGGTCAGGATGTACGAGTTGAGCGCCAGCAGCAGCGCGTTGGCCCCGATGCCGACCAGGACCATCCGGTAGCCCTGCACGCCGCCCCGGTAGGCCAGCGCGTAGACCAGCGCGGCCGTCACCACGCACCCGGCCAGCGCGCCGCCGGCGACCATCGCGGCGGAGCCGCCCGCGACGACGGCGAGGATGCCGCCCGTGGAGGCGCCGGCGGTGAAGCCGATGAAGTCGGGGCTGCCCAGGGGATTCCTGGTGAGGCTCTGGAAGATGGCGCCGCTCACCCCGAACGCGGCCCCGACCAGCAGCCCCGTCACCACCCGGGGGGCGCGGAGCTTGGCGACGATGAGCTCGGCGACCGGGGTGCCCTGGCCGAAGAGCGCGGCGATGATGTCGGGCACGGGGACGGTGAACTCGCCCGTGGACAGCGCCGCCACGGTGACCCCGAACCCGACCACGAGCAGGATCGCGGTGACGAGCAGGGCGCGGGGCGCGAGCCGTACGGACCAGGTTCCGACGCGGACGTTCACAGCGCCGCCACCCGCTTCCGCCGGGCCAGCATGATGAAGATCGGCGCGCCGACCACCGCCCACACGATTCCCACCTGAACCTCGCCCGGCCGGGCGATGAGCCGGCCCACCACGTCGGCCCCCAGCAGCAGCACCGGCGCGGCCAGCGCCGAGTACGGCAGCACCCACCGCTGGTCGGGCCCCACCAGCGCGCGCACGGCGTGCGGCACGATCAGCCCGACGAACCACAGCGGCCCGGCGGCGGCCGTGGCCGCGCCGCAGAGCAGCGTGACGGCCACGCCGGTCAGGATCCTGGTCCGGTTCACCGCCACGCCCAGCGCCTTGCCCGCGTCGTCGCCGAGCGCGAGCATGTTGAGCGGCCTGGCCAGCAGCAGGCCGAGCACCAGCCCGGCCACCATGAACGGCGCCAGCCGCACCACCGTGTCCTCCGTCTGCCCGGCCAGCGAGCCGGTCAGCCAGAACCGCATCCGGTCGAAGGTCTGGGTGTCCATGCGCAGGATGGCCGAGGCCACCGCGGTGCACACCATGCCGAACGCCACCCCGGCCAGCGCCAGGCGTACGGGGCTGGAGCCCGAGCGGCCGGCGGAGGCCAGCGCGTAGACGGCGGCGGAGGCCAGCGCGGCCCCGCCGAAGGCGAACCACACGTACACCGTGGGGTCGGTGAGCCCGAACACGCCGAGCGCGAGCGTGACGCCCAGTGCGGCGCCCTCGTTGATGCCCAGCAGCCCGGGGTCGGCCAGCGGGTTGCGGGTCAGGCTCTGCATGAGCGCGCCGGCCAGCCCCAGCGTGGCGCCCACGCCGAGGCCGAGCAGCGTACGCGGGACCCGCAGCTCACGGATGACCGTGTGGTCGTTGGAGCCGTCCGGGGCCAGGAAGGCGTCGATCACCGTGGAGAACGACACCGAGCGCGCGCCGAGCGCCACGCTGGCCATCGCGACGAGCCCGAGCACCCCGAGCGTGACGACCAGGCCGGCGACCAGCACGGACGGGCGCCCCTTCGCCTTGCGCTCACCGCCCTCCCCGGGCGTGGCCCCCGGACCGGTGGCGGTCACCGCCATCTCCTCAGCCGGGCGCACCCGACCCCCTCTCGTAGCAAGTCAAACTTAGGCAAGGCTAATCTAATGGTCTTGCAAGAAGGCAAGCCTAACCTTAGGAGATGTGCATGTCGGGACCGGTACTGGCTCGCAGGGGCTTCCTGGCGGGCGCGGCAGGACTCGCGGCGGCCCTGACACTGGCGGCGTGCGGCGGCGACGGCGGCACGGGCGCCGCCCCCGCCGGCTCGGGCTCGGCGGCGGCCCCGGCCGCGCAGAGCTGGACGTTCACCGATGACCGCGACAAGAAGCTCGAGCAGCCCAAGGTGCCCTCCCGGGTCGTCGCCCAGGTGGGCGCGGCGGCCGCCCTGTGGGACTTCGGCGTGCGCCCGATCGGCGTGTTCGGCCCGCACAAGCTCAAGGACGGCAGCAAGGACCCGCAGGTCGGCAACGTGGACATCACCAAGGTCACGGGCCTGGGCAACGTGTGGGACGAGTTCAACGTCGAGCAGTACATCGCGCTCCAGCCCGACCTCCTGGTCAGCAGCATGTACATCAAGGGCACCCTCTGGTACGTGCCCGAGAAGTCCAAGGACACCATCGAGCAGGTCGCCCCCACCGTGGGCGTCATGCTCACCGGCAAGAGCGCCACGCAGGTGATCGGCAGGTACGAGGAGCTGGCCAAGTCCCTCGGCGCGAGCATGGAGGGCGTGCCCGAGGCCAAGGCCCGCATGGAGGCGGCCACCAAGGAGCTCGCCCAGTTCAAGGACCTCAAGATCCTCATGGTCTCGGGCGGCGCGGACGCGCTCTGGGTGGTCAACCCGCCGGAGTACCCGGACATCGTGCACCTCAAGGACGCCGGTCTCGACGTCGTCACGCCCGCCAAGGTCGACGAGGGCGGCTTCTTCCAGACGCTGAGCTGGGAGAACGCCGACGAGTACGACGCCGACGTGATCCTCTACGACACCCGCACCCAGGCGCTCAAGCCCGAGGAGATGATGAAGAAGCCCACCTTCGCCAAGCTCCCCGCGGTCAAGGCCGGCCAGCTCTACCCGTGGAACGCCGAGGCGCCCTACAGCTATCAGGGTTACGCCGGCTTCCTCGAGGGCCTGGTGGCCAACCTGAAGAAGGCCCAGCCGCTCACGTAAGGGGCCCTTTCAGTAGGCCCCGCGCACCTCGACGATCTCGGCGAGGGGGAACTCCAGGTAGTCGCCTGCCTCCTCGCACCAGGCGTCCAGCGCGCCGCCCTTGAGCTCGCCGTGGCTGATCGTGGCGGTCAGCCCGTCGGTCAGCGTGATGCCGGCCCGCACGCCCCGGTCGACGACGAACCCGAGCAGCGACTGCTGCGCGGTCGGCAGCCGGGTCGCCATCCTGCCGATGATCGCCCACGTGCGGCCGCTCTTCTCGTCGTCCGGCCGGCCGGCGGACAGCAGGCGGCGGGCGTGCTCGTAGGGGTCGGGGGCCGGTTCGGCGAACATGTAGGGGGCCGCCTCCAGCTCCTCGATGCCGGGGAACTCCGACAGCTCGGCCACCTGCCCGCCCGGCAGCAGGATGAGCTTGCCGTTGGCGGGCTCCTCGGGCCTGGCCCGGTGGATGGTGATCTCGCCGGTGTCGGCGACCGGCACGGGGGAGTAGCCGACGTCGCGCAGCGCGGCCAGCGTGCGATCGGCCGGGGCCGTGCTCACCAGCACCGTGGGGGCCAGCAGCCGCAGGCCCAGCCGGCCCAGCCGCCGGTGGGCGGCGATCTCGGCCAGCAGGGCCGGGTCGGCGGCCTGCACGACGCACCCCACCGTGGTGACCGTCACCTCGCCGTGCCTGCGGGCGGTGTCGCGGACCAGGTATTCGAGCGGCTGCGGGATGGTGCCCACCCCGGCCAGCTCGTCGAGCAGGTCATCGGCCTCGTAGCCGTGGTCGAGCGCCCGCCGCACGCTCTCGGTGGTGAAACGCCACACCGAGGCCGCGCCCCGCGACTCGCGCTCGGCGGTCCGGTCGAGCAGCGCCGCCAGCTCCGCCGACGGCGGCCCCGTGACGACCGCGGTCAGGTCGGGCCCGAACAGCGCGCTCCTGCGCACGCTGGCCAGCGCCCGGGTGGCCGCCTCGGCCAGCACCGGGTCGTGCTCGACCATGGGGACGGCGTCGTCGTTCTCGTCTCCCGCCTTGGCGGTCAGCCCGGCCAGCGCCCGGCCGAGGTCGGTGAGCGCGTTGTTGGCCAGCAGCCCGAGCAGCCTGGCCTCGTCGAGCACCGCGGGCGCGCACTCGCGCAGCAGCGGCTGGTCGATCAGCGGCGCGTGCCAGTGGACGTTGTTCATCAGGCTGTCGCGGTCGGCGAAGGCCGTGCCGGACGGCAGGTGGGCCAGTGCGGAGATGACGGCCCTGCGCACCTGGGCGATCGCGCTGCCGGCCGGGTCGTCGCCGAGCACGGTGCCGTATTTGCCGTCGACCTTGCGCAGCGAGGAGCGCTCCATCCGCCACCACGCCGCCAGCAGCACCCGCAGCCGGGCCGAGCCCTCGTCGAGCCGCCAGCGGTCGAACCGCTCGGTGGGGATCATGCCGCCGGACGGCTCGTCCCAGGCCAGCAGCCGGGCCACCGTGCACACCTCGAGCAGCAGCCGCGTCTCGTCCTCGTCGCAGCCGGTCTCCTTGGCCACCCTGCGGACCTCGCGCACGCCCACGCCGCCGGTCTTGAGCAGCGGCAGCGGGGTCTTGGAGGCGTTGTCGAGCAGGGCCGCGCAGCGCTCGACCACGTGCGGCGCGGCCAGCGTCATCAGGTGGTCGACCTCCTCGGGGTCGACCGGGATCGCGGCCACCTCGGGCGCCACCGGGCGGTAGGCCGGGTGGTAGCCGGGGCCGCGCAGGCAGATCGCCACCTCGCGGGGGATCTCCGCGACGTGCCAGCTCGGCCGGAAGAGCAGGCCGTGGTCGGCGCACCACTTCTCCGGCGTGCCCGGGCTGACGAACCTCCCGCCGTCGACGTCGAGAGCGGGGCCCTCCCACGCGAACCGGTCGAGCAGCGGCACGGTGCCGTCAGGGGCGTTGCGCATCAGCGCCCTGATCCGCTCGAGGTCGCTGAGCGACTCGATGACGCGGGCGATCGTCCGGCGCTTGTTGCCGTGCGCGGGCAGCCCCAGGGCGCGGGCGAGCGAGTGCAGCGCGTCGTTGCTGATGGACCAGGAGTTGAGGTAGTGCTCCAGCGGCTCGCCCAGGCCGAGCGGCGCGGCCCACCAGCGCGTGACGCCCTCGGCGAGGTGGATCACCCCGTCGTCGTCCGGCCAGGCCAGCGCGTGGTCGTAGAGGTGCTCCAGCCAGGGGGTGACGTCTTCCGGCTCCATGCTGACGAAGCGCGCCAGCGTCTCGGCGGTGGGGCGGGTCATGGCCAGGGTGGTCTCGGCGAGCTGCAGGCAGGGCAGCGGCAGGCCGCGCAGCGTCTCCATCACGGCGAAGCCGTTGCCGAGCCGCTGGGCCAGAGTGTCCAGCCGCCTGGGCCAGGGCGCGGCGATGGCGTCGGGCCGGTTGGCCAGGATGCGGCCGAGCCGGTCCTCGTCTAGTGTTCGCAGCCAGCCGAGCAGGTGATCTTCCATCTGTCAGCACTCTCATGGGGTCGCGCGCGGGACTCACCGTGAGCCATGACCATCCACGGTAATGCAGATCACCCCCGGTCAGGAGAGGACTGCCCAGACGATCTTTCCGTGGGGTGCGAGTGCGGACCATCCCCAGCGGAGGCTGAGCGATTCGACGATGTGGAGTCCGAGGCCGCCGGTGTCGAGGGGGCCAGGGTATCGCAGCACCGGCACCGAGGAGCCGGGATCGGTGAAGGCGCTGGTGACCAGTGGTCCCCGCCGGACGAGGGACATGTGGACCGCGCGCTCGCGGCGCGGGTCGTCCAGGCACAGGCCGTGGCGCAGGGCGTTGGTGGCCAGCTCGGAGACCACCAGCTCCATGTTCTCGGTCAGCTCGCCGAGGCCCCAGCCCGACAGGGCGCCGGCGGTGAAGCTGCGGGCCGAATGGACGGAGGACGCGGCGGGTGGGAGCACGAACGTGGCGCTCGCGGACGGGCCGGGGACCAGCAGATCACCGGCCGCCTCCGGCCACCAGCCGACTGGGGGCCACCAATCGAACGTGGTCCACTGGCCGTGTGCCGTGGTGGATTGCACGTAGATCATTCTGCGGGAAACTCTCGTGCAGTTGCAAGAGCGAATGCACGTGCAGACAACTCGTGCAAGCGCTACGGTTGCCCTCAAATGGTCAATATGGGGGAAAGGGGATCTTGTCCGCGGCCCATGATCTTTCGGCCGTGAAGTGACAGACTGTGTGGCAAGGAAACGACCAAGGAGCAAGCACGTGTCCATTGATCCGCCCGGTTCCGGTTCGACCGTTCGGCGCATCATGCTGGGGGCGAGCCTCAGGCGCCTCCGCGAGGCCAGCGGCCTCGACCGGGCACAGGCCGGATTTCACATCCGGGCGTCCGAGTCCAAGATCAGCCGCATGGAGCTCGGCCGCGTCGGCTTCAAGACACGTGACGTGGAAGACCTGCTCACCCTGTACGGCGTCGTCGACGATGCCGAGCGCCGTGCCCTGCTGGAGATGGTTCGCGAGGCCAACACCCCCGGGTGGTGGCACAAATACTCGGCCGAACTGCCGTCTTGGTTCACCACGTACATCGGCCTGGAGGAGGCCGCCAGCGTGATCAGGACCTACGAGGTGCAGTTCGTGCCCGGCCTGCTGCAGACGGCCTCGTATGCGCGTTCGGTCTTTCAGCTTGGCAACCCCGATGCGAGTCCGGAGAGAATCGAGCGCCGCGTGCATATGCGCATGCAGCGTCAGGAGCGCTTCACCCAGAAGGATGGACCCCGGCTGTGGGCCGTCATCGACGAGGCGGCGCTCAAGCGGACCATCGGCGGGCGGGAGGTCATGTCCGAGCAGCTCCAGCATCTGCTGGAAGTCGCCGCTCTTCCCAACATCACCATCCAGGTGATGCCCTTCAGGTTCGGCAAGCACGCCGCCGAAGGGGGCGCTTTCAGCATCTTGCGGTTTCCCGAGTCCGATTTGTCGGACGTTGTCTACGTCGAGCAGCTCTGGGGTGCCCTGTACCTGGACAAACGTGAGGACATCGATCCGTACCTCACGGCGATGGAGCAGTTGTGCGTGGAGAGCACCACGCCAGGGGGCACCGTCGAGCTCATCGGCGGTCTTCTCAGAAAGATGTAGATGAACCAGACCTACAACGGCATGCCCGCGGCGGACCTGACGCAGGTCGCCTGGCGCAAGAGCCGCTACAGCAACTCGCAGGGCAACTGCGTCGAGCTCGCGGAGCTTCCCGACGGGGGCATCGCGGTGCGCAACTCGCGTTTCCCCGACGGCCCTGCCCTCATCTATACCCGCGACGAGATCCGGGCCCTGGTGCTCGGGGTGAAGGACGGAGAGTTCGACGGCCTGCTCGTTTAACAGCGTGTTTACCTCCGGCGCGCCCGCTTAACGGGGGCGCGCCGGAGGCGTAACCGTCCGGCCTCGTGCCACGGTCAGGATCAGTCCATGCTCGACCAGATGACCCTGTATCCGATCGCCGACGACGTGCTGTTCGCACCGGGCGGCAAGGTCGTGATCCGCACTTACGGCGTGGCACCCGCCACCACGGGAGCCTCCGTCTCCTACCGGACCTGGGTGACCGGCATCCGCGACCAGCCGCGGTACTGGCACTGGGGCCACTTCGAGGACGCCACCTCCGGGCACCGCAGGGTCCTGGAGTGGCTCACGGGACGGGGGCCCCAGCCTTCCCAAGCGCTGTCCTGATCGCTATCCTCGGGCCAAGCAACCGCTTGGTAGAGGAGGCGTGGTGCGGCGCGCGATCCACCTGATCGAGGAGGTCGACTTCCGGCCGATGAACTCCAGGCGTCCCCTGGAGTACCTCACCTGGCTGACCCGCTACAAGCGCGAGGACGAGACCCGCACGGCGCCCTCGCTCACCTCCGGCATGTCCATCAGGTCCCGCGAGATCGACCTCGTGGGCGCCTTCTACGCGGTCGGCATCACCGGCCATCCCCAGTTCAAGGCCGTCACGCTGTGGGACTGCCACGGCGGCTGGGACGGCGGCTGGCGGCAGATGATGGAGATCTACCAGGGCGTGGACGAGCGCCTGTTCCTGTCCGACATCGACGACCTGCGCTTCTCGGCGTTCTCCCGGCCGCTCGGCGCCGCGCCGGGCTGCCCGCCGCTCGCCGAGGCCCCCGCCGCCGAGCTCTACCTCTTCGAGAGCGCCCGCGTACGCCCCGGCGCCGCACTCGACTACCTGCACGCCGTACGCACCGAGCGCGCCCCCCTGCTCGCCGAGCACGGCCACACCCTCGTCGGCCTGTACGAGGTGCTGTTCTGCGACACCGAGGCGGTCACCCTCTGGGCCGTCTCCCTCGACGACCACCTGGCCACCCAGCGCGCCCGCGACGCGGCCCTGGGTCTCGACGACGAGGCGACCCCCGACTCCCGGCTGCTGGACTGGGGAAAACGGGCGCGCGACTACCTGGAAGGCCCCTGGCGTGAGACGCTTCTCGCACCGTTCCCCGGTTGCCGCCTGGCGCAAGGGGGTCCGACGGGTTAGCGTCGGCTGCGGAGGTGGCCATGACGGACTCATACCTCTACAACGGGCAGAGCCCAGACGAACACGTCGCATCGTGCCCTGACTGCACCGCGGCGATCGCGCTGCTCGACCAACCCGAGACGGCGGTCGCGCCGCCGCCCACGCTGCGTGAGGCCGTGCTGTCCATGGCGCGCCGCCGCCGCACCCCGGCCGTGATGGCCGTGACCACCGTGGCGGCGCCGTACGCCGAGCAGGTCGCGATCATGGACGAGCTGCTGGCCGAGCTGAGCGAGCCGCAGTGGGAGCTCCCGATCGCCAAGCACGGCACGGTCAGGGGGCTGGTCGAGCACCTCATGGCCAACGACTCGACCGTGGCCACGTTCATGGGGGTCCCGGGCGCCGGCGCGGCCGCCGCGCCGTTGCACCGGCGCTGGCGCGAGCAGGCCGGCTCCGTGCTGGAGCGGGTCTCGTGCAGCAGCGAGGTGCTGCTGGGCGTCGAGGTGGCGCTCGCGGGGGCCCGCCCGGCCCGCGCGCCGCTGCGCCAGGCCATGATCCAGCGCACGTTCGAGACGTGGACGCACGCCGACGACATCAGGGTCGCCACCGACCGGTCCAAGGCCGCGCCGCGCCCCGAGCACGTGCACATGATCGCCGAGTTCGGCCTGGCCCTGCTGCCCCGCGCGCTCAAGGGGCCGCGCCGCGACATCTCGGCCACCGTGGTGCTGACCGGCCCTGGCGGCGGCACGTGGACGATCCCGCTCTCGCCCACCTCCGGCCACGTCGCCGTGCTCATCTCGGCCGAGGCGGTGGACTTCTGCCGGCTGCTGGGCAACCGGTGGCCGGCCGACTCCTTCCCGTACGCCGCCGAGGGCGACCCCGCGCTCGCCCGCGACCTGATCCGCGCCGCCGCCACGCTGGGATGCGACTGATGAGCGACATGGACCTGTGCGCACGGCTGACGGCCGGTGACCTCGACGCGCTGGCCGACGCCTATGACCAGCACGGCTCGTACGTCTACGGGGTCGCGGTCAAGGTCACCAAGAGCCAGGCGTTCGCGGAGGAGGTCACCCAGAACGTGTTCGTCGCGCTCTGGGAGCAGCCTCTGGCCTACGACCCCAGTCTCGGGTCGTTACGCGGCTGGCTGGTGAGCAGGGCCATGCACGAGGCGGCCCTGCGCACGAAGGTCGGCCAGGGGCCGTTATAGACGCGTTCTACACCGGGGCGTTCCAGGTCAGGAGCACCGGTTCGGCGTGCTCGTAGCCGAGCCGCGAGTAGGTGCCCGTGTCGAGCTTCAGCAGCCGGCCCTCCTCGGGCGCCAGGCCCAGCCAGCGGGCGGCCAGCACGCGCAGGAAGTGCCCGTGCGCCACCAGCGCCACCCGGCCCTCGACCCGGCGGGCCCGCTCGATCACCCGGTCGGCGCGCACCGCCACCTCGGAGGCGCTCTCGCCCGGGTGCTCGGCGTCGCCGGGGATCACGCCGTCGCGCCACAGGTACCAGCCGGGGTGAGTCCTGCGGATCTCCGGCGTGGTGATCCCCTCGTAGCCGCCGTAGTCCCACTCCCACAGATCGGCGTCCACCTCGTAACCGGACAGCCCGGCCAGCTCCGCCGTCCGCCCGGCGCGCTGGGCGGGGGAGACCAGCACCAGGTCGAACGGCTCCTTCACCAGCGGCGCCAGCGCCCTGGCCTGCTCCTCGCCGTGCTCCGTCAAAGGCAGGTCGGTACGTCCGGTGTGCTTGCCCGCCTTGCTCCATTCGGTCTCTCCGTGCCGGAGCAGCAGCATCTCGTTCATGGGTCCCATCATCCGGCACGGCCTTCTCCCGGCCGCGGTCAGGTGGCCAGGTCCTCGACGACGGGCTCGAAAGCGGGCAGGTCACGCTCGTGATGCAGCACGAAGTACGAGATATCGTGCTCATCCCGCCAGTAGCGGAGCCTGTCGGCGATGTCGTGCCGCGTACCCAGCAGGACCTGGGGTGTCTCGTCCAGCGCGGAGCTGTCGGCCGCGCTCCACGCCTCCTCCGCCTTCCGCTCGCCCACCTGCACCACGCTGGTGCCGAGCTCCAGCTCCGGGTAACGGTCGCCGGCCGCCGCGCGCAGGGTGGCGAGCTTGCCCAGGAGCGCGGGCAGCCCCCCGTCCCGCACGTCGGGCCCGCTCCCGTCGGCCTTCACCCGCATCCCGATGTTCACGACGTCGGCCTCCTCGGCCGCCAGCCGCAACATCCGGGCCCCGCCCGCGCCGATCACCAGCGGGGGACGGGGCCGCTGCACGGGTTTGGGCTGCTGGTCGAGGCCGGAGATCCGGTAGTGCCGTCCCTCGAAGTCGAAGGGCCCGTCGCCCCAGAGCCCCTTGAGCACGGCGAGCGCCTCGCGCAACCGCTCGACGCGCACCCCCGGGGGCTCCAGCGCGAGCCCGGCGCCGGCGTAGTCGCCCGCCAGCCACCCCGTGCCGATGCCGACCTCCAACCGCCCGCCGGACAGCAGGTCGAGCGTGGCCGCCTCCTTGGCCAGCACGGCCGGGTGCCGGAAGTCGTTGGCGAACACGAGGGTGCCGACGCGCAGCCTGGTGGTGGCGCAGGCGGCCGCGGTGAGGGCGGCGACGGGCGCGAACCTGGGCCCGACGAGGTGATCGGGCACCAGCAGCACGTCGAACCCGGCCCCCTCCAGGCGCCTGGCCTTCTCGGCCCACGCCTTCCCGGACCCGGCCTCCCGTACCACCGCTCCGAACCTGAACCGCCGCACGGCCGCCTCCTACCAAGTGCTTGGTTGGGATTGTAGCCGCCTCACGCCTTCTCGCGCGGCTGGGGCAGCGCGAGGGCGACGCCGCCCATGGCGGCGGTGAGGATGAGCCAGGCCGCGCCCGCCGCCACGTTCGACAGCTGCGCCAGCCAGGCCACCGGGATGAGCAGCGGCGCCACGATCAGGGCGATCGCCGCCCACTTCGGTGCCGCGCTGCTCAGCGCCGCGACGCCCAGCAGCACCAGCCCCAGCAGCGCCAGGAAGAACGTGAACCCGAGCGCCGAGGTCGGCAGCCCCTCGCTCACCTCGGTGACCAGCCGGTGGGTCGTGGGCACGTCGAGCCCGGCACGGGCGGCGGCGTAGATGACCTCGTCGGTGTCGGTCGCCGGGAGGGTCAGGATGAAGGCGAGAATCATGCCCACCAGGCCGAGCACGGGCCGCCCGTCCCTGGCCACCCTGCTCACCGCGAGGAGGCCGGGGACGAGGGTGGCGAAGCTCAGCACGCCGAGCCAGCTCAGCAGGGCGTAGCCGTCGAGGTGGGCGGTGAAGGCCCGGATGTACGGCTCGCCTTCCAGCGTGGCCGGATACGGGGCGAGCAGCAGCGACAGGGCGATGAGGAGAGGCGAGGCCACCGCGCAGGCGATCATCGCGGTGCGGGTGAACCCGGCCGTGGCGGTGCGTGGGTGAACTGCGGTCATGTCCCCGAGCTTCGGACCCGGCGGGCGGGGGCGCATGAGTAGGGGCTACTCAATCCGCGGGGCTTACCAAGCGCTTGCTTTAGGTGCGAGACTGGGGGACATGGAGATCCCCGTACGCCAGGCGACAGACGACGAGGCGGCGTTCTTCACCGAGCACGGCTGGGTGCGGCTCGGCCGGTTGATCGACCCGGACACCACCGCAGAGCTGCGCGAGCGCGCCACGGGTTTCCTCCGCGCGCGCTCCAGGAGCCACGAGACGCTGGTCGACCAGGCGTTCGGCCAGTCCAGGGACATCGCGGCGAGCGACGAGCTGTTCGGCGCCCTGACCATGAGCCCCGCGATGGGCCGCAACGCCGTACGGCTGCTGCGCGGCGTGCGGGCCGTGCGCGTGCAGGTCACCAACCTGCTCGTCAAGGAGGCCGGGGAGCACGGCGCCACCGAGTTCCACCAGGACTTCCCCTGGATGCCCATGGATCGCTCGGCCATGCTGACCGTCTGGCTGGCCCTGGCCGACGTGCCCGCCGAAATGGGGTCGCTGCGCTTCTACGACGGCTCCCACCGGTACGGCCTGCTCGGGCGCAGCTTCACCCGCCCGGGCGACGACCAGCTCAGCCAGCACCCGTGGCTGAAGGAGCTGGAGCTGTCACCGCCCCTGGACCTCGAGGCCGGCGACGCGACCGTGCACCACGCCCTGACCGTGCACGGCGCCCCCGCCAACCGCCGCGACAGCCCGCGCCTGTCCTTCACCGCCACCTACTTCGACGCCGACGCCCTCTACACCGGCCTGCCGTACAGGCAGACCGACGGGCTCGGCCTCGAGGTGAACCGGCCCTTCGAGCACGAGAGGTTCCCGTGCCTGAGACCGTGAAGGGCCCGGTCGCCGACCTCGGGGCGACGCTCATGCACGAGCACGTCTTCGGGCTCAGCCCGGAGATCCTCTGGAACTGGCCGGACATCCCCGAGGAGTGGGACCTGGAGGCGCGGGCCCGGGAGGCGGCGGGCAAGCTGGACGCGCTCAAGGCGGAGGGCGTCGACACGATCGTGGACCTCACCGTGGTCGGGCTCGGCAGGTACGTCCCCGCCGTGCGCCGGGTGGCCGAGCTGACCAGCGTGAACATCGTGGCCGCCACCGGCCTCTACACCTACGACGCCCTCCCGCCGTACTTCGCCAACCGGGGGCCCGGATCGTTGTTCGGGGGACCGGACCGGCTGGCCGAGTTCTTCGTACGGGACATCACCGAGGGCATCGGGCGCACCGGCGTCAAGGCGGCCATGCTGAAGTGCGCCTCCGACCACCTGGGGATGACCAAGGGGTGCGAGCGGGTGTTCCGGGCGGTCGCCGAGGCCCACCTGGAGACCGGCGCGCCGATCACCACCCACTCCCACAGCGCCTCCAGGGGCGGGCTGGCGCAGCAGGAGCTGCTCGCCTCGCTCGGCGTGGACCTGGGCCGGGTGGTCATCGGGCACGCCGGTGACTCGACCAATGTGGCCTACCTGGAGGAACTGATCGCGAACGGGTCCTACCTGGGCATGGACCGCTTCGGCATCGAGACGATCAGCTCGTTCGAGGACCGGGTGGCGATCGTGGCCGAGATGTGCGGGCGCGGGCACGCCGGGCGGATGGTGCTGGGGCACGACTCGTACTGCTTCAACGACCGGTTCGACGCCGACGTCGTGCGCCGCCGGCACCCCAACTACCACCTGCTGCACATCTCCCGCGACGTGCTGCCCGAGCTGCGCAAGCGGGGCGTCACGGACGACCAGATCGACCAGATGCTCGTCGGCAACCCGCGGAGGATCTTCGCATGATCGAGGACTTCGACGTCACCTCGGACTGGCACGTCGCCGCCCCCTACGAGTTCCTGGCCAGGCTCCGCCGGGAGTCGCCGGTGTTCAGGAGCGAGCACCTCGGGGCGTACGTGCTGACCCGCTACGCCGACGTGCGCGCCGCGTACGGCGATCCCCGGCGCTTCTCCTCCAAGGGCTCGCTGACGATCTCGCGCAGCCTGACCCGCGAGACGAGGGAGAAGCTGGGCGAGCACGGCTCGTTCCTGTCCAGCTTCGTGGCCAACGTCGACCCGCCCGACCACACGCGGCTGCGCCGGTCGGTGTCCCGGGCGTTCACGCCGCGCGCGGTCGCCGCCATGGAGCAGCAGTTCCGGCGGCTCAACGAGGACCTCCTGGACCGGCTCGTCCCGCGCGGCCGGGCCGACTTCGTCACCGAGATCGGCCACGAGCCGTCGATCAAGCTGACCGCCCGCTTCATCGGGGTCCCCGAGGCGGACGAGGCGTTCGTGCAGTCGCACGTCAAGGACTGGTTCCAGCTCTTCCTGTCGCCCCAGCCGCCCGCCCGCCAGCTGGAGCTGGCCGGCAGCTTCCTGACCTACCTCGACTACGTGGACCGGCTGGTGGCCGCCCGCGCCAAGGACCCGAAGGACGACTTCACCTCCCTGATGACCTCGCTCATCGGCGACGAGCTGACGCATCGCGAGGTGGTGGAGCTGATCTCCACGATCCTGCTCGGGGGCAACGACACCGTCCCGAACCAGCTCGGCAACACCGTCCTGCGGCTGCTGCGGGAGGACGCCTGGCCGGTGCCGCCGCCGCTGGTCGCCAACGCCTCCGAGGAGTGCATGCGGATCGACGGGGCCTCGCTGGGCTCCTTCCGGTACGCGGTGACCGACATCTCCCTGCACGGCGTGACGATCCCGGCCGGGGCCCTCGTCCTGCTGTCCACCGACTCCGCCGCCCACGACGAGAGCGTCTTCCCCGACCCCGACCGGTTCCGCGTCGACCGGCCGAACGCCGCCGACCACATGGTCTTCGGGTACGGCATCCACTTCTGCGTCGGGGCCGCGCTCGGCCGGCTGCAACTGCGCACCGCGCTGGAGGTGCTCGGGCACCGGTTGCCGCGGCTGCGGCTCGTACCCGGCCAGGAGATCTCCTACCGCAGGTCGATCGTGGGCCGCGGCCTGCCGTCCCTGCCGGTCGAGTGGTGAACGGGCGCTCGGACGGGCGCTCGGACGGGCGCTCGGACGGGCGCTTCGACGGGCGCGTCGCGCTCGTGACCGGCGCCGGGTCCGGCATCGGCGCCGGCTGCGCCGCCCGCCTGGCCGCCGAGGGCGCCTGCGTCGGGGTGCTCGACCTCCGTACGGCCGCCGCGCGCGCCACCGCCGCCGGCATCCGCTCCCGCGGCGGCACCGCGATGGCGCTGACCTGCGACGTGTCCGACGAGAAGCAGGTGGAGGAGGCGGTGGCGACGCTGGTGGCGGCGTTCGGGCGGGTGGACGTCCTGCACTCCAACGCCGCCGTTCTCGACGCCGACGTGTACGGCCGGGACCGCGAGCTGGACTCCCTCGACGTGGCCGTATGGGACCGCACCATGGAGGTCAACCTGCGCGGGGCCATGCTCGCGGTCAAGCACACGGTGCCCGCGATGCCCGACGGGGGCGCCATCGTCATCACGTCCTCGGTGTCCGCCCTGGTGGGTGACACGGTGCACGCGGCGTACGGCGCCTCGAAGGCCGCCCTGATCGGCTTCACCCGCTACGTGGCCACCATGTACGGCTCGCGCGGCGTCCGCTGCAACGCGGTGGCCCCCGCCCTCGTCCTCACCCCGAACGCGCAACGCGCCCTGACGCCTGCCCAGCTGGCCGACAAGGCGGCGGAGCGGCTGCTGCCGTGGGCGTGCACGGTGGAGGACGTGGCCGCCCTGGTGTCCTTCCTGTGCTCCGACGAGTCCCGCTGCCTCACCGGTCAGACCCTCGTCCTCGACTCCGGCACCCTCGCCCACCGCCCCCAGCACGCCGTCCACCAGTCCCGCCACCCCCTCTGACCCCGGCCCCGCCTGGATCACCACCGGTTCGCGTCGCCGCCGCCCCACGGTTCCCGCCGCCCGCCCCTGGCGCCGTCCGGCCGTGGCGCCGTCCGGTCGTGGCGCCGTCCGGCCTCTCCGGCGTGCGCCGTTCCGTCTCTCCAGCGTGCGCCGTCCCATGTGCCATCCCCCTGTTCGGGTCCCAGCCGCGTAGCGGGGCGGGCGGTGGGAGGTGATCTTTGAGCGAATGTCCCCTATGGTGTGGTTTTGAGGTGAGGGGGGCGTATGGAGCCGGTGGCGGTCGGGCTGGTCGGGGCGGGGCCGTGGGCGCGGATGGCGCACGGGCCGATGCTGGCCCGGGGGCCGCACACGCGGCTGGCCGGCGTGTGGGCCCGGCGCCCCGAGCAGGCCGCCCGGCTGGGCGCCCCCGTCTTCACCAGGGTGGAGGAGCTGTTCGACCACTGCGAGGCCGTCGCGTTCTGCGTCCCGCCCGCCGTGCAGGCCCAGTACGCCGTCCTGGCCGCCCGCGCCGGCAAGGCACTGCTGCTGGAGAAGCCCCTGGCCGACTCCCTCGACGGCGCACGGCGGCTGGCCGATGCCGTGGCCGAGGCGGGCGTGGCCTCCCAGATCGTGCTCACCCTGCGGTACGCCCCTCAGACCCGCGCGTTCCTGGCCCGCTGCGCCGAGATCGAGCCGTTCGGCGGCCACGCCGCGAACGTCTCCGGCGCCCTCCTCGGCGACCACCCCTTCGCCACCCCCTGGCGGCTCGAGCGCGGCGCGCTGCTCGACGTCGGCCCGCACGTGATCGACCTGCTGGCCGCCGCCCTGGGCCCGGTCACCGGCGTGCGCGCGCACGGTGACCCGCTCGGCTGGACCGGCCTGCTGCTCGACCACGAGGGCGGCGCCGTCAGCGAGGCGTCCCTGTGCATGGCCACCGCCGGTGACCCGCCCCCGCCCATGTTCGCCGTGTACGGCCGCACCGGCAGCGCCGTGCTGCCGCACTTCGACGACGACCCTCTGGAGGCGGTCGCCGAGGAGTTCGCCAGGACCGTGCGCGCCGGCGGCGGGCACCCCCTCGACGCCGCCCACGGGCTCAGGCTGCAGGAGATCATCGCCGAGGCGGAGCACCAGCTGACCCGCTAGGCCCGACCGGCCCAGCAGGCCCCTTGACGTCGCCGGCACTTGGGCGATTGATAGCCTTCCCTTTACTCACGCGCAGAGCGCAGCGAAGTCCGGTGCGATTCCGGCGCTGTCCCGCAACTGTCATAGCCAGGTCGCCTGCCTCCGCGCTGACGTCATCAACCCTCGTGGAAAAGGGTGATCCGTCGCTCAACGCGGGTCTCTCGGTTCCGAACAGTGTGAAAGGACTACTCGTGAGGCCCGTACGCACGGCCTTCGCGGGCGCGCTGCTGGGAACGCTCGTCCTGGCCGGTTGCGGTCAGACCGGCACCACAGCATCCCCGTCGGCAACAGCCCCTACCTCCGCCGCCCCCGCCGCCACCGGCGACTTCCCCGTCACCATCGAGGCGGGCAACGGCCAGGTCACCATCGCCAAGAGGCCGGAGCGGATCGTCTCGCTGTCGGCCACCCACACCGAGACGCTGTTCGCCATCGGCGCGGGCCCCCAGGTCATCGCGGTGGACGCCGCGTCGAACCACCCGCCCGAGGCCCCCAAGACGGACCTGTCCGGCTTCAAGCCGAACGTCGAGGCCATCGTCGCCCAGAAGCCCGACCTGGTCATCGTCTCCGACGACCTCGACCAGGTGGTCAAGGAGCTGGGCAAGGTGAACGTGCCCGTCCTGCACCAGCCGTCCGCCACCAAGCTCGACGAGGCGTACGAGGAGATCGCCGAGCTGGGCGCCGCCACCGGCAACAAGGCCAAGGCGGACGAGGTCGTCGCCGGCATGAAGGCGGCCATGGACAAGCTGGCCGCCGAGGCGCCCAAGGCCGGCAAGCTCACGTACTACCACGAGCTCGACCAGACGCCGTACGCCGCCACGTCCCAGACGTTCATCGGCCAGATCTACGCGATGTTCGGCCTGACCAACGTCGCCGACAAGGCGCCCGAGGCGGCGGGCGGCTACCCGAAGCTGTCGGCCGAGTTCGTGGCCCAGGCCGACCCCGACCTGATCTTCCTGGCGGACGTCAAGTGCTGCCGGCAGAGCAAGGAGACCCTGGCCGAGCGGCCGGGCTGGAAGAACCTGTCCGCCATCAAGAACGACCGGGTGATCCAGCTCGACGACGACATCGCCTCCCGCTGGGGCCCGCGCGTCGTGGAGCTCGCCGAGACGATCGGCGCCGCCGTGGCCAAGGCCGGCGCGAGCTGAGATGGTGACGCAGGCCGGCCCGGCCAGGGCGAGACCCCTGTGGGTGGCGGGCGCCCTGGGCGTGCTGGCCGTCTCCATGATCGCCGGGCTGCTCGACGGGGCGGCCGACATCTCGCCGTGGCAGGTCGTGCTGCAGGTGGTGGACTGGCTGCCGGTCGCGCGGGTGGACTCCGGGCTGGCGCCGGTCGAGCAGGGGCTGCTGTTCGAGCTGCGGCTGCCGAGGGTGCTCCTCGCCGCCGTGGTGGGCGGGCTGCTGGCCATGGCGGGGGCCGGCTACCAGGGCGTGTTCCGCAACCCGCTCGCCGATCCGTACCTGCTCGGCGCGGCGGCGGGCGCCGGCCTGGCGACGACCGCGGCGATCGTGCTGCTGCCCTCCGTGGCCGGGAGCATCCCGGTGGCGGCCTTCGTGGGGGCCGTGGGCGGGGTGTTCCTGGCGTACACGCTGGGCAACACGGCCGGGCGGGCCGGCGGCACGGCCACGCTGGTGCTGGCGGGGGTGGCGGTCACGTCGTTCCTGACCGCGATCCAGACGTTCATCCAGCAGTTCAACGTCGAGGAGCTGCAGCGCATCTACTCGTGGATCCTCGGCGACGTCGGCGGCGGGTGGGACCAGCTCTGGCTGGTCCTGCCGTACGCCGTCGTCTCCACCGTCGTGCTCCTGCTGCACGGGCGGATGTTGGACGTGCTGTCCGTGGGCGACGAGGAGGCCACGAGCCTGGGCGTGCGGGCGGGCCGGGTACGCTTCACCGTGCTGCTGGCGGCCTCGCTGGCCACCGCGGCGGCCGTGGCGGTGAGCGGGCTGATCGGGTTCGTGGGCATCGTCATCCCGCATGTCGTGCGGCGGCTGGCGGGCGGGTCGTACCGGATCGTGCTGCCGCTCTCGCTGATCGGCGGGGCGGCGTTCCTGGTGCTGGCCGACCTCGTCGCCCGTACCGTGCTGGCGCCGGCCGAGCTGCCGATCGGCGTGGTGACGATGTTCGTGGGGGCGCCGTTCTTCGTCGGCGTACTGCGTATGACCAGGCGGACGGCCACATGATCAGCGCACGCGGCCTGTCCGTACGGCTCGGGGAGCGCGAGGTCCTGACCGGCGTGGACCTGGAGGCGCGGCGCGGCGAGTGGGTGGCCGTCATCGGGCCCAACGGGGCCGGCAAGTCCACCCTGCTCAAGGCCGTCATGGGGCTGGTCGCGCACCGGGGGGAGGTCGTGCTCGGCTCCCGGCCGGCCGGCGCGCTGAAGCCGCGCGAGCGGGCCCGGCTGGTGGCGTACGCGCCGCAGACGCCCGCCCTGCCGCCCGACATGACGGTCTTCGACTACGCGCTGCTGGGGCGGACGCCGTACATCCCGTATCTGGGGCGGGAGAGCAGGCACGACCGGGCGGTGTCGGAGAGCGTGCTGGACCGGCTGGACCTGACGGCGCTGGCCGCGCGCCGCGTCGGGGAGCTGTCCGGCGGGGAGCGGCAGCGCGTCGTGCTCGCCAGGGCGCTCGCCCAGGAGGCCCCCGTGCTGCTGCTCGACGAGCCCACGACCGCGCTGGACCTCGGGCACCAGCAGCAGGTGCTGGAGCTGGTGGACCGGCTCCGCCGGGCCGACGGCCTGACCGTCGTCACCACCCTGCACGACCTGACCGTCGCGGGCCTGTACGCCGACGCCCTCCTGCTCCTGGCCGAGGGCCGCGCCGCCGCCGCGGGCGAGCCCGCGCAGGTGCTGACCGAGGAACTCGTGGGACGGCACTTCGACGCGCATGTGAAGATCGAGCCCGGGCCCGACGGGCGGCCCGTCGTGCACCTGGTCAGGGGAGGGTCGTGAAGCTCACGTATCGGGTGGAGGAGGGGGCCCGGCTCCGGGCGCTGCTGTGGGAGTTCGGGCCGGGGTGGCGGATGATCTCCTCGGCGATGCTGGGCGGAGGGATCGGCCCCCGGGAGTGGGTGCTGAACGCCCAGGTGGTGGCGGGCTACTCGCGGATGGACCCGATCGATCACCTCGCCTCACTCGGGCCCGCCACGGGGGACGGGGTCGGGATGATGACCGCCGCGTCCGTCGACCGGTACGTCCGGGCCGCGGACGGGGGCGTGGAGGCGTACGCGACCGTGGGGCTGCGGGTGCCCACCTGGGCGGCCGCCCCCGAGGGGCACCAGGACCCGGAGCTGGCCCCGATACGGGTGGGGACGATCAACATCGTGGTGGTGGCCCCCGTCGCGATGACGGACGCGGCGCTGGTGAACACGGTGATGACGGTCACGGAGGCGAAGTCGCAGGCGCTGATGGAGACGGGGTTCGCGGGCACGGGCACGGCGTCGGACGCGGTGTGCGTGGCGGTCCCGGCCAACGGGCCGCAGGAGGTGTTCGGCGGGCCCCGGTCGGAGTGGGGCGCCCGGATGGCACGGGCCGTCCACGCCGCGGTACGCCGCGGGGCCGAGGCGTGGCGGCCTCGTCACTCAAAGTGAGGGAATTCGGGGAAGTAGCATGTGGGCGAGGGCGAGACTCCCGATACTGAGCAGGTGACCGCAATGGCGACGATCGAACCGACAGGGCACGCCGCCTACGCCAGAGAGCGCAGTGCGCCGTTCAACGTCGATGACCTGCTCGAGATCCCGGATGACGGGTTCCGTTACGAGCTCTTCAACGGGAGCCTAGTAGTGAGCCCTGCCCCCACCCCCCTGCACCAGGACGTGATCTTCGCTCTGCAGATGATCCTGCACGAAGCGAAGCCCCCGCACCTGAAGGTGCTGTCCACAGTCAACGTGCGTGCGAGCGACAACGACTTCTACATCCCCGACCTCGTGGTCGTCCCGAAAGTTGCGGCGAGGTCCGCGAAACTCATGTTCCGGCCGGATGACGTGCTGCTGGCCGTGGAGGTCGTCAGTCCGAGCACCAAGGCCACCGACAGAAAGCTGAAGAGCGAGGCCTACGCGGCGGCGGGCATCCCCGCCTACTGGCGCGTCGAGCCCGACCAGGGTCCGACGCTCTACGTCTACGAGCTCGACGGCGATGCCTATACGGAACCCACCGCCTACAGGTCCGGAACCACGGCCACCCTGTCGGAGCCCTACCCCGTCAGCTTCGATCCCGCCGAGCTGATCGACCTCGACTGAACCACACCGTAGTCGTCCGCCGCGCCTCGCGCCGTCACGCGCCCGGCGTCCAGGTCGGCGGCGACCGCCTCCCGGTCCCGTTCCTCCGGCGGACCCAGCCCGCCCCCTCCCGTCGTCTCGACGATGAACGCCTCCCCGGCCGCGAACCGCACGTTGTTCACCTTGGACGCCAGCCGCTCCACCGTCCCGTCCAGCCGCCGCCGGTAGAACCCGCCCAGCCGTCCCGGCAGCCCGCCCTCCCGTCCCGGAGGGGCCAGCCGGAGCCGGTCGCCCCGGGTGGTGACGTGGCAGTCCGCCAGGAACCGGTACACCGTCCGCGAGCCCAGCCCGCCCCGGTGCCGTCCCGGCCCGCCCGAGTCCGGGATCGTCTCGATGGACTCCACGATCATCGGGCAGCGGCTCTCCACCGGCTCTACCTGCGGCACCGAGTTGCGGCCGATCCCGAAGTGCACGCCCGTCGCGTCCGGCCCGTCCAGGCCCCGGCGGGCGCCCACGCCGCCGAAGTCGTACGACAGGTGGATCCAGTACGGCGCCCCGACCGCCGCGATCGAGAACGGCTGCAGGATCCCGCTGGCCGCGATGGCCCGTTCGGGCACCGCGTCCGACATGGCCTGGAAGACGGCCTCCATGGCGGCGTAGATGGGGACGTACCGGCCGCCGCACGGGTAGGGGGAGCGGGCGTTCAGCAGGGAGCCCTCGGGCAGGTGCACGTCGATGGCCCGCAGGCAGCCGTCGTTCATGGGGATGGTGGGGTCGAGGAAGCAGCGGATCGCGAAGACGGCGGCGGCCAGGGACTGCGAGGCCGAGGCGTTGACGGCCGCCGGGACCTGCGGGTCGGTGCCCGCGAAGTCGAGCTCGGCCCGGTCGCCGAGCGTGACGGCCACCCGGATGTAGTGGGATTTTTCGGGGTTGATGCCGTCGTCGTCGATCGGGTACGCCGCCTCGAACCGGCCCCGCGGCAGCTCCTCCAGGGCCGCGCGGGTCCTGGCTTCCGTGTAGTCAAGGTAGTCGTCGACGCCCTCGGCCAGGCCGCGCTCGCCGTACTCGGCGATCAGCGACTCCAGCCGGGCGGCGGCCACCGCCGTCCCGGCCACGAGCGCCCGCACGTCGCCCATGACCTTGTCCGGGGTGCGGCTGTTGGCCTTCAGGATCGCCTCGACGGCCGGGTCGAGGCCCTGGCTCGTGGCCAGGCGCACCGGGGGGAGCTGGAGGCCCTCCAGGAAGATGTCCGTGGCCAGCGGCGCCATGCCGCCGGCCGAGAGGCCGCCCAGGTCGGAGACGTGGATCATGGTGGCGGTGAAGTACGCCGGGCTCCCGCCGACGAAGACGGGGCGGTAGACGAGCAGGTCGTTGGTGTGCACGCCGCCGCGGTAGGCGTCGTTGAGCGCGTACACGTCGCCGGGGCGCATCGTGTCCGGGGGATGGTCCTCGAGCAGCTCGGGAAGGGCGATCTTGAGCGCCATGCTGTTCATGAGCGTGGTGGCCATGGAGTGGGCGATCAGGCGCCCCCGCGCGTCGAGCACGGCGGCCGAGGCGTCGGAGCCCTCGACGATGAACGTCGAGTACGCCGAGCGCACCACCACGATGCTGGCCTCCTCCGCCGCCACGACCAGCGCGTTCCTGAGCACCTCGGCGGTCAGCGGATCGGTCATGCCCCGCTCCTGGTGAGGTGCACGGCGCGGGTGGCGGCCAGGGCGGCGCTCCAGCCGGGCGGCACCACGATCGTGGACTCGTCGTCCTCGACGACGGCCGGCCCCCGGAGCTCCCCGCGCAGGGTGTCCCTGGTGTGGACGGGCACCTCGGTGTGGCCCCCGCACTCCGGGAAGTACGCCGTCCGCGCCCCGGGCTCCCCCCGCCGGTGCGGAGGCGGTCCGGTAGCGGGTGGCGCGTTCTCCTCGGCCGGGCCCTCCTCGGCTGGGCCCTCCTCAGCGGGGGTGGTCACGCGGACGCGGTAGCTCACGAGCTCGACCTCCCCTCGCTGGGTGATCCCGTAGACCTCCGCGTACCTGCGGAAGAAGCGGGACTCCAGCGTGTCCCGGTCGCCGGCCCAGTCCACGGTCAGATCGTGGGACTGCCCCTTGAACCGCACGTCCACGGAGCGCAGCACCCGCACGCCCGGCGACGTGAGCGAGACGCCCAGGTCGGCGGCCGCCTCCGCGGCCAGGGAGCCGAAGACGGCCGGGGGGTCCGGCTCGTCCAGGCGCGACAGGACGCGGTCCGTCGACAGCGCCCCCGCCAGCAGCCCGGCCGCCGAGGCCACCCCGCAGTACGCCGGGACCACCACCGTCCCGATCCCGAACCGCTCCGCCACCCGCGCCGCGTGCATCGGCCCGGCGCCGCCGAAGGCCACCAGGGCGAAGCCGCGCGGGTCGATCCCGCGCTGCACCGTCACCACGTGCACCGCCGAGGCCATGGAGGCGCTGACGATCTCGTGCACGGCGTACGCGGCCTCCTCCCTGGACACCCCGAGCGGCCCCGCCAGCCGGTCCAGCGCCTTGTCCGCCAGCGCGGGCGACAGCGGGATCGACGCCGAGGACAGGTAGCCGAGCACGAGGTTCGCGTCCGTGACGGTCGGCTCGGAGCCGCCCAGGCCGTAGCACGCGGGCCCGGGGGAGGAGCCGGCCGAGTGCGGGCCGACGCGCAGCGCGCCCGCCGGGTCGAGCCAGGCCACGCTGCCCCCGCCCGCGCCCACCTCCGCCAGGTCGATGGCCGGGGTCTTGATCGGCACGCCGGTGCCCGCCCGCCGCCCGCCGAAGCTGCCCTTGCCGCCGACGTGGAACTCGTGCGTGATCTCGGGCCGGCCGCCGCGCACCACGCACGTCTTGGCCGTGGTCCCGCCCATGTCGAACGAGATCGCCTCCGCGAACCCGGCCCCGGCCGCCGCCAGCACCCCCGCGGCCGGGCCCGACTCGATCGTGGCCACCGCCCGCCGGGCGGCCAGCTCGGCGGAGATCACCCCGCCGCTGGACTCCATGACGTGGATGGGCGCGCGGATCCCGAGCTCGGCCAGCCGCTCCCGCAGCCGCGTGAGGTAGGAGGCCATCAAGGGGCCGACGTAGGCGGAGATGATCGTGGTGGTGGCGCGCTCGTACTCGCGGATCTCCGGCCAGATCTCCGACGAGACCACCACGTTGGGGATCGACGCGCGCAGGATCGCCGCCGCCTGCCGTTCGTGGGCGGGGTTGGCGTAGGAGTGCAGGAGGCAGACCGCCGCCGACTCGATGCCGCGGGCGGCGATCTCGGCGGCGGCGCGGCGTACCGAACCGGGGTCCAGCGGGGTCAGCACGTCGCCGCGGGCCGAGATCCGCTCCACCACCTCGAAGCAGTCACCCGGGGCGACCGGGGGAGGGGGCGGGGTGAAGCGGAGGTCGTAGCGGTCCTCTTCGACGCGGGCGTAGCGGCCCAGCGGGAGGGCGGCGCGAAAGCCCTGTGTCGTGACATAGGCGACACGTACGCCTTTGCGTTCGAGCACCGCGTTGGTGGCCAGCGTCGTGGCGTGCACCACCCGCGTGACCTGCGACGGGTCGCGGTCGCCGAGCGCGCGCGTAACGCCGGTGACGATCCCCGCGATGGGGTCGTAGTGGGTGCTCAGACATTTGGCTACGGACAGCGCGCCCGACGTGCCCCGAACGACCACGTCGGTGAAGGTACCGCCGACATCGACGCCGATCGTGTAACCCATTCAGGTACGTTATGTCCCCGAGCAAGCGCTTGTCTACGAAGTGGTCTATTGACTTACGGCAGGTGATTGGGACGCTGGTCCTAGTCCTGCGTTTGGAGCGGAGATGGCGCGCCTCATAGCTCTTGCCGGTGGCGTCGCGGTGGCACTGGCGCTCGCCGCGATGCCGGTCGCGGCGCACGAGCACCCGAGCGGGATCACCGACCTGGTGAGCCCGGCCCTGGTGCGCGTGGAAGCCGTGTCCCACGTGGAGATCACCCTGCTCGACCACGTCGGCGAGCTCCAGCATGTGGAGCGGTCCGACGACATCCCGTTCGGCCAGGGCACCGGGACCGTCGTCAGCCCCGACGGCACGATCGTCGCGCTCAGGCGCCTGGCGGTGAACCCCGACGACGTGGCCGTCTACGCGGCCAACAAGATCTTCGCCGAGCACCACGACGTCAAGATCCCGGCCGACTACGAGAAGCACAAGCTCTCCGACGACGTGCTCAACCGCCACCTGCAGGCGTGCTACCCGCCCAAGTCGGCCACCGCCACCTGCATCATCGAGGTCACCACCGAGATCACGGCCTTCCCCAACGTGTCACCGGCCAGCGCGGAGGGCTTCAAGGTCAAGTGCATCAAGGCCGGTCCCGACCCCGACAGCCCGGCGGTGCTGGTGCCGGTGACCCCCGTCGCGGGCGGCGTCGGCATGCCGACCGCACCGCTCGCCGACAAGGTGCCCGACCAGGAGGGCGCGCCCACCAACGTGGCGGGCTTCCTGGGCCGGCCGGGCCCGACCGTCGCGCACACGGTCGCGATCGCCCACCTGTCCAAGGGCGGCGCCGCGGGCGAGAGCGGCAGGCCGTTCGCCGACCCCGAGAAGAAGGTGGACGAGCCGGTCAAGCTGGGCGGCCTGGCGGACAAGGGCCTGGTCGGCGCGCCGGTGATCGGCGACAAGGACGGCCACGTGATCGGCCTGCTGGTCGGAGGCGGCAAGGACGGCAAGATGATCGGGGTCAGGGAGATCACCGGCATCCTGGCCGCCGCCAAGGTGGTGCCGCGCAGGGGCGCGATCGACACGGCTTTCGAGGCCGCGCTGACCCGCTATCACACCAAGTACTACACCGAGGCCGCACCCGGCTTCCAGCGCGTGCTGGAGCTCTACCCGGGCAACGTGGTGGCCGCCGCGCTGCTGAAGACCTCGCTGGCCAAGCGGGGCGGCCCGGAGGACCAGGGCACCAGGAAGGCGGCGAGCCGGCCATCGGGGTCCACGCCGCTGTGGCCGTTCATCCTGGCGGCCGGGATACTTTTCATAGCCGCCGCGGGTGGAGCGTATTTGTTGTGGCGTCGCCGCACTCCTGAGAAACCGACAGAACTGCCGCAACCGCTGGCGGCGGGTCCATCGTTCGACGACGGGGCCAACCAGACCGTCGCCGTACGCCGGTCCCAGCCGTTCCAAGTGGTCCCGCAGCAGCAGCAGGTGATGACCGCGCCGGACCCGGGAGTCAAATACTGCACCTCGTGCGGGATGAGGCTCGGACCGGCGCACCGCTTCTGCGGCTACTGCGGCCACCCCATCGAGACGTGATGCCATTGAACGAAAGATCGCTCATCGGCCAGGAGGTGGCCGGGTACTACATCGAGGACATCGTCGGCAAGGGCGGCATGGCCGTCGTCTACCTGGCACTCGACCCGAGGTTGAGCCGCCGGGTGGCGCTGAAGATCCTCAACCCGGTGCTCAGCGTCGACGACCGGTTCAGGCAGCGGTTCATCCTGGAGTCCAGGACGGTCGCCAGCATCGAGCACCCCAACATCATCCCGATCTACGAGGCGAACGCCGACGCCGACGGCGTCCTGTACATCGCCATGCGCTACGTCGACGGCCTCGACCTGCGCCGGCTCATCTACGACCGCGGCCCGCTGCCGCTCGGCCAGGCGAACCAGATCTTCGCCCAGGTGGCCGCCGCGCTCGACGCCGCCCACGCGCACGACCTGATCCACCGCGACGTCAAGCCGGCCAACATCCTGCTGGCCGGGGACCACGTCTACCTGACCGACTTCGGCATCACCAAGCACCGCTCGTCCATCTCGGGGCTGACGCAGACCGACCAGTTCATCGGCACGCCCCGGTACATGTCGCCCGAGCAGATCAACAAGGAGCACATCGACGGCCGCTGCGACCAGTACGCGCTGGCCTGCGTCGTCTACGAGGCGCTGTCGGCGCGGCTGCCGTTCCAGCGCGAGAACGACATCGCGCTGCTCTGGGCCCACCTGGCCGAGCAGCCCACGCCGCTGTCGCAGCTGCGGCCCGAGCTGCCGGCCGAGATCGACGCCGTGATGATGCGGGCGCTGGCCAAGTCGCCCGACCAGCGCTACGCGACGTGCACCGAGTTCGTGACCGCGCTGCGCGACGCGATCAGCGCCCCGCAGCACGACCCGTACGCCGGGCCCGGCTCGGGTCCGCACCTGGTGCCCCGTCCGAGCCAGAGCCCGCACTCCGGGCCCTACCCCGTCCAGCGTTCGGGCCCCCGTGCCGTGCCCTCCTCCGGCCCGGGTTCAGGGCCGCACTCCCTGCCGGGGCCGGGCTCCGGCCCCCACTCCCTGCCCCAGCCGCCCCCGCAGGTCGCCTCCCCGTTCGGGCGGCCTCCGGCCGCCGCCGGGGTGTCCGGGCAGCCGACGCGGGCGTCCGTGGGCAAGGGGCGGCCGGGCCGGGTCCCGATCGTGGCCGTCACGCTGGTGGCCGCCGTCGCGGCGCTCGCGCTGGTCGCGTTCGTCATCATGAACAACCGCGGCGAGACCTGGGCCGACTACAAGACCAGCGCCGCCGCGCCGCTCACGTTCGAGTATCCGGGCGACTGGACGGTACGCACCCACCAGGACCTCTTCGCGGTGGCCTCGCCGCACGCCGCCGAGTTCGAGGAGCTGTTCGTGGCCGGCCCGGGTGCCGACTGGTCGAAGATCAAGGAGGTCACCGACGGCGACCCCGACAGCGTCGCCGGCGTGTACGTCCAGGTCTCCGACACCCTCGACGCCAGCGGCACCTCCGAGCTGATGAAGCCCAAGATGGAGGCCCTGCTGCCAGGCCAGGTGGATCTCGGCAAACCCGTGCAGGACCAGGCGGGCAACAGCCCCGCCACCCGCTTCGACGGCACCCTGCACGACCCCGCCAGCGGCACCCGGCTCGCCTTCGTGAGCTACGTCATCGACCGCGAGCCCAAGACCATGCTGATCATGTACTTCTGCGCCAAGGCCACCTGCGACGACGCCACCCAGGCGAGGATCAGGCAGAGCGTCCGCCTGTCCTGACTTGGAACTCACTTGTGTCCGGCTTGGCCACGGGGGACGGGCGGTGTTCAAGGCGGGCACCCGGCGTCTACCCTCCGGCGTGTGGGCATTCGTATAGTCATCGCGGACGATCAGGCGATGGTCAGGGCCGGGTTGCGCATGGTCGTCGAGAGCGACCCGGGCATGGAGGTCGTCGGCGAGGCGGCCGACGGGCGCGAGGCCGTCGCCGTGGCCCGGCGCACCCGGCCGGACATCGTCCTCATGGACATCTCGATGCCCCGGCTCGACGGGCTGGCGGCGGCCAGGGAGCTGCTCGACAGCCCGTCGCCGCCCAAGGTCATCACGCTGACCACGTTCGACACCGACGAGAACCTCTACGCCGCCCTGCGCGCCGGCACCAGCGGGTTCCTGCTGAAGGTGTCGCCGCCGGAGCAGCTCATCGAGGCGATCAGGGTCGTGCACGCCGGCGACGCGCTGCTCGACCCGGCCGTGACGAGCCGCGTGATAGCCACGTTCGCCGGGCGGGCCGAGCCGCGGCCGGCGCCCGCGCTGGCCGAGCTGACGCCGCGCGAGCTGGAGGTGCTGCGGCTGCTGGCGCGCGGCCTCACCAACGCGGAGATCGCCAGGGATCTGTACGTGGGCGAGGCCACGGTCAAGACGCACGTGGCCCGGGTGCTGATGAAGCTGTCGCTGCGCGACCGGGCGCAGGCCGTGGTGTTCGCGTACGAGAGCGGGGTCGTGCGGCCCGGCGCCTGACCGTCTCGCCATTCGGGAGGGATTGGCGATGCATGCCTGACCTGTGTGTATATTTTTCGGCATAAGGCGGTAGATACAGGAGATATTTCATGCGAGCGTTTCCCCGAGTGCTGTTCGACGAGGCCCACAGCGAGTCGTGGACCGTCCGGCGTGAGGTGGCCGAGGCCATCAACCCCGCCCACCCCGACGACAACAGCTACGCCCGAGCGGCCGGGCTGCTGCGACACCTGGGGCACACGGTCACCGCCCACACGGCCGGCGCGCTCGACGCCGCCGCCCTGGCGGAGCGGGACGTGCTGGTGATCGCGCACCCGTCGGGGGAGCGCTGGGAGCGGACCACCGGGCAGGGCAGCCCCGTCTTCACCGCCGCCGAGCTGGACGCCATCGAGTCCTTCGTGGCCTCCGGCGGCGGGCTGGTGGTGCTGGCCGAGGAGGAGCAGGACAAGTACGGCAACAACCTCGACGAGCTGCTCGCCCGGTTCGGGGTGCGCGTCGTGCACGGCACCGTACGCGACCCGAAGCACGCCCACCGGGGCGTGGCCACCTGGGTGCTGGGGGAACGTGCCACGAACTCCGGGCTGCTGGCCGGGGTCCGGACGGCCTGCTTCTACCGAGCCGGCACCCTGGCTGCCGAGGGGGCTGCTGAGGGGGCCGCCGAAGGGGCGAGCGTGCTGTTCAGCACCTCGGCGGCGGCCGACCCGGCGGGCGCGCCGCTGGCCCTGGCGGTCCGGTACGGCCGCGGGCGCGTGGTGGTGTTCGCCGACTCCGACCTGTTCGGCGACGACTCCATCGAGGACCACGACCACCGCCGGCTCTGGGAGAACGTGATCACCTGGGCCGCCCGCGTCCCCGGCGACGAGCGGGCCGGCGCGGCCCGCGACGAGGCGAAGGCGAGGTTGTTCGCCCGGCTCAAGGCGGCCGTGGAGGAGCTCAGGCCGCTCCAGGTCAAGGACGGCTCGGTGCCGGAGGGCAAGGAGCGGGGCAAGGAGCTGGTGGCGGAGATCGGGGCCCGCGTGGCCGAGATCGCGCCGTACTTCCCGCATGACGCCGCCTACCTCCAGGCCGTCCGCGAGGACCTCGCCACGTGGGCCGAGCAGGACCTCGGCGTGCCCGACTTCCTCGGCTCGCTCGACCGCTTCCACCCCGACACCCAGCGCCAGGACGGCCTGGAGCACGTCGTGGTGTTCCCCATGTACACGCAGAACGGCAACCCGAACCGCAACCTCGAAGCGGTCTGGATCCGGACGATCTGGCCGGACTGGCTGGCGGAGCTGGAGGCGGGCGGCTACGACAACCCGATGTTCGTGCCGATCGCGTTCGAGGACTTCACCTCCGGCTACGACACGCACTCGGCCGTGCTGTTCCCCGAGACGGTCGCCGTGCGGCAGGCGCCCGCGCGGTTCACCTGGGGCGGGATCTTCGCCGACCGAGAGGCTGCCCGGTTCAGGCGGGTCTCCAGGGCCGCCACCGAGACGCTCAAGCTGGACCTGCCGCCCGACGCCGACCGGCTGCTGGAGTCGCAGCAGCTCGCGCAGGACACGTTCGTGCTGTGGGACCTGGTGCACGACCGCACGCACAGCCACGGCGACCTGCCGTTCGACCCGTTCATGATCAAGCAGCGGATGCCGTACTGGCTGTACTCGCTGGAGGAGCTGCGCTGCGACCTGACCGCGTTCGGTGAGGCCGTGAAGCTGGCGGAGCGGGGAGTGCCGCACGCCCGCTACGTCCAGCACGCGATCCTGTTCGACCGGCTGTTCAGGTTCCCGATCACCGGGGAGCGGGTGCGGAACTACGACGGGCTCGGCGGGCAGCTGCTGTTCGCCTACCTGCACCGCAACGACATCGTGCGGTGGACGGACAACCGGCTCGCGATCGACTGGGAGCGGGTGGCCGACGGGGTGGCGGACCTGCGGGGGGAGGTCGAGAAGCTGTATCGCGACAGCATCGACCGGTCCAAGCTGGCGCACTGGCTGGCGGCGTACGAGCTGGTGAGCGCGTACGTGGCGCCGCATCCGGCCTCGACCTGGGCCAAGGGGATCCAGGCGCTGCCGGAGGAGCAGAAGGCCAAGGTGGACGCGGTGCTGCCGGACGAGTTCCCCCTGAGCATGTTCTACGAGGCGCTGCGCCGTAAGCTGGCCGATGTGGTCGAATCGACTAAGGGACTCCGAGCATGATCATTGTGGTTACCGGGGCCGGAGGGCCCACGGGTGAGGCTGTTTCCGGATATTTCCGGAAAAATGGTCATACTGTGATCGAGGTCGGCAAGCAGCACGTGGACCTGCTCGACCGCGCCGCCGTACAAGCTCTCGCCGACGGCGTCGAGGGCGAGCACGGCCGCGTGGACGGCGTGGTGCACCTGGTCGGCGGCTGGCGCGGGTCCTCCTCGTTCGCCGAGACCAGCCTCGACGACTGGGACCTCCTGCACGACCTGCTGATCCGCACCCTGCAGAACGTGTCGCTGGCCTTCGAGCCGCTGCTGCGCCGCAGCGACGACGGCCGCTTCGTGATCGTCTCGGCCAAGGCGGCCGAGCGCCCGAGCGCCGGTGGCGCCGTCTACGCGGCGGCCAAGGCGGCGGCGGAGGCGTGGACGCTCGCGCTGGCCGACGCGCTGAGGGGCACCCACAGCGCGGCGACCATCCTCGTCGTCAAGGCCCTGGTGAACGACGCCATGCGGGCCGCCAGCCCCGGCGCGAAGTTCTCCGGCTTCACCGACGTCAACGACCTGGCGGCGGCCATCGGCGGCCTCTACGACCGCCCGGCCGCAGAGATCAACGGCACCAGATTGGACCTCACTTCTTGATCCCCCGGCACGACCCCCGGCTCAAGTCCTTCGCCAGCGACAACTACGCCGGGGTACACCCCGAGATCCTCGAGGCCATCGCCTCGGCCAACGGCGGACACCAGATCTCCTACGGCGACGACGTCTACACCGACGCCCTTCAGGACGTCTTCAAGCGGCACTTCGGCGAGCGCGCCCAGGCGTGGCCGGTGTTCAACGGCACCGCCGCCAACGTCGTCTCCCTGCGCGCCATGACCGCGCAGTGGGAGGCGGTCATCTGCGCGGAGAGCGCCCACATCAACACCGACGAGGGCGGCGCGCCCGAGGTGGCCGGCGGCATCAAGCTGCTGACCGTGCCCACCCCGGACGGCAAGCTCACACCCGAGCTGATCGACCGGCAGGCGTGGGGCTTCGGCGACGTGCACCGGGCCCAGCCGAAGGTGGTGTCGATCTCGAACACCACCGAGTGGGGCACCCTCTACACGCCCGCCGAGATCGCCGAGATCTGCGCGCACGCCCACGACCTGGGCCTGCTCGTCCACCTCGACGGCTCCCGCCTGACCAACGCCGCCGCCGCGCTGGACGTGCCGATGCGCGCGCTGACCACCGACGCGGGCGTGGACGTGCTCTCCTTCGGCGGCACGAAGATCGGCCTGCTGTACGGCGAGGCCGTCGTCGTGCTCAACCCCGAGGCGGCCACCGGCGTCGACTACCTGCGCAAGACGTTCATGCAGCTGTCGTCGAAGATGCGGTTCGTGTCGGTGCAGTTCGAGGCGCTGCTGTCGGGCGACCTGTGGCTGCGCAACGCCCGGCGGGCCAACACCATGGGACAGCGGCTGGCCGAGGCGGTCGGCGGCATCCCCGGGGTCGAGCTGGCCCGGACGGTCGAGGCCAACGCCGTGTTCGCCGTCCTGCCGAAGGACGTCGCCGAGCGGCTGCGCAAGCGGTTCAGGTTCTACACCTGGAACGAGGCCACCGGGGAGGTGCGGTGGATGTGCGCGTTCGACACGACCGAGGAGGACGTGGACGCCTTCGCCGCCGCCCTGGCCGAGGAGATGGCCGCCGCGGGCCGCTGACGCCTCACCGGGCCGTCAGGGGGTGCGCAGGGCGAGGCGGGCGGCCTGCCAGCCGCCCATCCCGTGCGCCCCCGGCCCGGGCGGCGTCGAGGACGAGCAGAGGAACACCCCCGGCAGCGGCGTGCGCCACGGGGCCGGCGACCAGACCGGGCGGCGCAGGAACTGCCCCAGGCTCGTCAGCCCGCCCCCGATGTCGCCGCCCACCAGGTTGGGGTTGGCCGCCTCCAGCCCGGCCGGACCCACCGCGTGCCGGGCCAGCACGCGGTCGCGGAAGCCCGGCGCGTACCGTTCGATCTGGGCCTCGATGGCGTCCGTCATGTCCACCGGCGAGCCGTTGGGGACGTGGCAGTAGGCCCACAGCGTGTGCCCGCCGCGCGACGGGTCGGCCGCGTACGGCTGGACGAGCAGCACGTACGGGCGGGGCGAGTGCCGCCCGGCGGCCGTCTCCGCCTCGCTGAGCGCGATCTCCTCCAGCGTCCCGCCCAGGTGCACCGTGCCCGCCCCGGCCACCGCCGGATCCCGCCACGGCACCGGCCCGTCCAGCGCCCAATCCATCTTGAACACCCCGGGCCCGTAGCGGTAGCGCTCCAGCCGGCGCCGGTAGCCGACCGGCAGGTCGGCCATCGCGAGCAACTGCCGGGGCGTCACGTCGAGCACCACGATCGGCGCCGCGAGCTCCGCCAGCCGGCGCACCCGGTGCCCGGCCACCGCCTCCCCGCCCAGCGACCGCAGCTCGGCCACCAGCGCGTCGGCCAGCACCTGCGACCCGCCCCGCACCACCGGCCAGCCCACGAGGTGGGCCAGTGCCGCCAGCGTCAGCCCGTAGCCGGCGGTGATGGGGGAGCGCAGGTCGAGCATCGAGTGCGCGGCCATGCCCGCGATCAGCGCCCGCCCCTCGGCGGTCCGGAACGCCCGCCGGGCGAACGTCGTGGCCGGCAGCGCCGCCGCCAGCCCGAACCTGGCCGCCCGCGCGAACGTCAGGGGCGCCACCGGCCACGGCCCCAGCGGCTTGAGCAGCAGCTCCATCAGCGGGAACCCGGCCCGGGCCGCCGCCCCCGCGCTCGCCAGCCACGCGCGCCCGTCACGCCCGAGCCCCTCGGCGGTGCGCCGCGCGTCGCGGTGCACCAGCACGGCGGGACGGCCGTCGAGCGGATGGGCCGCCGCCACGGGCGGGTGGGCGAACTCGACCCCCTTGAGCCCCTGCTCGCGCAGCTCGCGGAAGGCCGGGGAGGCCAGCGTCATCGCCATCACGGTCGCGCCCAGGTCGTGGATCCGGCCCGGCAGCGTCAGCTCGCCGGACCGCAGCCCGCCCCCGAACGTCTCGGCCGCCTCCAGCAGCAGCACCCGGCGTCCCGCACGGGCCAGCGTGACGGCGGCGACCAGCCCGTTGGGCCCCGACCCCACGACGACCGCGTCGGCGCTCATCGGCCTATGAGGTCTTGAGGATCGAGGGAAGAGGCTGCGCCCCCCGCTGGGCGAGCAACTGCGTCATGAGCTTGATCTCCCCGCTCTGCCCGTCGACGATCTTCTGGGCCATGCTGACGACCTCGCCGCGGGTGGACAGCCGGAGCAGCCCCTCGGCCATCTGCACGCCGCCCTCGTGGTGGCGGATCATGAGCTGCAGGAACAGCACCTCGGCCTGCGTGCCCCGAGCCTCCTTGAGCCTGGTCAGCTCCTGCGGCGTGGCCATGCCCGGCATCGCGCCCGACGCGGTCGTGGCGGCCGGCGCGGCCGTGGCGGCGCCGTGCCCGTGGCCGGCCATCCAGGCCATCGGCCGCTGGTCGGTCGCCTGGCTGAGCCCCCACTGCTGCAGCCAGCCCTGGAACATGCCGCGCTGGTTGGCCTGGGTGTTGATGATGTCGAAGGCCAGGCTCCTGATCTCCCTGGCGGGGCCCTTGTCCCTGATCGTGAAGGCCATGTCCACGGCCTGCGCGTGATGGGTGGCCATGTCGCGGGCGAACCCGGCCTCGGCCGAGGTGTCGGACGGCGTGCCGTCACGGCCGAACAACACGAACGCGGCCACGGCGAGCACCAGCACGCCGCAGATGACCAGAACGGGTTTTCTCACGGGCTTTTCCATGGCCAGTCCAGCGTACCCACCTGCGGGCGGGCTCGTGATCGGACGCTTATGGGGCGCTTATTCTCCACATACGGCCGGAGGGCATAGGGTGACCCGGAGTTGGTACGCCGATGGAGGAACGATGCCGAAGGAGAAGGCGCAGGCGCGGCGCGAGCATCTGCAGAAGATGCGGGCCGAGCAGCAGCGCAAACAACGCCGCGCCGCACTGCTCATGTGGGGCACGGGCGGGCTCATCATCGTGGTGCTCGTCGGCGTGGTCGGCTTCTACCTGATCAATCAGGCGCAGCAGACCTCGCTCGACGCCGTGAAGAGCGTCAAGTACGAAGCCGGCCAGCACGTCTGGAACACGGTGACGTACAAGGAGACGCCCCCGGTCGGCGGCGAGCACAACAACTACTGGCAGCAGTGCGCGATCTACGACAAGCCGATCCACAGCGAGCACGCCGTGCACTCGCTGGAGCACGGCGCGGTCTGGATCACCTATCGGCCCGACCTGGCCAAGGCGCAGGTCGACAAGCTGAAGGAGGTCGCGGGCTCGACGGGGCAGCAGGACTACATGCTGATGAGTCCCTTCCTCAACCTGCCGTCGCCGATCGTGGTCTCCTCCTGGGGCCACCAGCTGCAGCTGACCGACGCGGCCGACCCGAAGCTCGGGGCGTTCATCAAGCGCTACCAGAACGGCGCCGACACGCCCGAGCCGGGCGCCACCTGCGGCGGTGCCGACGCGATCACCACCACGGCCGACCAGGCGCCGCTCCCGCCGGAGCCGACGAACCAGCAGCAGACGCCGACGGAGTCGATCGCGCCGTCGCCCACGCAGTCCCAGCAGTAGGGGCGTCCGCGCAGGGCCCCGCCCCCGCAGGGCCCTGCGACCGTGCCCTTTGTCGCAGGGCTCTGCGACCGTGCCCTTTGTCGCAGGGCTCTGCGACCGTGCCCTTTGTCGCAGGGCTCTGCGACCGTGCCCTTTGTCGCAGGGCTCTGCGACCGTGTCCTTGTCAGGCCTCGCCGGTGAGCAGGCCGTGCCGGGCCCGGGCGTACTCCTCGAAGGAGATGCGCCCGTCGCCGTCGGTGTCCGCCCTGGCGAAGACCGCCTTGAGGTCGGTGCCCGGTCGGTTCCACAGGGAGCCGAACTCCTCGGCGTCGATCCAGCCGTCGCCGTCGCGGTCGGCCACGGTGAACGTGGCCCGCGAGATCGGCGCCAGCACCGCTTCGAGCGCGCCGGTGCGCACCAGCGTCTCGAAGGAGCGCACGTACTCCTGCCTGCTGATCCGCCCGTCGCGGTCGGTGTCGAGGGCGCGGGCGTGGGTGTCCCAGGCGTTCAGGAAGGCGTCGACGACGGCCCCGCCCTCGGGGGTGTCGGCGCGCACGCCGGTCTGCTCCAGCCGCCGCTGGGCCAGGGCCAGGTAGTCGTACCTGGTCAGGAAGCCGTCGCCGTCGGCGTCCAGGTCGTTGAAGTTGCGCTCGGCGCTCTCGCGGAAGCTCGGCTGGGACATCACCACTCCGATCGTCACGGTAAGTAGTTGATCGCGACTTAGCGTAACTGTTCGGGGCGGTGATGGACAGCAGGCTCACGAAACCCGGTTCAGCCGAGCAGGCCCTCCGGAGCGGTCCACTCCAGCCCGTGCGCCTGGGCCACCGGCCGGCTGGTCAGGTGGCCCTCGTGGGTGTTCAGGCCGAGCGCCAGGGCCGGGTCCTCGCGCATGGCGCGCCGCCAGCCCAGGTCGGCGATGGCCAGCGCGTACGGCAGCGTGACGTTCGTCAGGGCGAACGTCGAGGTGTGCGGCACGGCGCCGGGCATGTTGGCCACGCAGTAGAAGATCGAGTCGTGCACCCGGTAGGTGGGCTCCTCGTGCGTGGTCGGGTGGGAGTCCTCGAAGCAGCCGCCCTGGTCGATGGAGATGTCCACCAGCACCGAGCCCGGTTTCATCCGGCTGACCAGGTCGTTGCTCACCAGCTCGGGAGCCTTGGCGCCGGGCACCAGGACGGCGCCGATGACCAGGTCCGCCTCGACCACCGCGCGCTCGATCTCCAGCGTGTTCGAGGCGACCGTCTGGCAGTGGCCCTGGTAGATCATGTCGGCCTGGCGCAGCTTGTCGATGTTCTTGTCGAGCAGGACCACCTCGGCCTGCATGCCCAGGGCGATCGCGGCGGCGTTCATGCCCGACACCCCGGCCCCGATCACCACGACGTGCGCCGCCCGTACGCCGGACACGCCGCCCATCAGCACGCCCCTGCCGCCCGCCGAGCGCATCAGATGGTAGGCGCCCACCTGCGGCGCCAGCCGGCCCGCCACCTCCGACATGGGCGCGAGCAGCGGCAGCGCGCCGCCCGGGGTCTGGACGGTCTCGTAGGCGACCGCGGTGCAGCCCGACGCCAGCAGGGCCCGCGTGCAGGCGGGCGAGGCGGCCAGGTGCAGGTAGGTGAACAGCACCTGCCCCTTGCGCGGGCGGTGATATTCCTCCGCCACCGGCTCCTTGACCTTCATCACCAGGTCCGCCACGCCCCAGACCTCGTCGGCCTCGGGCACCAGCACGGCGCCGGCGGCCGCGAAGTCGTCGTCGGGAATCGAGGAGCCCGCGCCGGCATCGCGCTCGACGAAGACCCGATGGCCGTGGCGCACCAGCTCGTGCACCCCCGCCGGGGTCAGCGCCACTCGATATTCGCTGTTCTTGACCTCTCGGGGTACACCGACCTTCATGGTCAACTCTTCTCGGCTATCTGCGATCCTGCCTCCATTCTTCCTCTCGTCTCACGGTTGAGTGTGGATTGCCGCGCTGATTACCCCGGTGCGGCTTCTCCTCGATAGGCTCACCGGCAGTCCGAACGTCAGGATGGGATCGTCATCGATGGACAAGCCGGAAGAGCCGCCACCCGCGGACCCCGGGGAGCCGAAGGCCAGCAGACTCACCACCATCGTGTTGCTCGTCTCGCTCGTCCTCGTCGTGCTCGTCGCAGGCGTGCTCGGCACGGTCGCCGTCCTCATGACCAGGAGCCCGGACACGCCGCTGTTAGGCGGCACACCCCCGCAGCGCCTGGCCGTGCCGATCCACTTCGCCCCGGTCAGGGAGACCAAGCAGGCGCCCTGCCCCGGTGACCAGGCCGTGCTCGACGAGCAGCAGACCACCTGCTACCTGCTGGAGGACGGCGTCACGGTCGCCTCCGTGCAGGAGGTCGAGCCGCTGCGCGAGAACGACGGGCAATACTCCGTGCGCATCGCGATCGCGCCGGCGTTCAAGCAGCGGCTGGTCGACCTCATCGACGAGCTGGTGCCCGACCAGCGTGCGGTCGCCATCGTGCTGGCCCCCGAGCAGCCCGACCAGCCCAAGGTCGTGCTGGCCGCGCCCATCGTCACCCAGCCGATGGACGGCGACAGCATGAGCATCGCCGGCTTCACCAAGGAGGACGCCGACGCGCTGGTGGCCCGCCTGGTGGGCAGCACCACGGGAGGCACGACACCCCCGACCGGAGCCCCGACGGGAGCACAGACGGGAGCACCGACCGGCACCCAAACGGGCCCGGCCACGCCCCCCGCCGGCCAGCAGACCACGGGCCAGACCAACCCGCAGCCGGTCAACCCCGGCACCACGACGGGCGGCACCACGGGCAGCACGGGCGGCGCCCAGCGCCCCGTCGACAAGCGCTACGCGAGCTGCAAGGAGGCCGTGGCCGCCGGCGACGGGCCCTACTCCAAGGGCACCCACGAGGAATACACCTGGTACGTCGACGTCGACGGCAACGGCGTGGCCTGCAACAGCGGCGACCTGCGCTAGGGCGCGTATTGGGTTGTGATCAAGAGGTGGGTCGTGTGAGGTCTTTGATCCAAATCATCGCGCCACGAAGGTGGAGGCCGGCGATGTAGCTCTCAGGGGTCTTGTCGTAGCGGGTGGCGATGCCTCGCCAGGCCTTCAGCTTGTTGATCAGACGCTCGACGGTGTTGCGATCCTTGTAGACCTCTGCGTCATGGCTGACCGGCCGGCCGCCCCTGCCACCCTTGTTCTTCCGGTTGGCGACCTGGTCCTTCTTCTCCGGGATGACGGCTTTGATGTGGCGTTTGCGGAGGTAGGCGCGGTTGCCGCGGGAGGAGTAGGCCTTGTCCGCGGCGACCCGGTCAGGCCTGGTACGCGGACGGCCGATGGGCCCGCGGATGCGTACCTTGTTGAGCACGGGGATGAACTGCGGGCTATCGGCAGCCTGTCCCGCGGTCAGCACGAACGCCAACGGACGGCACCTGCGATCAGCGGCGAGGTGGACCTTGCTGGTCTGCCCGCCCCTCGATCGTCCGAGCAGGGCGGCCTTCAACCGGAGCTTGCGCCGGCACCGGA
The DNA here is from genome assembly GCF_052246675.1 of Nonomuraea sp. KM90. Lineage (NCBI taxonomy): Bacteria > Bacillati > Actinomycetota > Actinomycetes > Streptosporangiales > Streptosporangiaceae > Nonomuraea > Nonomuraea sp. KM90. The sequence goes on along the minus strand of NZ_JBQQCB010000001.1, from coordinate 398,162 downwards.
TGCGCCGTCGTTCTTCCCTCTCGGGGTCCTCTGCGCGGCTCTGCCCGTCTCCTTCCGAGCCGCCCCCTTTTGCCGGGCCTTCTCCTCCTCGGCGGCCTTCTCCAGGGCGGTGACGACATCTGGGCCGAGGTGCATCCCGGCAGCGTCGTGGTGAGCCCGCGCGGTCGTGGAGTCCACGCTGACCAGGGACAAGTCCACCTCGCCCCGCTTTGCGGCTTCCGCGATCATGCCCTCCAGCAGAGCTTCGAAGACACCGGCGTCCCTCCACTGCCGGAAGCGGTTGTGGACTGTCGACCAGGCACCGAACTCCACCGGCATCTCCCGCCACTGCCCGCCCGTCCGGAACCGCCAGATCACGCCCTCGAACTGCTGCCGCAGCCGCTCGGGGTACAGGCCGAACCCACCGATCGGCAGGTAGGGCTCGATGAACTCCCACTCCACATCCGTCAATTGCACTCGCGTCACGCAAAACGATCTACCGGATCGGACCCCGAAACGAGGGCGGATCCCGCAGATTGATCACAACCAAATACACGCCCTAGCCGAACAGTTCCTCCAGCCAGTCGATGGCGAAGTACGCCAGGAAGATCAGCGAGACGATCCAGAGCAGCCAGGGGATCTCCGAGAACCGCCCCCTGACCGCCTTGATCAGCGTGTAGACGATCACGCCGGCGCCCACCCCGTTCGTGATCGAGTACGTGAACGGCATCAGCGCGATCGTCAGGAACGCCGGGACGGCCAGCTCCAGGTCGTCCCACGGCACGTTCTTGCACTGCATCATCATCAGCGCCCCGACCAGCACCAGCGCGGGCGCCGCCGCGGCGGCCGGCACCACGGCGGCCAGCGGCGTGAACAGCAGCGTCAGCCCCAGCAGCGCCCCGGTCACCACGCTGGCCAGCCCGGTACGCGCGCCCTCACCGACACCCGCGGCCGACTCCACGAACACGGTGTTGGCCGAGGAGCTCACCGAGCCGCCCACCACCCCGGCCACGCCGTCCACGGTCAGGACCCGGCCCAGCCGGGGCACCCGGCCCTGCTGGTCCACCAGCCCGGCCTCGTCGCTCACGCCGATGATCGTGCCCATCGCGTCGAAGAACCCCGACAGCACCAGCGTGAACAGCACCACGGTCGCCGTCAGCGCCCCCGCCCTGGCGAACCCGCCGAACAGGTCGAACTCGCCCACCAGCCCGAAGTGCGGCGCGGAGACCAGCGACTCGGGCACGCGCGGCGTGACCACTCCCCAGCTACCGGGAGCGACCGTGGCCAGCGAGTTCACCAGGATGGCCAGGACCGCGGTCGCGGCGATGCTGATGAGGATGGCGGCCGGGATCCTGCGCACGTACAGGAGGATCATCAGGAGCAGGCCGAAGCAGAACACCGCGACCGGCCAGCCCGTGAGGTGCCCGGTGGCGCCGAGCTGCACCGGCGTCCCCGAGCCGGCCGCGACGAAGCCGGCGTCCACCAGCCCGATCAGCGCGATGAACAGGCCGATCCCCACGCTGATCGCGTGTTTGAGCGCCAGCGGGATCGCGTTCATGATCAGCGTGCGCAGGCCGGTCACGGCCAGCACGATGATGACCAGACCTTCGAGCACCACCAGGCCCATCGCCTGGGCCCACGTCATGTGCGGGGCGGCCTGGTAGGCGACCACCGCGTTCAGGCCGAGCCCGGCGGCCAGCCCGAAGGGGGCGTTGCCGACGACGGCCATGAGCAGCGTCGAGATCGCGGCGGCCAGCGCGGTGGAGGTGGTCAGCTCGGCGATCGAGAGCCGGGCGCCGGTGACGTCCTTGGCGCCGGCCAGGATGATCGGGTTGAGCAGGATGATGTAGGCCATCGCCACGAACGTGGTCAGCCCGCCACGCACCTCGCGGCCGACGGTGCTCCCCCGCCCGGTCAGCTCGAAGAATCTGTCGAGCACCGGCAATCCCCCCTCTTGATCAGGGGGAGTGCCGGGTGCCTACCCCGTCGCCGAGGGGATCAAGCCTTCTCGTGGCGGCCGTGGCCCACCAGGGCGACGAACTCCTCCAGCTTGACGGTGCCGTCGCCGTCGCTGTCGGCGGCCTTGATGAACGCCTCGATCTCGCTCTCCGACGCGCCCTGCCCGCCCAGCGCGTCGTTGGCCTGCCTGATCTCGTCGGCCGTCAGCAGGCCGTCGCCGTCCGTGTCGAAGCGCCTGAACTCCGCCTCAGCCGCCTCACGCGCGGTTGCCATGAATGCCCCCTAGTCGAGCCTGTCGAACAAGGCGATATCTTCCGGCCTAATCGGAACGCGAGTCAACCGAAGTCCGGTAGCCGCTCTGACGGCGGCGGCGATGGCGGGGGTGGAGGAGAGCGTCGGCGGCTCGCCGGCGCCGCGCAGCCCGTACGGGGCCGCCGGGTCCGGATTTTCCAGGATCTTCAGCGTCATGGGCGGCATGTCGAGGATGGTGGGGATGAGGTAGTCCGTGAACGACGGGTTCAGCACCTGGCCGTCGCGGACCTGGACCTCCTCCATCAGCGCCAGGCCGAGGCCCTGGGCGGACCCGCCGTGGATCTGGCCCTCCAGCGCCTGCGGGTTCAGGATCCGCCCGACGTCCTGCACCGCCGCCAGCTCGACCACCTTCACCAGGCCCAGCTCCACGTCCACGTCCACGACGGCCCGGTGCACGCACAGGGCGAGCTGCGTGTGCGAGTCGCCCTGGCCGGTGTGCGGGTCCAGCGGGTACGTGGGCCGGTGCCGGAACTCGCGCGTCTCCTCGATCGGCCCGAACCGTGCCAGCGCGTCCCTGGCGGGCAGCCCCTTGAACCGCTCCCGCACGGCCTCGCAGGCGGCCTTGACCGCGCCGCCGGTGACGTACGACTGGCGGGAGGCCGACGAGGAGCCCGCCGAGCCGACCGAGGTGTCGGCGGTGGCCACGGTGACGTGCTCGACGCCCAGCTCGGTGCGGGCGATCTGGGCCTGGATCGTCACCAGGCCCTGGCCCACCTCGGCCGCCGCCGTGTGCACGGTGACGTGCGGCTCCCCGCCGACCAGCTCGGCCCGCACCCGGGCCGTCGAATAGTCGTCGAAGCCCTCGGAGAAGCAGATGTTCTTGATCCCCACGCCGTAGCCGACGCCCCGGCGCACGGACTCGCCGTGCGTGGTCTGCGAGACGCCGCCGGGCAGCGCCCGCAGGTCCCGCCCCGCCCGCCCCGGAGGCATCGGCATCGCCTCCAGCTCGCGCAGCATGCCGGCGAGCGGGGCCGGCGAGTCGATCACCTGGCCGGTGATCAGGTGGGAGCCCTGGGAGACGGCGTTGCGCACGCGGATCTCGACCGGCGACAGCCCGCACGCCTCGGCCAGGCGGTCCATCTGCGACTCGTAGGCGTAACACGCCTGCACCGCGCCGAAGCCGCGCATCGCCCCGCACGGCGGGTTGTTGGTGTAGACGCCGATGGCGTCCACCCGCACGTTCGGCACCTCGTACGGGCCCACGCCCAGCGACGCCGCGTTGCCCACGACGGCGGGGGAGGAGGAGCAGTACGCGCCGCCGTCCAGCAGGATGTCGGCCTTGACGTAGACCAGCTTGCCGTCGCGGGTGGCGCCGTGCTCGTAGCGCATCCGGGCCGGGTGGCGGTGCACGTGCCCGAAGAACGACTCCTCCCGGCCGTACACGATCTTGACCGGGCGGTCCAGCCGCAGGGCCAGCATGCAGGCGTGGATCTGCATCGACAGGTCCTCGCGGGCGCCGAACGCGCCGCCGACGCCCGACAGCGTCAGGCGTACCTTGTCCTCCGGCAGGCCCAGGCAGGGCGCGAGCTGGTCGCGGTCCACGTGCAGCCACTGGGTGGCGATGTACAGGTCGACGCCGCCGTCCTCGGCGGGCACCGCCAGGCCGGACTCCGGGCCGAGGAAGGCCTGGTCCTGCATGCCGACCTCGTACTCGCCGGTGACGACGACCTCGGCCTCGAACGTGTCCCCGCGCCGCACCGGCTGGTGGCGGACGAAGTGTTGCGACAGGCGGGGGTCGGTGATGGCCTCGCGGGGCTCGTACTCGACCACGATGGCCGCGGCCGCCCTGCGGGCCGTCTCCGGATGGTCGGCCGCCACCAGCGCCACCGGCTCGCCCTGGTGGCGGACCTGGTCGATGGCCAGCACCGGCTGGTCCTTGTGCTCCAGGCCGTAGAACTTCGCGCCCGGCACGTCCTCGTGCGTCAGCACGGTCAGCACGCCCGGCATCCGCAGCGCCGGGCCCACGTCGATCGAGCGGATCCACGCCGACGGGTGCGGGCTGCGCAGCGTCACGCCCCACACCATGCCGTCCAGCCACAGGTCGGAGGAATAGGCGAACTCGCCGGTGACCTTCAGCGTGGCGTCGGGCCGCCGGGCGCTCTCTCCGACCCCGTACCGGGTCGCGTCAGCCGTCTCCGTCATCTTCCGAGTAGAGCACCGCGACCCCGGCCGCTCCTATGCGCCCGACGTGAAATCCAGGTCAGCGGTTGTCATATCGGGCTTGTATATTCCTCCAAGTGCGCATATCTGACCTGCTGGCCATCGACGATCTGCGCCTGACGCTGCTCACCGGCGATCCCACGCGCGAGTTCGGCACGGTGCACATCACCGACCTGCCCGAGCCGGGCCGCTACCTGGGCGGTGGCGAGCTGGTGCTGACCGGGCTGATGTGGTGGCACGGGCCGGAGGACTCCGCGCGCTTCGTGGCCGCGCTGGCCGAGGCCGGGGTCGCCGCGCTGGGCGCCGGGCAGGCGTGGCTCGGCCACGTGCCCCCCGACCTGGTGGACGCGTGCCGGGCCGCCGACCTGCCGCTGGTGGAGGTGCCGGTCGAGGTGTCGTTCCGCACGGTGGCGGAGCTGGTCCTGCCCCGGCTGGCCGGCGACGTGCGCGACGCGCTCGGCCGCCACCGCAGGCTGGTCGCGGCCATCGCCGAGGGCGTCGATCTGCACGAGCTGTTCGAGCTGACCGCCGCCGAGCTGGGCGTCACCGGCGCCGTCCTGTCCGCGTCGGGCGAGGTGGTGGTCGGCGCGGCCGAGGATCCGGTACGCCTGGCGAAGGCGTACCTGACGGCCCCGCGGCTGCCGGTCCTGGTCGGCGAGCACACGATCTTCGCGGTCGGGCGCGGGCACCGCGCCGCCGGCTGGGCGCTGGCCTGCGACGGCGACCTGATGGGCCGCGCCGACCTCGGCTACGAGCTGGCCGCCTGCGTGGGTCTCGAACGCAGCCGCATGGAGGAGGGACGCCGGGTCGAGCGCCGCCTGACCGAGCAGCTCATCATGGGCGCGCTGGCCGAGGCCGGCGCCGCCGAGCTCAACGCCCGGCTGCGCACGTGCGGGATCGACGCGGCGGAGCCGTACGCGATCGTGAACGTCACCGCCCCCAGGCCGGGCGCCACCCGCGGGCCCGACCCCGCCACGCTGGGCGGCCAGATCGTGGAGGAGCTGCTCGGCCGCGAGGTCGTGGCGGCGGCCGGCGCCGACGGCGCGGTGGGCGTGGTGCCGCTGCGCGAGCGCACCACCGCCGAGCTGGCCGGCCTCCTGCGCGCCGGCGCCGGGGTGCTCGCCGCGCTGCCCGACACCCGCCTCTGCGTCGGCCTGAGCGGCGCGCTGACCGGCGCCGCCGCCGTCAAGGGCGGCGTGGAGGAGGCCGGGCACGCCCGCCGGCTGGCCGAGGCCCGCGGCGGCGGGGTGGTGACCAGCGACGAGATCTACACCCACGCGCTGCTGCTGGCCACGGTGCCGGGCGACGTGCGCCGCTCGTTCGCCGCCCGGCTGCTGTCGCCGCTGCTCGACTACGACCGCCGGCACCAGTCCGACCTGGTGCGCACGCTCGGCATCTTCCTCGACTGCGCCGGCTCGTGGAACGCCTGCGCCGAGCAGCTCCACGTGCACGTCAACACCGTGCGCTACCGCATCCGCCGGATCGAGGAGCTGACCGGCAGGAACCTGGCCACGATGGCCGACCGGGTCGACTTCTTCCTGGCCCTGAGGGACACCGGGACGCCCCGCTAGCCGTCACGCCCTGGCCGCGCGCTCGCGGGCCGCCCGCACGGCCGCCTGCTCCTCCCTGAGCTCCTGCTCCCAGCGGACGTGACCGTGCCCCCCGCCGCCGAAGGCGGCCTCGGACAGCCACGACTGCGCCTGGGCCAGGTCACCCAGGGTCCGGTAGGCCCGCGACAGCCTGATCAGGCAGCGGACGAGCGCGATCCGGTAGCCCGTGAGCTTGAGCAGCTCATGGGCGTCCAGCAGATGGGGCAGGGCTTGCTCGGGGTCGTCCAGGTCGAGGTGGCACTCGCCGATCGCCAGCTGGATCTGCCCCTTGTGCCCGGCGTCGCCCACGTCGTCGGCGTCGGCCAGCCCTTCGTACAGCGGCTTGAGCGCCTCCCCGGCGCGGCCCGCCCCCCGCAGGGCGTTGCCCATGGCCATCATCGCGTACCGCACGCCCACGCGGGCCCCGATGCTCCTGGCCAGCGGGAGCTGGAGCTCGGCCCAGGGCAGCGCCTCCGCGTGGCGCTCGGCCGTGTTGTAGGTGGTGGCCAGGTTGCCGAGCGTGCGCATCTCGCTGAAGGCGTCGCCGAGCCGCCTGGCCAGCTCCAGCTCGGCGTGGAGGTGCTCGACGGCCTCGTCGATGCGTCTCAGCATGCGCAGGGAGTTGGCGAGGTTGTCGTGCGCGAGCAGCACGCTCGCGTGGTCCTCGAGCCGCAGGGCGACCCGCAGCAGCTGGGTGTCCAGCTCCAGCGCCTCGGTCATGTGGTAGGCCCGCTCCAGGTGCCAGTGCAGGCCGAGAGCGATGTTGGCGCCGAGCGCGGCGACCGCGTCGTCGGGGGACCTCAGCGCCTGTGAGGCCGCGGCGAACAGGACGGTCTCCTCCTCGAACAGCCACGCGACCGCCTCCTCGCGGTCGGCCACCGCGTGCGGCACCGCGTCGACCGGGGCCGACATCTTCGTGCGGTGCGGCTCGCTGACGTGACTGGCCAGGCGGGTCGAGGCGGCGTAGTAGGACAGCGCGCGGATCAGCGGCTCCCGGGCGTCGTCCGGGCGCAGCTCGACGGCGAAGAGCCGGACGAGGTCGTGCAGCCGGTAGCGGCCCGGGGCGCCGCGTTCGAGCAGATGGGCGTCCACCAGCCGCTCCAGGGCCGCCTCGGCCTCCGGCACCGGGGCCCCGAGCAGCGCCGCCGCCGGCTCGGCGGTCACCTCGGGCACGTGCAGGACGCCCAGCAGCGCCAGGGTGCGCGCGGCCAGCCGGTCCACCGGGCGCGAGCCGCGCTCCAACGCGTTGAGGCTGGCCGCCAGGCTGGAGCGGACGGCCAGGTCGCCCACCGAGAGCTCGTGCAGGCGCCGCCGCTCGTCGCTCAGCCGCCTCGCCAGCGCCGACACGCTCCAGTCCGGGCGGCTGGCCAGGCGGGCCCCGGCGATGCGCAGGGCCAGCGGGAGGCCGTCGCACAGGCGTACGAGCCTGGCCGTCTCCGCCTGGTCGGCCGCGACCCGGCCCGCGCCGGCGAGCTTGGCCAGCATCGTCGCCGACTCGGCGTCGGACATCCTGCGCAGCTCCACCTCGACGGCGTCCTCGCCCCAGATCATGCTCTCGCGGCTGGTCACCAGCAGGGTGCTGCCGGACGGCACCGACAGCAGCGGCCGGATCTGCGCCAGGTCAGCGGCGTCGTCCAGGAGCGCCAGCACCCGCCGGCCGTGCAGCCGGGTGCGCCACATGGCCGCGGCCTCGTCGAGGTCGGCGGGCACCGCCTCGGCCGGCACACCGAGGCCCCGCAGGAAGCGGCCGAGCACGTCGAGCGCGGTCAGGGCGGACAGCTCCGGGGTGGCGCCGTGGCAGTTGACGTACAGCTGGCCGTCGGGGAAGTAGTCCTTGACCTGATGGGCGGCCTGCGCGGCCAGCGCCGACTTGCCGACGCCCGGGGGCCCGGAGACGATCACCAGGGGTCCCGGCGGGGCGGCGTCCCAGGGGGCCAGGCGCACCTTGAGCCGTACGCACTCCCGTGTCCTGCCCACGAACTCGGTGAGCGGGCGGGGGAGCTGGTGCGGCACTCCAGAGGTTCCGGCCGGCGTTTCCGTGGCGGAGCCGGCGGACGTCTCACCGGACGTTGTCGCTCGGGTCCCCGCGGTCGTCGCTCCGGTCGCCGTCTCGTAAGTCGCCTCCGGCGTCGCGGGGGAGACGGTGTCGGCGCGCAGCACCATCTCGTGGCAGCGGCGCAGCCCCTCACCCGGTGACAGGCCCAGCTCCTCGGCGAGCAGCACCCGGCCCCGCTCGTAGACCTCCAGCGCCTCCGCCCGCAGGCCCGAGTGGAACAGGGCCGTCATGAGCAGCTCGCGCACCCGCTCGCGCAGGGGATGGCGCCGGGTCAGGTCCCGCAGGTCGTCGGTGACCTCCTGGTGGCGGCCCAGCCGTAACAGGCTCTCGGCGCGGCGCTCGAGGGCGGCCAGCCGCAGGTCGTCCAGGCGGGCCCGCTCGGTCTCGGAGAAGGGACCCGACAGGCCGCTCAGCGCGGTGCCGCGCCACATCGCCAGGGCCTCGTCGAGCTGCCGCACCGCCTGACGGTCGTCGCCCTCGCCCTGCGCCAGCCGGGACCGCCTGACCAGGTCGGCGAAGAGCAGCGCGTCCACCTGCGCGGGCTCCAGGCGTAAGACGTAACCGGCCGTGGTCCCGGCCAGCACCCGTGACGGCTCGCGGTGGCCGCGGTCGGGCTCGAAGGCGCGGCGCAGGCCCGCGATGTAGGTGTAGACGCTCTGCTCGGCGTTGCGCGGGGCACCGTCGCCCCAGATCCCGGCGACCAGGCGGTCCATCGGGACGGGCCGGGCCGCCGATGTGGCGAGGACGGCCAGGACGGTCTGCTGACGGGGCGGGCCGATGTCGAGGGACAGGGAGCCGCGGGTGGCCGTCACCGCGCCCAGGACGCGGATGAAGATCTCCTCGCTCACGCCGCCCTCCGCTGCCGGTCCGAACCCGTTGTCAAGCAGGCAGCGTAATCGCTCTCCCGCGGTCGTCCAGGCAACGATGTGATGTAGATCGAATGTAGAGCCCCCGCGTTAGACTGGCGGCAGCGTTTGGGGACGGGGAGAAGATCTCGCGGGGAAGAGGGGATGCATCGCGGTGCGGTGCCGGTCTTCCGTATGGGGAGGCCCGGCCTGCCGGGGCACGGTGCGGTGTCGGCCGACGGCAGGCGGACGCATCCCCCCTCACCCGGACCTCACGTCAGCAGCAGGTGCTGTCGTCCATGCTCCCGTAGAGGGAAGACGTAGCGGCGCTCGCGGCCGTAGCATTACCTCCAACGGTCACCGCGACCGCTAGCGCGGCGACTAGAGCGGACAGGGCAAGACGCATTCGCATGGGGTTCTTCTCCCTCGCCTGTGTGGGGTTGCTCGGACATTATTTTCTCAGGGAGCGACGACTGTGACCACATCTGACCTGGTCGGACTCCGTATTAAGACGGTTCGGCGACAACGCGGCCTGTCACAGGCGCAGCTGGCGCACCCCGAGTTGTCGGACAGTTACGTCTCGTTGATCGAGAGTGGCAAGCGTACCCCGACCCCTGCGGTTCTGGAGCTGCTGGCCCAGAAACTGGACTGCTCGCTGTCCTATCTGATCAACGGCGTGACCGCGGAGCAGATGGAGGACATAGAGCTGGCCCTCGGCTATGCGCGGCTGGCGCTCGAGAACGGCGAGGTCCAGGAGGCCCGCACCCGCTTCGCCGAGCTGCTGGCGAACAATAACCTGACAGGGCTCACCGGCCTTCGTCAAGAAACGGAGTTCGGGCTGGCCCTGGCCACCGAGGCCTGCGGCGAGCTCGACGAGGCGATCTCCATCCTGCTCAGGCTGCGCGAGGAGGACCAGTCGCCCGAGCGTCGCATCGAGATCGCCATGGTGCTCTGCCGCTGCTACAAGGAGAGCGAGCGGATGACCGAGGCCGTCGAGGTGGGCGAGCAGATGCTGGCCGGCAACACCCGCCAGCCCTGGACCGACCAGCTCGTCGAGCTGGCCGCCACCCTCCTGGCGGCCTACGTGCTGCGCGGCGACCTGCTGCGGGCCCGCCAGTTCGCGGCCGAGCTGCTCAACGCGGCCGACGCGCTCGGCACCCCGCGCTCGATCGTGGCGGCCAACTGGAACGCCTCGACCGTCGCCTACGCCACCGGCCACAACGAGGAGGCGCTCTCCTTCGCCGAGCGCGCCATGGCGGTCCAGGTGGAGACCGGCCAGCCGCGCAGCATCGCGAGGCTGCGGATCACGCTCCTGCAGCGCCGGCTCAGGGCCCGCCCGGCCGAGGTGGAGTCCGTACGCGACGGGCTGCGCGCGGCGGTCGTCGAGCACGAGCAGACCTCGACCAGCCGGACCGACCGGGCCCGCTGCCACGTCGAGCTGGCCTTCGCCGAATACATGGCCGGCAACTACGACAAGGCCGTCGAGCACGCCGTGACCGGCAGGAGCCTGGTGCCCGAGTTCGGTCACGTGCTCGGCGCCGAGGCCAACCTCCTGCTGGGCCGGATCTACGGCGCCGTCGGCCGCGAGGGCGAGGCGTCCGGGCACGTGGCGTCGGTGCGCGACTGGCTCACCCCGCTGCCGCACTCCCGCCGTCCCGCCGCCATGTGGTACGCCACGGCCGAGACCATGGAGCAGCTCGGCGACTCCGACGGGGCCGTGGAGGCATACCAGCGGGCACTGGCCTGCGCCGGGCTGTAGGGCACCGGTTCGCGGAGCGAAGTCCGGACCGGGCGGCGGCGTCGGTAGCCTTGGGGATGCCATGAAGAGAACCCCACTCGCGGCCCTCACCGCGATTCTCGCCGCCGCCCTGCTCGTGTTCGGCTCCGCCGCGCCCGCGCTGGCCCACGACGCGCTCAAGAGCAGCTCCCCGGCCAAGGGCGCCAAGGTCAAGTCGCTGGAGGAGGTCAGGCTCGAGTTCACCGCCAAGGTGCGCATGCCGTTCGTCATCGTGCGCGGCGACGGTGACGCCGAGCACCAGCGCGGCAAGCCCGAGCTGGACGGCGCGGTGGTGACACAGGCCGTCGACGGGCCGCTGCCCGACGGGAAATACACGATCGCCTACCGGGTCGTGTCCTCCGACGGGCACCCGATCGAGGGGGAGATCCCGTTCCGGGTGGAGGGGGCGGAGCCACCGTCCCCCAGCCCCAGCGCCGCTGCCACCGCTCCTGAGGCGCAGAGCAGCGCTCCGGCCGCCGAGACGGCCCCGAGCGCGAGCCCGCCGTCCCCCGCCGGGAGCCCGGCCGGGAGTTCCGCCGCGGCGGCCGAGCAGGCCTCCGCCGCCCAGGACGTCTCCTTCCCGGTCTGGCTGATCATCGTGATCGGCGCCCTCGTCGGCATCGGCATCGGCTTCCTGCTCAGCGGCCGGAGAAAGAAGCCATGAGCCGGGCGGCGCGCCTCGCGCTCGCGGCCACGGCGGCCGCGATCGTCGCCCTGGTCATCGGCATGATCGCCGGAGGCAGGGCGTTCCCCAGGATCATTCCCGGGCTGCCCGACTCCGGCGCGGTCGTCAGGTGGGGCCTGCCGCTGTCCAAGCTGCTCATGGACGCGGCCGGCGTGGTCACCGTCGGCCTGCTGCTCATGGCCGCCGCGCTGCTGCCCAACGACAAGGGCGTGCTCGGCAAGAGCGCGCTCGACTACGTCAAGGCCGCGTCGTGGGCGGCGCTAGTGTGGGCCGGGTCGGCGTTCCTCGCCATCGTGTTCGGCGCCGCCGAGTCCATCGGCAGGACCGTGCCCCAGATCCTCGAGCGCACCATCCTGACCAGCTACGCCACCCAGACCACGCAGGGCGTCGCGCTGACGCTCGTGGTGCTGTTCGGGGTGGCGATCGCGCTGTTCTCGCGGGGCGCCATCACCGCCGGGGCCGCCGCCGGGCTGCTGGTGTTCGCGCTGGTGACGCTGCTGCCCGCGCCGCTCACCGGGCACACCTCCTCCTCGCCCAACCACGACCTGGCCACCTCGTCGGTGTCGCTCCACCTGCTCGCGCTCGCCCTGTGGGTGGGCGGGCTCGGCGTCCTGGCGCTGCACGCGCTGCGCAAGCAGCCGCAGCTCGACGTGGCCGCGGCGCGGTTCTCCCGGATGGCGCTGTGGTGCTACGCCGGGGTGGGGTTGTCCGGCGTGTTCAGCCTGGTGGCCCGGCTGGGCGCGGTCTCCGACCTGTGGACCTCCGAGTACGGCCTGCTCGCCGTGGTCAAGATCGTGGCGTTCGTGCTGCTCGGCTACGTGGGCTACTGGCACCGCCAGCGCACGCTCGTGGACCTCCAGGCCGGGAAGCCGCGGGCGTTCACCCGGCTGGCCGGCGGCGAGATGCTGCTGATGTTCGCCACCGTCGGCGTGGCCGTGGCGCTGTCGCGCACGCCGCCGCCCGAATACAGCGTCCCCGCCGACCGGGCCTTCGAGCTGCTCGGTTTCCCGCTCCCGCCCGAGCTCACCCTGGGCAACCTCGCCTCCCTGTGGTGGTTCGACCTGTTCTTCGCCGTGGTGGCGGGCGTGCTGGCCGGGCTCTACGGGGCCGGCGTGCTGCGGCTGCTCCGGCGCGGTGACAGCTGGTCATGGGGCCGCACCGCCTCCTGGTACGTGGGCGTGGCCCTGCTCGTGATCGCCACGCAGAGCGGCCTGGCGCGCTACGCCAAGGTCATGTTCGACGTGCACATGATCGAGCACATGACGCTGTCCATGATCGTGCCGATCTTCCTCGTCCTCGGCGGGCCCGTCACGCTGGCCCTGCGCGCGCTCAAGCCGGCGGCCAGGAGGGGCGACCGGGGGCCGCGGGAGTGGGTCACCACGATCCTGCACAGCCGGTTCACCAAGGTCATCACGCATCCGGTGGTGGCCACGTCGATCTTCATCGCCTCGACGTACGCGCTCTACTTCACGCCGCTGTTCGAGTCGGCCATGAACGAGCACCTCGGGCACATCTGGATGACCCTGCATTTCCTGATCAGCGGGAGCCTGTTCTTCTGGATGATCATCGGGGTCGATCCCGGGCCCAACAAGCTCCCGTACGTGTGGCGGCTGCTGATGCTCTTCGTCACGATGCCGTTCCACGCCTTCTTCGGCATCGCGCTGATGATGATGGGCTCGGTGATCGCCTCGGGCTGGTACGAGCAGCTCGGGCGGACGTGGGGCGACAGCCTGCTGCAGACGCAGCAGGACGGCGGGGCCATCGCGTGGGGGTTCGGCGAGATCCCGACGCTCATCGTGCTGCTGGCCATCGCCGTGCAGTGGTACAAGGACGATGACAGGCAGGCCCGGCGCACTGACCGCCGGGTCGACCGGGCCGGCGCAGGGGACCCCGAACTCGACTCCTACAACGCCTATCTCGCCCGTCTCAACCGTGCTGACAAGGGCGAGTAGCCGTTCGGCCATGGCCTGCTACCTTCCGACAACAAGTCTCAGGACCGCCAGGTAGCCTTTCTTTCAGGGGAGACGGGCATAACCTCATCAGCTAGCGTGCGCAGGCCTTGAGGGGGGATGCGCACCGCGAGGTTGGGAGCGCCGGAGTGGGGACCGGCGTGGGCCCGGGGTGCCAAGGAAGGCGAGAACCAATTGTCGGAAGAGACGCGGATGCGCGGGGGGCAGAGTCTGGCCGAGGCGCTCGAGAGCTATCTCGCCGAGTGGTCGGAGCGCACCGGAATCGCGGTCGAGACGTGGGCGCTGCCCACGACCGACGTGCCCTCGCGCGTCTCGGAAGGCGTCATGGCGGTCATGCGTGAGGCGCTGTCCAACGTGGAGCTGCACAGCAGGGCCCGGACCGTGTCCATCGCCGTGACGGCGGGCAGGAGCGGGCTGCGCATGACCGTCAGCGACAACGGTCAGGGGTTTCCCGCGACGGGGGCCGGGCGGGGGATCGCCCGGATGCGGGCGGCTTTCGCGGAGATCGGCGGGAGCCTTTCGGTGAACAGCGTGCATGGCGAGGGCACCACGGTGACCGGGGTGGTGCCCCGGCACAAGTGACCGCCTCACCGTCCTGCCGGCCTCGCATGCCTGGCCTGGCCGGACGGGTGTGGCGAGGGGCGGCCGGCGCGTGGTGCCGCACCTCGGGCCGTCAGGGGAGGGTGAGGATTTCGCTGCCGCTGTCCGTGACCACGATCGTGTGCTCGAACTGGGCCGTGCGCTTGCGGTCCTTGGTCACCGCCGTCCACTTGTCCGGCCAGATCTCGTACTCGATCGTGCCCAGCGTCAGCATCGGCTCGATCGTGAACGTCATCCCGGGCACCAGCTCCACCCGCAACGACGGGTCGTCGTAGTGAGGCACCATGAGGCCGGAGTGGAAGCTCGTGCCGATCCCGTGGCCGGTGAAGTCGCGCACCACGCCGTAGCCGAAGCGCTTGGCGTACGCCTCGATGACGCGGCCCACCACGTTGAGCTGGCGGCCGGGCGCGACCGCCCTGATGGCGCGCATCATCGCCTCGCGCGTGCGCTCCACCAGCAGCCGCGACTCCTCGTCCACCTCGCCCACCAGGTAGGTGGCGTCGGTGTCGCCGTGGACGCCGCCGATGAAGGCGGTGATGTCGACGTTGACGATGTCGCCGTCGCGCAGCACGGTGTCGTCGGGGATGCCGTGGCAGATGACCTCGTTGATCGAGGTGCACAGCGACTTCGGATAGCTCTTGTAGCCCAGCGTGCTCGGGTAGGCGTTGTGGTCGATGAGGAACTCGTGGCCGATCCGGTCGAGCTCGTCGGTCGTGACGCCCGGCCGGACGTGCTTGCCGACCTCCTCGAGGGCCTGGGCGGCGATCCGGCCCGCGACCCGCATGCGCTCGATCGTCTCGGGGTTCTTCACGTCGGACTCGCCGGTCTTGGGGCGCTTCTTGCCGACGTACTCCGGCCGCTCGATGTGCGCGGGGACCTTTCGCATGGGCGAGACTCGCCCTGGCTGGAGCAGTGTCGTCATGAAACACGAGTCTACGGGGCAGAATTGACCTCGTGAGCGAAGGCCAATGGTGGTTCTGTCTCAAGCACATGCGGGTCGAGCCCGACCAGGGCTGCCCCAACAAGGACCGGATGGGTCCCTACGCGTCGGAGCAGGAGGCTGCCGGGGCGCTGCAGCGCGCCGCCGACCGCAACAAGGCATGGGACGAGGCCGACCAGGACGACGAGTGACGGCCGAGTGACGGCTGGATGACGGCTGGGGTGCGACGCGGTAGGGCCCGACGGTCAGGGCACGACGGCGTACGCCCTGACGGGGAACGTGCCCATGCCGGCGACCATCGGTGGCGCGGCGTGGAAACGGAAGCCCTCGCCGGGCAGCGCCGCCAGGCCGGTCATGTGCTCCACCAGGGGGATCCCCGCCGCGAGCAGGATGGTGTGCGCGGGGCGTTCGCCGTGCGGCGGGGTGTCGTCGATGTTCAGGGAGTCGATCCCGACCAGCGCCGCGCCCTGCTCCGCCAGCCAGGCGGCCGATTCGGGGGCGAGGTAGGGGTGGTCGTGGAAGTACGCGTCCGTGCCGAAGTGGCGGTCCCAGCCGGTGTGGATCAGCACGGCCCGTCCCCGTACGTCCAGCCCCCGGTCCACGTGCACCGCGCGGCCCTGCCCTTGGGCGCGCACGACCAGGCCGGGCAGGTCGGCGAGCTTCGACAGCGGCACCTGCGACAGGTCCGGGCCGTCGGCGTAGCGGTGGTGGGGCGTGTCCAGGTAGGTGCCGGTGTTGGCGGCCAGGAAGATCGTTCCGATGTGGAACTCCGTGCCCGGCGCGTACACCTCGCGGGAGTCCTCCCTGCTCAGGTGCACCCCCAGCCGGGGTCCCGGAATGCCGGGGTAGGTGATCATGCCGTCGGTGATGCGGTGGCTGAGCTCGACGATCACTTGGCCGCCACCCCCATCCGCGCGAGCTTGACCAGGGCGACGACGCCGATGGCGGCCCACACCAGGTTGAGCCCGGCCGACGGCCAGGCGGCGCTGTAGGCGCTGTTGACCATGAGACCGAGCGAGCCGGCGAGGTTGACGAGCTGGTACGCCACCCCGTCCCCCGACAGGCGGGATGACGAGACGAGGGCGTAGCCGGCCAGCAGCAGGGCGGCGCCGATCCAGCCGACGGCGGCGAGCAGGAGATCCATGGCCGATATTGTCGGGAGCCGCGGCGATTAGCACAAATAACGAAATCTGAAGTCCAGCGTAAGCTGACCTGCATGGACATCGACCCTCGGCGGCTGCGCGTCCTGCACGAGGTCGCCCGGCGCGGTGGTGTGATGCGGGCCGCCGAGGCGCTCTTCCTGACGCCCTCCGCCGTCTCCCAGCAGCTCGCCCAGCTCGAACGCGAGGTCGGGCTCGCGCTCATCGACCGCTCCCAGCGCAGCGTCTCGCTCACCCCGGCGGGGCGGGTGCTGGCGGGGTACGCCGAGCGGGTGGAGGAGGAGCTGATCGAGGCCAAGCGGGAGCTCACCCGGTTCACCGAGCGGCTGGCCGGGCCCGTGCGCATCGCCGCCTTCCCCACCGTGATCAAGCACGTGCTGGTGCCCGCGATGCGCGAGCTGGCCGTACGCCATCCCAAGATCACGCCGGTCATCCACGAGATCTACGGGCAGCCGGCGCTGCAGGAGTTACGGCTGGGGGCGGTGGACGTGCTCATCACCGAGCAGGACATGAGCCTGCCCGTCCTGTCGCAGCCGTCGCTGAACACCCGGCTGCTCTACGTGGACGAATACCGCATCGTGGTGCCCCCGGGCTGGCCCGACCCGCCGTCCACGGTCGCCGACCTCATGCGGCGGCCCTGGGTGGCGAGCGAGCCGAGCCAGGCGTGCGGGCAGGCGCTGGAGCGGCTGGCGGGGCTGCACGGGTTCGAGGCGCGCAAGGTGCACGTCATCACCGAGTTCGGGCCGACGCTGGCGCTGGTGGCGGCCGGGCACGGGGTGGCGATCGTGCCGGCGCTGGCGCTGCTGGACGTGCCGGAGGGGGAGGTGCGGGTGAGCGACGTACGCGACGTGGGGGCGCGCCGGCTGGACGCCGTCACCAGGGTCAGCCGTACGCGGTCGGGGGAGCCGGACCCCGTGCAGGCCGTCGTGATCGGGGCGATCGAGGAGGCGACCGCGGCGCTGGAGGCGTCGCTGCGCGGACGGCTCGGAGAGCCGGTTCCCTGAACCGCCGCCGGGCGGGGCTCTAGTCGGTGATCCTGGGGCCGCTGACCTTCTCCAGGAGGCGGGCCAGGCGCTCGCGCAGGCCCGGCCGCTGCTCCACCTCGCCGGCCGCCGCGCTCACCAGGTGTTGTGCCCCGTCGAACGTCACCGGCCCGGCGCGCGGCACCGCGATCGCGTCGTGCGCCAGCCCGGCCAGCTCCGGGTCGCCGCCCTCGATCGCCAGGATGGTCGCCCCCGTGCGCCGCGCGTCGTCGACGCGTTCGAGCAGCGGGACCGGTGCCTGCTGCTCCGTCAGCACGAACAGCGTCTCCCCGCGGGCCGCCCGCTCCAGGCGGTCGAGCCCGACCGCCAGGTGGGCGGGCGCGCCGGCGGGCGGTGCCCAGCGCACCAGGGTGGGGGTGAGCTGGGGCAGGCCGGAGAGCCTTGCCTCGTCGCTCAGGTGTGCGGTCACGTGCCAGGGCTCGTCGTCGGGGCTGCCCACCACCAGCAGGCCGCCGGGCGAGCGGGTGGCGCGCAGGGCCAGGCCCAGCTCACGGGCGCGTTCGAGCCAGCCGGTCTCGGCCAGGAGTTCGCGCAGGAGGGCCACCGATCCTGAGTCCATGGCTCCATGGTGCCCGACGGGCATCCGGGGGGTGGTTGATTCGCGAGTGATGTATTGACACGAGGTGTGTTCACCGGTCATTTCGGGCCTTGACATTGAGTTACCCTCGGGTAACGATCGGCTCGCGGCGCCGCCGTCCCAAAGTGGTCCTCACGGAGAGGGGCGGCACATGACCTTACGTGTGCGCGTCAGCATGTCCATGATCCTGTTATCGATCATGTCGCTCACCGCGGCGCCGGCCCGCGCCGCGGCCCCCGGAGACGTCGTCTCCGCCCAGCCCACCACCGTCTACCTGCTGCCGGGCAAGCTGCTCGAGGTCCCGGTCAACGCCTGGCACCTCCGCTACACCTCCACCTCCGCCACCGGCTCGCCCAACACGGTCTCCGGCACCCTGCTCGTGCCGAAGTCCGGCTACCCGCTCGGCGCGCGCCCGATCATCGGGTACGCGTTCGGCACCCACGGACTCGGCGACCAGTGCGCCCCCTCGGTCAGCATGAGCCAGGGCAGGGAGGCCGAGCTGGCGCTGGTGAGCCTGTTCCTGCTCAAGGGGTTCGCGGTCGCGATGACCGACTACGAGGGGCTCGGCACGCCCGGTCAGCACACGTACATGGCCGGGATCTCGCAGGGGCACGCCGTGCTCGACGCGATCAGGGCCGCCACCCGCGTGTCCGGGGCCGGCCTGTCCGGCCGGGCGCCCGTCGGCGTCATGGGGTACTCGCAGGGCGGCGCGTCCGCCGGGTGGGCCGCGCAGCTCCAGCCGTCGTACGCACCCGAGCTCCGGCTGCGCGGCGTGGCGGCCGGCGGGGTGCCGGCCGACCTGCACGCGGTCGCGATCCACCTGGACGGCAGCCCCGACTTCGGCCTGGGCGCGGCGGCCGGGGTGGGGCTCGACGCCGCCTACCCCGAGCTCGACCTCGAGGCCGACCTCAACGACCGGGGCCGGGCGCTGCTCGCCGACGCCGCCGACGACTGCGTGGGCGACCTCGGCAAGCTCGCCGGGCTCCGCTTCGCCGACCTGAGCCCGATCGACCTGCTCAACCAGCCCAAGTGGCTGGTGCGCCTGGCCGAGAACCGGCTGGGGGCCACGGCGCCGCGGGTGCCGATGTTCCTGTACCACGCGCGGGGCGACCAGATCATCCCGCTCGCGGTCGGGTCCACGCTGCGCTCGGAGTACTGCCGGGCCGGCGTGAACGTGCGCTGGGCCGCGCTGCCCGCGCCGGACCACGTCACGGGCGCCATCGAGGGCGGCCCGCTGGCCATCGAGTGGCTGGCGCTGCGGATCCTGGGGCTGCCCGCCTTCGGTAACTGTTAGAGGGGAACACCGGGCCCGCCCGGTCGCCGGACCGGGCGGGCCTGACATGATCTGGCTATGACAGAGGTGAACGGGCTTTCCATCGGCATCCTCGGCGGCACCGGCGACCAGGGGAAGGGGCTGGCGCGGCGGTTCGCGCTGGCCGGGCATCCGGTGCTCATCGGGTCGCGCAGCGCCCAGCGTGCCCAGGAGGCGGCCGACTCCATCGGGGCGGGCGCGTCCGGTGACGAGAACGCCGCCGTGGCGGCGCGGGCCGACATCGTGATCGTCGCGGTGCCGTACGAAGGGCACAAGGCGTTGCTGGAGTCCCTGCGGGGCGAGCTGGCCGGGAAGATCGTGGTCGACTGCGTCAACCCGCTCGGCTTCGACAAGCAGGGGGCGTACGCGCTGCCGGTCGAGGAGGGCAGCGCCGCGCAGCAGGCCGCGGCCGTGCTGCCGGACAGCCGGGTGGTGGCGGCCTTCCACCACGTGTCGGCCGTGGTGCTGATGGACCCGGCGGTGGACAAGGTCGACCTGGACGTGCTGGTGCTGGGCGACGACCGCGAGGCCACCGACACGGTGCAGGCGCTGGCCGAGGTCATCCCGGGGGTGCGCGGGGTCTACGGCGGGCGGCTGCGCAACGCCCACCAGATCGAGGCGCTGACCGCCAACATCATCTCGGTGAACCGCCGCTACAAGGCGCACGCCGGGCTGCGCATCACCGACATCTGATCCGCGATCGCCCCGGTCGGGTGGTCGCGTACCGGGCCGGGGGCCGGGTGAAGGCGGGGCGGTCTCTGTGGCCGGGTCTCCGCGGCCGGGTCTCCGCGGGCCGGGTCTCCGCGGGCCGGGCCGGTGCGGTGTTCAGGACTTCCGGGAGAGTTTGAGCAGCGCGTCCGTGACGCCCTCGGGATCGACGATCTGGTGCAGGTGCATGCCGGGCACCCGGGTGACCGGCCAGCCCCGGCGGGCGGCCTCCTCGGCGACCCCGTCGTACGGCGGGCCGAACCACAGGCACGAGCACCTGACGTCGTCCCACCCGGCCGGCACGGGGATCGCCTGCGTGTAGTAGTCGAGCGGCAGCCGCGGCTGCTCGGCCGCCACCCGGATGCGCACGGCGGGATCGGGCAGCATGGCCACCACGTCCTCCTCGTCCCACCAGTCGGTCCAGCGGGGCAGCACCCCGTCGGGGCCGGCCAGGTCGTGCAGGAACGGCAGGAACCCCTCCTCGGCCGTCCTGACCAGGCCCTCGCGCGGCGGGATGTGCGCGTCGGCGAACACGCAGGCCACCACCCGCTCGCCCAGCCCCTCCTTGATCGCGGGCAGGAAGAACCCGGCGTTGCTGTGCGCGGCCAGCACGACCGGGGTGTCGGGGGTGGCGGCGCGCACCGTCTCCACGATCCGCGGCCAGTAGGGCGCCCCGCCCGTCGCGACCCCGGTCAGGTCGGGCACCACCGCCGCGTGTCCCCGGCGCTCAAGCGACTCGGCCACGGGACCCCACGTCGAGGGCCCGACGGAGGGGCTGTGCACGAGTACGAACGTCGTCTGCATGTGACCCACCCTTTCAGACGACCAAGGTGTGACGGGAGACCGTGCGCCCCGCCCCGTCGAAGGAAGCCCAGGCCACGGCCAGGTTGTTCACCGCTCGCGAAAGCTCCTCCTCCGGGAACAGGAAGTGCAGCCGCATGTGGTCGGCGTGCCCGCCCACCGGATCGAACGACCTGCCGGGCGGCACCGCGACCCCGTGCCTGAGCGCCACCTGGGAGAAGGAGTCGACGTC
This sequence comes from Nonomuraea sp. KM90, assembly GCF_052246675.1. Lineage (NCBI taxonomy): Bacteria > Bacillati > Actinomycetota > Actinomycetes > Streptosporangiales > Streptosporangiaceae > Nonomuraea > Nonomuraea sp. KM90. The sequence continues at coordinate 377,457 of NZ_JBQQCB010000001.1, read as the reverse complement.
GCCGCGCGGGATGCGCACCCAGATGGTCTGCCCCCCGAGCGCGGGCTCGAACGTCCAGGACGGCAGTCGGGCCCGCAGCTCGGCGCAGAGGTGGTCGTGCCGGGCGCGCAGCTTGCCGACGCGCCAGGCGCGTACCTCGTCCAGGCGGCGCAGCAGCGCGACGGCCGCGTACTGGCTGAAGATCTCGCCGCCGAGGTCGTGCACCGCGCGCAGCCGGGCCAGGCGCGAGGCCAGCGGCGCCGCCGCGCGGATCCAGCCGACCCGCAGCCCGCCCCAGACCAGCTTGCTCAGCGAGCCGACCGTGATCACCTGCTCGCCCCGCGCGAACGCGGCCAGCGGCGGCGGCGTCTCGCCCGAGAAGCACAGCTCGGCGCACACCTCGTCGTCGATCAGCGGCACGTCGTGCCTGACCGCCAGCTCGGCCAGCCGCCTGCGGGAGGGGTGGTCCATGACGGCGCCGTCCGGGTTGCGGGCCGTCGGGACGAAGTAGGCCAGCGCGGGACGTTCGCGCAGGTCCTCGATGCTCGCCGCGGATCGGACGACCGCCGCCGCGTGCCGGAACACCTCCAGCGAGCCCGGGTACGTCGGCGTCTGCGTCATCACCGTGTCGCCCGGCGACACCAGCAGCCCGGCGAGCAGGGTCAGCGCCCCCTGGGCGCCCGTCGTCACGACGATCTCCTCCGGCGCCGTCGGCACGCCCCGCCCCGTGTAGTACGCGGCCAGCGCCGCCCGCAGCGCCGGGTTCCCCGCCGGCTGGTAGCCCAGGTCGCGCACCCTGGCCAGGCGTTCCCCGGCCTCGGCGTACGCCTCGAACATCGCGGGCGGCGGGTCCTGCGGGGCGGCGCAGGTCAGCAGGGCCACGTCGTCCGGCGGGTGCAGGATGTGCTGCAGCAGCGGGTTGGCCGGCACGCCGTCGGCCGTCCTCGTGGCGGGCAGGTGGAGCTCGGCCACCCTGGTGCCGCTGCCCTGCCGGCGCACCACGCGGCTCTCCTGCTGGAGCAGGTCGTACGCGGCCACCACCGTGCCCCGGCCCACCGCCAGCCGCCGGGCCAGCACCCGGTCGGGCGGCAGCGGCTGGCCCGGGGGCAGCACCCCGTCGTCGATCAGCGCCCGCAAGCGGGCGGCGAGCAGCAGGTACAGCGGCCCGCGCCCCGACGCCCACCGGCCCAGCAGATCGACGAGATCATCGAGATTGGCCCCATTCATGGACCAATTCTGGCGTATTGGCTCTGACGTTGGATCCCTTGGCGAGTGATCCTTGGTGGTATGAGCGACTTCCACCCCTCCCACCCAGAGTTGCGTCCTGAGACGAAGACCGTGCACGTGCCGCGGCCCACCATCGAGGGCAGCAGCCCGATCACCGTGCCCATCTACCAGACCTCGGGGTTCACCTTCGACGACCCCGCCGTGATGGCCGAGGCGATGGGGCGGCCGGACGGGGCGTTCGTGTACGGGCGCTACTCCAATCCGACGGTGCGCTCGCTGGAGCTGGCGGTGTCCGGGCTGGAGGGCGGCGCGGGCGCCATCGCCACGGGCTCGGGCATGGGCGCGATCAACACCGTGCTGCTCGGCCTGCTCAAGCCCGGCGACCACCTCGTGGCCCAGCGCTCCCTCTACGGGGGGACCGCCGCCATGATCAACGACCTGGTGGGCAGGTTCGGGATCAGCGTCACGTACGTGCCCGAGCACGACCCCGCCGCCCTGCGCGCCGCCGTCCGGCCGGAGACCAGGCTCGTCTACCTGGAGACGATCAGCAACCCGATGACGCTGGTGGCCGACCTGCCCGGAATGTGCGCGGCGGCCCGCGAGCTGGGGATCCTGTCCGTGGTGGACAACACCTTCGCCACGCCGCTGCTGTGCCGGCCGATCGAGCACGGGGCGGACATCGTCCTCCACTCCACCACCAAGTACCTGTCCGGGCACACCGACGTCGTGGGCGGGATCGCGGTCTTCGCCGAGGCCGCGCTCCACGACAAGGTGTGGCACTTCGCGATCGAGCTGGGGGCCTCGGCCGACCCGTTCGCGGCCTGGCTGACCGTGCGCGGGCTGCAGACGCTCGCGCTGCGCATGGAACGCCACTGCTCCAACGCCCACCTCCTGGCCACCCGGCTCGCCGAGCACCCCGCCGTCACCGCCGTGCACTGGCCGGGGCTGGCCTCGCATCCCTCGTACGAGCTGGCGGGCAAGCTGCTGTCGGGGTTCGGCGGGGTGTTCTCGTTCGACCTGGCCGGCGGGCGGGCGGCGGGGGAGAAGTTCATGAGTTCCGTACGCGTCGCGCTGCTGGCCCCCTCACTCGGCGGTGTCGAGACGCTCGTCCTGCACCCGGCCAGCACCTCGCACCGCGCGCTCAGCCCCGACGAGCTGCGGCGCAGCGGCATCGGGGAGGGCACGGTGCGCATCGCCGTCGGGATCGAGCATCCCGAGGACCTGTGGGCCGACGTGACCCAGGCACTGGCATAGCCTGGTCGGGACGACTGAGGGGGAACGTTGACCACAGTGACCCACGCCGACGTGCTGGCGGCGGCCGGACGGATCGACGGGCGCGTGCTGCGCACGCCCGTCCTCGAGGTCTCTCCCGGGCTCTGGTTCAAGCTGGAGCTGCTGCAGCACTCGGGGTCCTTCAAGGTACGCGGGGCGTTCAACCGCATCCTGTCCGCCGGCGCGCTGCCGGACACCGGGGTGATCGCGGCCAGCGGCGGCAACCACGGGCTGGCGGTGGCGTTCGCCGCCCGGGCGCTCGGGGTGCGGGCGGAGATCTTCGTGCCCGAGGTGACCAGCCCGGTGAAGGTGGCCGGGCTCCAGGCGCTGGGCGCGCACATCACGCAGGTCGGCGCCATCTACTCCGAGGCGGCCGAGGCCGCCGCCAAGCGGGCCGCCGAGACCGGGGCGCTTTCCGTGCACGCCTATGACCAGGCCGAGGTGGTGGCCGGGCAGGGGACGACCGGGCTGGAGCTCATGGAGCAGACCGGCGGGGTGGACACGGTGCTGGTGGCGGTCGGCGGTGGCGGCTTCGGGGCCGGGATCACGCTGGGCACGTCCGGCGCTTCCGGCGATGCCGGGCCGCGGATCGTGGCCGTCGAGCCCGAGCGCATCCCGACCCTGCACGAGGCGCTCCGGGCGGGCCGGCCGGTGCCGGTGCAGGTCGGCGGCGTGGCGGCCGACGCCCTGGGTGCCACCAAGCTGGGTGAGCTGGCCTTCGAGGTCCTGTCCGGGCCTCGGGTGGAGAGCGTGCTCGTGACGGACGAGGCGATCGTGGCGGCCCGGCGTACGCTCTGGGAGCGGCACCGGGTGGCGGCCGAGCACGCGGGCTCGGCCGCCTACGCGGCGCTGTTGTCGGGCGTCTACGCGCCCGCGCCGGGAGAGCGGGTGGCCGTGGTGGTGTGCGGCTCCAACACCGACCCCGCCACACTGGTCACCGGCTGACCGGCTGACCGGCTGGCCGGTCAGCTGTAGGTGTGCTCCGGTGCGGGGAACGCACCGGAGGTCACGTCGCCGGCGAAGGCGCGGACGGCGCGGTCCATGTCCCCGGCCAGATCCGCGTACCGCTTGACGAACCGGGCCGGGCGCGGCGTGAGCCCCATCAGGTCCTGCCACACCAGCACCTGCGCGTCCGTCGACGCCCCGGCCCCGATGCCGATCGTCGGGATCGCCAGCGACGTCGTCACCCGCTGCGCCAGATCGGCCGGGACGCACTCCAGCACCACCGAGAACGCCCCGGCCCGCTCCAGGTCCTTGGCGTCCGACATGAGCTCGTCGCCCGACTGCCCCCGCCCCTGGACGCGGTAGCCGCCCAGCACGTTGACCGACTGGGGGGTCAGCCCGAGGTGGGCCATGACCGGGATGCCCGCCGAGACCAGCGCCTCGACCTGCGGCAGGACCCGGCGGCCGCCCTCCAGCTTGACCGCGTGGGCGCCCGCCTCCTTCATGAAGCGGGCCGCCGACTCCAGCGCCTGCTGGGGCGAGGACTGGTAGGAGCCGAACGGCAGGTCGGCGACCACGAGCGCACGCGACGAGCCGCGTACGACGGCCGCCGTGAGGGGCAGGAGGTCGTCGACCGTGACGGGCAGGGTGGAGTCGTAGCCGTAGACGACCATGGCCGCCGAGTCGCCCACCAGCAGGACCGGGATGCCCGCCGCGTCGAAGACCCGGGCCGTCATCGCGTCGTAGGCGGTGAGCATCGGCCACCGCTCTCCGCGCTCCTTGGCGGCGGTGAGATCGCGTACGGTGACACGGCGTCCGGACACGCCGCCGTACAACGTGGTTGAAGAGGACATGGGTTAACCCTCCAGAAACGTCTCGAGGCGCCCCAGCGGCGTCCCCGGACTCCCTTTGATGATGTCATGCGTGATTCGCCGGGCCCAAGAAAACCTGTGGCCAAACTGTCGGTGCCTCTTGCCACAATCAACGCGGAGGTAACGAACAAAAATGGCTCTGGATCCTTACCGGCAACTGCTCAAGCTGCCTGGCGTTCCCACGTTGCTCCTGGTGGGGCTGCTCGCCCGGGTGCCGTCCACGGCGACCGGCATGGCGCTGACGCTGCACGTGGCCGAGGTGATGGGCCTCGATTACGCCCCCGCGGGGGTGGTCGCCATGGCCAGCACCATCGGCATGGCGATCGCCTCCCCGCTGTCGGGCAGGTTCGTCGACAAGCACGGCCTGCGTCCCGTGCTCACCGTCACCACCGTGGCGCAGGCGGCGTTCTGGGCGTGCGCGTGGGCGCTGCCGTTCCCGGCGCTGGTCGCGGCGGCGGCGCTGGCGGGGCTGCTGGCGCTGCCGGTGTTCAGCGTGACCAGGCAGTGCCTGGCCGCCATGGTGCCGGTTCCGCAGCGGCGCACCGGGTTCGCGCTCGACTCGATGCTGGTCGAGTTGTCGTACATGATGGGGCCCGCGCTCGCCGTGGCGGGCATCACGACGCTCGGCAGCGGCGTGACCATGACGGTCATCGGAGCCGGCATGTCGATGGCGGGCGTGGGGCTGATCGTGCTCAACCCGCCCACCCGCTCGGCCGCGGAGCTCGTGGAGCGGGCGGTGAAGGTGCCCAGGCGGCAGTGGATCACGCCGGCGTTCGTGGCGCTGCTCGGCACCACGGCGGCGGCCACGTTCGTGCTCACCGCCACCGAGCTGTCGCTGGTCGCCACCATGACCGACGCGAATCAGACCGCGTGGGTCGGCCTGGCCGTGGCCATCTGGTGCGTGTTCTCGCTCGTCGGCGGCTTCGTGTACGGCGGGCTGTCGCGGGGCCTGTCGCCCCTGGTCCTGATCGCCTCCATGGGCCTGCTGACCGTCCCGGTGGCGCTGGTCGAGGGCGGCTGGCACTGGCTGATCCTCGCCCTCCTGCCCGCGGGCCTGCTCTGCGCGCCCTCGCTGTCGGCCACGGTCGACGTGCTCAGCCGGTGGGTGCCCAGTGGGGCGAGAGGCGAGGCCATGGGCTTCCACGGCACCGCGCTGCTGATCGGCGGCGCCGCCTCGGCCCCCATCGCCGGTGCCGTCATCGACGGGCACGGGCCGGAGTGGGCGTTCGCGGTGGCGGGGCTGGTGGGCGTCGCCATGGTGGTGGTCGCCCTGCCGTTCTGGCGCCGCCGTCCGGCGGTCCCCGCGGCCTCGGTGGCGCCGGCTCCGGTGGCGCCGGTGGTGCCCGAGCCGTCGGTCGAGGTCGTGGAGCCTGCCGTGACCCCGTCGCCCCGGGAGTAGGCGGGGGCTTCTCCCGGTGCGTGCGGGGCGGGGCCGTGGCGGCCGATGCCGACGACACGGCCTGCCCGGTGGGCGGGTTTCCCGCGGCAGTGGCACGCCCAGCGGGCTTGCGGTGGGGTGCGCGGGTGGCGCTCGTACGGGCGTTTGGGGGTGGGCCGTCGTGCCCCCACAGGGCCGTGCCGTGCGGGCCTGTGAGCGGTGAGGCCAGGCGGGCGAGCCGTCGTGCCTCCGGGCGCTGAGCTGGGCTGACGGTGGAAGTCGGGCTGCGGTGGGGGAGAGTTAACCGAGGGTTTACGAAACGGGACCGTTGCGTATCGGAATAGCTTGCGATACGGTGACGTTGCGAAACTCAGACGTATCGAAATTAGGGATGTTTCCATGGACCCGAACTCAGGGCATCCACGCCGGTGGGGGATCCTCGGCGTGCTGGTGTTCAGCCTGCTGGCGGTCGTGCTCGACAACACGATCCTGAACGTGGCGATGAAGACCATCGCCGACGAGACCGTCGGATTGGGCGCCACTCAGAGCGAGCTGGAATGGGCGATCAACTCCTACACGCTGGTGTTCGCCGGGTTGCTGTTCACCTTCGGCGTGATCGGTGACCGAACAGGGCGAAAGCGCATGTTGTTCATCGGCATGGCGCTGTTCGGCCTGGCCTCGCTCGCCAGTGCCTACGCCCAGGATCCGATGCAACTGATCCTGGCCAGGGCGGCGATGGGCATCGGCGGCGCGGCCATCATGCCGGCCACACTGGCGATCATCTCCAATGTCTTCCCGCCCGGTGAGCGTGGCAAGGCGATCGGCGTGTGGGCCGGTGGTGTGGGGCTCGCGGTGGCGATCGGCCCGATCACGGGCGGCCTGCTGATCGAGCACTTCTGGTGGGGCTCGGTCTTCCTGATCAACGTGCCGATCGTGATCATCGGCATGATCCTCATCGCCACCATCGTGCCCGAGTCGCGTGACCCCAAGCCGTCCAGGCTGGACCCGGTCGGCGTGGTGCTGTCGATCATCGGTCTGGTGGCCATCGTGTACGGCATCATCCGCGGCGGCGAGCTGGCCACCGTGGCCAGCGCCGAGGTGCTCGTGCCGACGCTGTTCGGCGTGGCGGTGCTGGGCGTGTTCGTGTGGTGGGAGCGGCGCATCGACCACCCGGTCTTCGACGTGCGCAACTTCTCCAACGTCCGCTTCAGCTCGGCCATCGGCATGATGGGCATCGTGTTCTTCGCGATGATGGGCGGGATGTTCTTCCTGACGTTCTACCTGCAGATCGTCCTGGGATTCACGCCGATCCAGGCGGGCGCGCTGATGATCCCGTTCGCCGCGGCCCAGCTCATCTTCGCGCCGCTCAGCCAGCGGGTGAACGAGCGGTTCGGCGGCAAGCTGTCGGCGACGGTCAGCATGATCGTGGTGACGCTGGCGCTGGCCAGCTACGCGCTCATGGACCAGAACACGCCGATCGTGCTGATCGAGGTCGTCTTCTTCCTCCAGGGCGCCGCGATGGCCAACATCATGCCGCCCGCGACCACCGCCATCATGGAGGCGCTGCCCAGGGAGAAGGCCGGTGTCGGCTCGGCCATGAGCAACACCGTCCGCCATGTGGCCGGCGCGCTCGGCGTGGCCGTGCTCGGCTCGGTGCTGTCGTCCAGCTACCGCGGCGAGATCGCGCCCGCGCTGGCCGGGCTGCCGGCCGACGCGCAGCACGCGGCCGGTGAGTCGATCATGGCGACGATGGGGGTCGTGCAGTCGCTCGGCGACAGGGGGCAGGCGCTGGTGCAGCCGGCGTTCAACGCCTTCCTCGACGGCATGCACGTCACGGCGCTCGTGTCGGCGGTGATCGGGCTGCTCGGCATCGCCGTGGTGGCACGGTGGATGCCCGGCAAGGCACGCCCCGCCAAGCATGCGGCGGAACAGAAGGAACCAGCGGTAGTGTGAGGCCGCGATGACGATCCAGGATTCAGGGACTGCCCGCCCGGCGGGTCGTCCGCGCAGCGAGAAGGCCGAGAAGGCGATCATCGACGCGACGCTCGATCTGATCGGCGAGGGCATGGGGGTGTCCGAGCTGACCATCGAGGCCATCGCGTCGAAGGCGGGCGTCGGCAAGACGACGATCTACCGGCGCTGGTCCAACAAGGAGGACCTGATCGTCGACGCCCTCTCCACGCTCAAGGCGCCGCTGCCGGTGCTGTCCGGCACGTCCGTACGCGACGACCTGATCAGCCTGGTCGACGCGATGCGCCAGGAGTCGGGTGACCTCCGCAGCCGGTGCGTGATGAACATCGCGATGAGCGAGGCCGACCGCTATCCCCAGCTGATGGAGCGCTTCCTCAAGCGCGCCGTCGAGCCACGCAGGGAGGCGATGCGCGCCGTGATCGAGCTCGGCATCGCCACCGGCGAGCTCAGGGCCGACCTGGACGTCGAGATGGGCATGGCCATGATCTCCGGGACCATGCTGTGGCACACCAAGTGGGGTCCCGCCGGCGGGCTCGCGCCCGATCTGGCCGAACGGGTCGTGGACGCGGTCCTTCGCGGGATGACCGCCTCCTGACGGACGGTCCTCCTGGAAAGTCTCGCGGGCGATCCCTGCGGAACGTCTGACGCGCGGTTCTTCCGGAACGCCTCACGAAGGCGCACCTGACGGTGCCTTCGTGAGGCGTTCCGGCGTTCCGGCCGGTCGTTCCGGCCTAGGCAGAACATGAGCCTTGTTCTACTCTCGCGACCATGCCCCCCATGCGAAAATTCGCGTTGATCGTCGTGCTCGCGTCGGGCCTGCTGTTACCCGGCGGGGCCGCCCTGGCCCACGAGGAGCGCCCGGTCACGTTCCCCGACGGCACGGGTACGGTGCCGGTGCTGCGGACGGGCGAGCCGGACCTGCTGGTCTGCAAGTCCGACAAAGCAGACTTCGAGCGTCGGATCGCGAATTTTCCGGCGGACCTCAAAGCCCGCAACCTTGACCTTTTCGCGAAATGTCAGGAAAAAGGGGTCCGGCACCTGCAAGAGGCCGTCGACCAGGTCGACCGGCCCGGAATGACCATCGCCCTCCTCCCCGGCCTCTACCGGGAGGAGCCCAGCCAGCCCGCGCCCACCGGCGACTGCGCCAACCTCCCCGCCCGCCGGTCGGACTGGGGCTACCAGATCCTCAGCTACGAGCAGCAACTCCAGTGCCCGCACAACCAGAACCTGGTCGCCATCCTCGGCAAGCGCGACCTCCAGATCGAGGGCACCGGCGCCGGCCCGCTGGACGTGATCGTCGACGCCGAATACCGCAAGCTCAACGCCATCCGCGCCGACCGCGCCGACGGCGTCTACTTCCGGAACCTGACCGCCCAGCGCACGACGTTCAACTCCCTGTACGTCCTGGAGACCGACGGCTTCGTCATCGACCGCGTACTGACCCGGTGGAACGACGAGTACGGCTTCCTCACCTTCGCCAGCGACCACGGCCTGTACACCGACTGCGAGGCGTACGGCAACGGCGACGGCGGCCTCTACCCCGGCAGCTCCTCCAACCTGAACGAGGGCCGGGGCCACGACGTCCCCCGCTACGCCATCGAGATCCGCCGGTGCAAGAGCCACGACAACGCGCTCGGCTATTTGGGCACCGCCGGCGACTCGCTCTGGGTGCACGACAACGAGTTCTACGACAACATGGTCGGCGCCACGATGGACAGCCTCTGGCCCTCCCACCCCGGCCTGCCGCAGAACCACGCCAGGTTCGAGAACAACAAGATCTACGACAACAACCGCGACTACTACCGGCACACCCGGGACGGCACCTGCGCCAAGCCCCCCGCCGAGCGCGGATACGAGCGGGGCGTGGTGTGCTCGCAGGTGGGCGTGCCGCCGGGGACGGGCGTGATCGTGGCGGGCGGCAACTACAACGTCTTCGCCGGCAACCAGGTCTGGGGGCATCGGCGGGCGGCGTTCCAGCTCTTCGGCGTGCCGGCGTTCATCAGGGGCGAGAACGACCTGGCCAAGCAGGCCGACACGTCGGACCACAACCGCTACGAGGGCAACGTGTTCGGCGTGGGCCCGGCGGGGGAGCGGCGGCCGAACGGGCTGGACGTGTGGTGGGACGGGCAGGGCACGGGCAACTGCTGGCAGGGGGACGTGGGCGCGTCCTCGCCCGCCGTGCTGCCGGTCTGCGCGGCGGCGGCGCCCGCGCTGTCGGGCGGGTCGAACCGGCTGCTGGCCGAGCCGGTCAAGCTGGTGAAGCTGTATCTGTGCGCCGACTTCAGCGCCTTCGAGGCGCGGCTGCCCGCCGGGTGCGACTGGTTCGGCGCTTCGGGGCTGGGCAAGGTGGAGGCCCAGCTCGCCCTGGGCGGGTCGGTGGTGCTGGGGCTGCTGGCGGGGCTGTTCTGGTGGCGATCGCGGCGGATCGCCCGGCAGTACGGCGGCGGTGGGGAAACGTCGCCGGGGAGCGGGGTGGCGGCCGGGCCGGCGGCGATCGGCCTGCGCCGGGACCGGCTCGTCGTGGCCGGGACCGCGGCGGGGGCGGTCGGGCTGGCGCTCGACGTCGTGGCCGGGGCCCTGGGCAGCTCGGCGCAGGCGGGGGTGGCGTTGCTGCTCATGGGGGCGTGGTGGTTGTGCCTGGGGGCGGCGCTGCGGGCCGGGCGGCCGGTGTTCGGCTGGTCCACGATCGTGGTGGGCGTGCTGGCCTGCGTGGACGCGTTCGACCGGCTGGTGTACCTGATTCCGGTCATCCCGCTGGGGCCGGGGTGGATCCGGGGGCTGGTCACCGGGTTCTGGGTGCTGTGCGCCGTCGTGGTGCTGGCGCCCGGGCGCGGCCGGGCCGCGGCGGAGGAGCGGCCCGCCGGGGCCGAGGTCTCCGCGTGAGAGGCGGCCTGGTCCCCGTGCTGGCGTGCGTGCTGGTGGCGGGGTGCGGGCCGCTGGCGCAGGGCCACCGCGACCCCGGCAACAGCCACGAGGTGGCGACGGGCGCGCCGAGCGGGCGGGCGGACGCGGAGATCACCATCGCGCGCGGCCGGGTCAGCCCGGCTCCCGGCTGGCTGGAGGTGGGCAAGGGACGCCAGGTCGGCATCACCGTCACCAGCGACGTGGCCGACGAGGTGCACGTCCACGGGTACGACATCACGGCCGAGCTGCGGCCCGGCGTGCCCGCGACCGTGCGGTTCACGGCGGACCTGACCGGGGTGTTCCAGGTGGAGACCCACGGGAGCAGGCTGGTCCTGACACAACTGGCCGTCCGATGACGGCGGACCCGGTCGGCTCGCCGGTGGCGGGCGTGCTCGTACCGGGCGACACCGAGCCGGTGGGCGTGCTCGCACCCGGCGGCGGTCCCGGACCGGTGGGCGTGCTCGCGCACGGTGTCGGCGAGCGCGCCGACCTGCCGATCCCGCTCTTCTACGCCTACGCGGGCGCGTTCGCGGCGCTCGTCGTGTCGTTCCTGGCCCTCGGCCTGCTCTGGGCCGACTCGCGCTTCCGCGGCGACCTGGCCGGCCGGGTGATCCCCGTACGCCTGCCCGCGCGCCCCGCCCGCGTCCTGACCCTGCTGGCCGCCGTCCACACCCTCGGCTGGCTCGCGGTCGGCCCGGACACGGAGAACGCGGGGCCGTACCTGGTGTACGTGCTCTTCTGGGTCGGCCTCGTGCCGGCGTCGCTGCTGCTCGGGCCGGTGTGGCGGGCGCTGAACCCGTTCCGGCTGCTGCCGGACCGGCCGCGCCGCCCGTACCCGCCGGGGCTCGGCTACTGGCCCGCGGCCGCGGGCCTGCTCGCGTTCACGTGGATGGAGCTGGCCGCCCCCGAGCCCGCCGCGCCCCTCACCCTGCTGACCTTCCTCACCCTGTACGGCGCCGCGCAGCTGGCCGGCACCCTCGTCTACGGCCACGCCTGGCTGGAGCGGGGCGACCCGTTCGAGGTGTACTCGACCCTGATCGGCCACCTGTCGCCGCTCGGCCGGCGCGCCGACGGCAGGCGGGTGCTGCGCAACCCGTTCGACGGCCTCGACGCCGTCGAGCCCGCCCCCGGCCTGGTCGCCACGGTCTGCGTGCTGCTCGGCAGCACCGGCTACGACGGCTTCTCCTCGGCCCCCGTCTGGGTGGACGCCCTGCAGTCCGGGCCGCTCGGCCGCACCGGCCTGGGCACGCTCGGCCTGCTGGCGGCCGTGGCCGGCGTGGCCGTCCTGTACGCCGCCTGCCTCGGCGCGGCCGGGCTGATCGGCGGCAGGAGAGGGCTGGCCGCCCGCTTCGCCCACTCGCTGCTGCCCATCGCCGTCGGCTACCTGATCGCGCACTACTTCTCGCTGCTGGTCGTCGAGGGCCGGCACGCCGTCGCCCTGGCGCTCGGCCTGGACGCCGAGCCGGACCTGAACGCCGTCGCGCCGGCGACGATCGCCACCGTGCAGGTGCTGGCCATCGTGCTCGGCCACGTCGCCGGCGTGGTGGCCGCCCACGACCGCTCGGTGCGCCTGCTGCCGCCCGCCCGCGCGGTCGCCGGGCAGATCCCGCTGTTCGTGCTGATGGTCTGCTACACGGTCGGCGGCCTGACCCTCCTTCTGGCCGCCTGACGCCCCGCTAGCCGCCTGACGCGGTCCTGCGGCGGAACAGCACCGCCGCCACCGGCAGGGCGAGCACGACCGTGCCCGCCAGCCACGCCGTGGCCACCGCCCCCGACGAGCCCATGGGCAGGTCCAGCAGCAGCCCCCGCATCGTCTCGATGATCGGCGTGAGCGGCTGGTGGGTGGCGAACGCCCGCAGCACGCCCGGCATGGTCTCGGCGGGCACGATGCCGTCCGACACGTACGGCAGGAAGAGCACGAAGAAGCTGAACGCCCCGGCCGCCTGGGACGACCTGACCAGCAGGCCCCAGACCGCCGCCAGCGCGGACATGGCCAGCACGTACCCGATCACCAGGGCCAGCACCAGCGCCCAGTCGGCGAGCGTGGCGTCGGAGCGGAAGCCCAGCAGGAGCGCGGCGGCCAGCGCGATGGCGGAGGACGCCACGTTGCGGATCACCGAGGCCACGACGTGCCCCGCCGGGACCACCCAGCCGCTGATGGGCAGGGTGCGGAAGCGGTCGATCATGCCTCCGGTCATGTCGTCGGAGATGGTCACGGCGGTCAGCGCGGCGCCGTACCCGCCGGACATGAGCAGCACGGCGGGCACGACGAAGTCGATGTAGTCGAGGCCGCTGGAGCCGGTCGTGATCGCGCCGCCGAACACGTACACGAAGAGGACCATGATCATCACGGGCAGGGCCGTGTTCACGATCAGGCCGTCCAGGACGCGCAGCTCGCGGCGCAGGTCGCGGACGACCAGGCGGCTCAGGTCGCCCGCGGCGGTGATGGGGGTGCTCATGCCGCGGCCGCCGTGAGCTCGAAGAAGACGTCGTCGAGGGTGGGCGTGCGCAGCTCCACGTGCTCGACGGCGATGCCCGCCCCGTGCAGCACCTCCAGCGTGCGGCGCAGGTGGTCGGGGTCCTGGACGGCCAGCGTGACCTCCCCTGCTTCGGCGTCGAGGTGCGCGCCGAAGCCGGTCAGGGCGGCGCCCGCGCGGGGCAGGTCGGCGGCCTGTGCCAGGCGCAGCGCCAGGCGTTCCGAGCCGACCTGGCGCTTCAGCGCCGCGGGGGAGTCGTCGGCGACGACCCGGCCGCCGTTGATGACCACGACGCGGTCGGCGAGGTGGTCGGCCTCCTCCAGGTACTGCGTGGTGAGCAGGATGGTGGTGCCGGACCCGAGCAGCTCGCGGATCACCGACCACAGCTCGGCCCGGCTGCGCGGGTCGAGCCCGGTCGTGGGCTCGTCGAGGAACAGGATCGGCGGCGCCGACACCATGCTGGCCGCCAGGTCCAGGCGGCGCCGCATGCCGCCCGAGTACGTGCCGGCCCGCCGGTTCGCGGCGGCGGCCAGGTCGAAGCGCTCCAGCAGTTCGTCGGCCCGCTTCCGGGCGGGGCGGCGGCCCAGGTGGTAGAGGCCGGCGAACAGCTCCAGATTCTCCCGCCCGGTCAGCAGGGCGTCCACGGTGGCCTGCTGCGCGGCCAGCCCGATGGCGCGGCGGACCGCCACGCCTTCCCGGGTCACGTCGTGCCCGGCCACCATGGCGGTGCCGCCGTCGGGGGCGAGCAGCGTGGTCAGGATCCGTACGGTCGTGGTCTTGCCCGAGCCGTTCGGGCCGAGTACGGCCAGCAGCGACCCGGTGGGCACGGTCAGGTCGATCCCGGTCAGCACCCGCGTGTCGCCGAAGGACTTGGTGAGTCCCCGGGCGACAATGGCATCTGTGAATGGCCTACTGTGTACGGCGTTCATAGTTTCAAGGTAATGCAGAATCCTAGGAGCGAGTCAAGCCGAGGAGGATGTGGATGGCGCAGGAACGGCGGCTTCCCCCCATGCTGCAACGGATGTGGGGGCGCGAGCCGGCGTCGCGCAGGGGGCCGCGGCCGCGGCTCGACCTGGCCACGATCACCGCCGCCGCCATCGAGATCGCCGACTCCGAGGGGCTGGCCGGGGTGTCGATGGGCAGCGTGGCCACGCGGGTGGGGGTCGCGGCGACGGCACTGTACCGGTACGTCGGCAGCAAGGAGGACCTGCTGACCTCGATGGCCGACTACGTGGCGCCCCACCCGCCGGACCCGGGCGGCCTGCCCTGGCGTGACTACCTCGGCCGGTGGACCCGGGCCCAGCGCGACCTCGTGCTCGGGCACCCGTGGCTGCTGGTGATCACCCGGTTCGCCCCGCCCCTGGGCCCGCGGCGGTTGCTCTGGCTGGACCGCGCGCTGGCCGCGCTCGACGGCACGGGGCTCGACGACGGCGAGAAGATCAACGTGGCCAGCGCGCTGACCGGCTACGCGCTGACCGACGCGGCGCTCGTCCAGACCATGGGCACGGGGTTCGCCGAGTTCGACGAGAGCGGGATCGACAGCCCCTTCGACTACGGCGAGGTGCTGGCCGAGGTGCTCGACCCCGAGACCTACCCCGCCCTCTCGGCGGCCGTGCGCGGGGGCGTCATGCACGGTGCCGACTCCTGGGCGGACGACGCGGACTTCCGCTTCGGCCTCGACCTGCTGCTCGACGGCGTCGAGCAGCTGATCGCGCGGCGCGCGTCAGGGAGTGACGTCGGCGGGGAGTAGCTGCTCGGTGAGCAGGCGGCGGACCAGGTCCGGGCCGGTCACCCAGGGCCGCAGCAGCTCCCATCCATGGAAATAACCGAATATGTACGGGCGCATCGCCGACGGCCTGAACAGCCCGAGCGCGCCCGCGATCTCGCCGTCACCGTAGAGCGACCACTTCCCGAGATACGCGGCGAGCTCCGCCTCCCCGCGCCCCTCCGCCGCCAGGAACGCCGCGTTGCCCCACACGCCCCACAGCACGTTCTTGGCATGATGAACGGCCGCGAAGTCGCTCCCGTCCGGCCGGATCCCGGCCTCGGGCAGGACGTTCGCGTTCAGCCAGACCTGCGCCTCGTCCCCGGGGAACAGCAGCTCCTCGGCGAGCAGCCCGAGCCCCTCGCTGAGCACGAACGACGGCGAGAGCATGAACCGCACCCGCTGCCGCTCCCCGAGGTGTGCCTCCTTCAGCATCGACTCGGCGATGTGCCCCGGATGTCCCTCGTGGGCGACGAGATACAGCAGGTCGGCCAGGTTGAACGGGATCTCCTTGTTGATGTGGATCGTGGACTTCAGCCCGCCCTCGTAGGCGCCCGCCCCGTGGAACCCCACGCCCTCCACCAGCCGGCACTCCACCACCTCGCCGGGCGGCAGTGGGATGATCGCGTTCGTCCTGCGCCGCGTCTCGGCGACCGCCCTGTCCACCAGCTCGGGCAGCCGCTCGATCGGCTCCAGCGTGTGGGCCGCCTGCCAGGCCCGCAACCGCTCGGCCAGCGAACCGGGCGTCCCCGGCAGGGCCCGGTCCAATTCGGCGTGCGCCTGCTCGAACACCTCCTCCGGCACCCACCGCGGCTCCAGGCCCAGGCACTCCCTGCCGTACTCGGCGAGCGGCAGCCGCTCGCCGCCCAGATGGCCGGCCACGGCGCGCATCGCCCGTACGTGGGCGGCCAGGTAGGGGTCCGGGGCGCACTCCATGAGCCGTTCGGCCTCCTCCGCCAGCGCGGCGGGCTCGGCGGGCGGCTCGGCCGCGACCCGGTCGCTCCACTCCGCCGGGCCCCGGTAGATGAGCATCGTGCCGGACAGGCCGCCGGTCGCCAGGCGGTCGATCCGCAGGGCCAGCATCGCGTGGTCCCGCTCCCAGTCCATGACTGTTCCTCCGTTCCTTCGGGGCCGCCTAAGCTAGCCGTACGGTTTTCCGTACAGTGCACGGAAGGACGTCGGGGATGCCGGAGTCGATCTGGTTACGCGAGGACGGGCGTCCGCGCCGGCCGCGGCTGTCCCGTGAGCGCATCGTCGAGGCCGCCGTCGGCCTCCTCGACGCCGAGGGCGTGCCCGGGTTCTCCATGCGGGCCCTCGCCGCACGCCTGCGGGCCGGCACGATGTCGCTGTACGAGTACGTACGGAGCAAGGAAGACGTGCTGGACCTCGCGCTGGACGAGGTGATCGGCGAGATCGAGGAGCCGCGCGAGCCGGGCCCGTGGCGCGGCACCCTGGTCGGGCAGCTCACCCAGAGCCGGGCCGTCATGCGCCGCCACCCCTGGGTCCCCGCACTCACCGCCACCCGGCCCCTGCTCGGCCCGAACGCGCTGGCCCGCTCCCGCCTGTTCTACTCCGCCCTCGCCCGCGCCGGCCTGACCGGCCCCGAGCTCACCGCCGCCGTAGGGACCCTGTCCTCCTACGTCAACGGCTTCGTCGCCTCCGAGAACACCTGGTGGGCCACCGTCCGCACCCCTGCGGCCGACGCCGAGATCCGGGCCCGGGTCGCGGGCCATCTGAACGAGCGGGAGGCCGAGCTCGCCCGGCACTCGCAGGTGGACAACGGCGACTTCGACAGCCAGTTCCTGCTCGGCCTCGACCTCATCCTCGACGGCATCGCAGCCCGCCTGCCACCTGAACCGGCCTGACCCGTGTCGGGATCGGGTCAGGGCCGCCGCGGCACGTCCGTCGGCCTGAAGGGGATCAGCAGGGCGGTGATGTTGTCCTGGCCGCCCGCGGCGATGGCGTGCTCGACGAGTGCGCGCGCCGCCTTCAGGAGGTCGCCCGCCGGGGCGGCGTGGGCGCGCAGAGAGCCCGGGTCGGGGAGGTGGCGCCAGAGGCCGTCGGTGCACAGCAGCAGGCGGCCCGGGGCTGAGGGACGGTAGCTGCGGACGCGCGGCTCCGGTGCGCCGGCGTCGGCGCCCAGCCAGGCGGACAGCGCCTCGTGCTCGCCGGTGTCATCCTCGGTCAACGCCATGCCGGTGCCCTCGTCCGGCAGCCAGTACGCGCGGCTGTCGCCCACCCAGCAGCTCCAGACGCCTTCCGGACCGGCGACGCCCGCAACGTACGTACAGGCGGGCGCCCCGAGCTCCGCCGCCGCGAGCGAGGTGATCGCTTCGGCGGGCGCGACCGCGCTGGTCGGCCGGCGTGTGGCCGGGCCAGTGGGGAGGGTCGCGTTGCTCGTCCCGGGTGCGGCCGGGGCGGTTGGTGGGTGGGCCGTGCGGATCCCGGCCAGGGCGGCGACCGCTCGGCCCGCCATGAGTGCGCCCTCCGTCAGAGCCGTCTCCGGCAGCGCGCCCGCACGCAGGCGCGCGGCCGTCGCGGCCGCGCCCGCCTCGGCGGCCACCTGGGCGGCGCGCTCAGAGCGGGGGGACATGGAGACACCGTCGCAGACCACGCCGACCGTCCATGCGCCCATCCTGGTCAGCGCCATCGCGTCCGCGTTGACCGCGCGGCGCAGGCCGCGATCGCTCACCCCCGCGGCGCCACCGTCCACTGTCAGCTCCAGATGGGCGCGGAAGGCGGGTTGCGCGTGACCGCAGTCCCAGCAGCGGCCGTCGGGGGCCACGGCGCCGCCGCCGCACGAGACGCAATGTGTCATCTCCGTCATGGCACCACGATCGTCTCAGATCCGGCACCGTCTCTCCGTCGAGCGGGACGAAGTCTCAGCTATACGCCTCAGAAGCCCCGAGGCCGCTGGTCGCCGTCCCCCGCCTCGGCTGTCACTGGGGACGGCGTGTTGCTCGTCCGGGCGGCGCTGCCTGGGTTGTGGGTGGCGCGGTAGCTTGGCACGCGACACGGATGGGGTGGGTGATGGGGCGGGCCTGGGCCGAGGAGGATGACGGCGCGGGGCTGGCGGAATTGCTGGCCGCGGCGCGGGGCGGGGACGAGAAGGCGTTCGGGCGGCTGGTCGGGCCGTTGCGGGACGAGCTGCGGGCCCACTGCTACCGGATGCTGGGCTCCGTTCACGATGCCGAGGACGCCGTGCAGGAGACCCTGGACCGGGCGTGGCGGGGTCTGGCGCGGTTCGAGGACCGGGGGTCGATCCGGGCGTGGCTCTACAAGATCGCGACGAACCGGTCGCTGACCCTCATCGAGCGCCGGGGACGCCGCGAGCTGCCCACCGATCTCAGCCCCGGTGGCGCGCCGGCCACCGAGGTGGCCTGGCTGGAGCCGTACCCCGATCGGCTGATGGGCTGGACGGCCGGGCTCGAGCCGGAGGCGCGGGTGCTGGCGCGGGAGAGCGTGGAGCTGGCGTTCGTGGCGGCGCTGCAGCACCTGTCGGCCGTGCAGCGCGCCGTGCTGCTGCTGCGCGACGTCCTCGGGTACGCCGCCCGCGAGGTCGCCGACCTGCTCGACACCACGGTCGCGGCGGTCAACAGCGCCCTGCAGCGCGCCCGCAAGGAGGTGGCGGGGCTGCTTCCCGAGGCCACCCAGCAGCAGACCCTGCGCGCGCCCGGCGAGGCGGCCCAGCGGGAGCTCGCCCGGCGCTACATGTCCGCCTGGGAGGCCGGGGACGTCGACGCCATCGTGGCCATGCTGGCCGAGGACGCGAAATACTCCATGCCGCCGCTGACCGCCTGGTACCGGGGCCGCGCCGGCATCCGGGGCTTCCTGCTGGCGGCGCCGCTGAAGCACCGGTGGCGGTTCCTGCCGGCGCGGGCGAACGGGCAGCTGGCGTTCGGTACGTACATGTGGGACGAGGAACGGGACGGCTACGTGCCGACCGGCCTGGACCTGATCGTCGTGCGCGGTACGGAGATCGCCGAGGTGGTCTCGTTCCTGACGGCGGACTTCGCGGAGTTCGGGCTGCCGATTCTGCTGGGGCGCGATGAGTTTCCGGATCGGGGCGGGTTGTAGTCCCGACGGGATGATCCGATCCGGAGGGAACCCACCATGAACACCGATGAGCAGCAGATCCGCACCCTGATCGAGCGCTGGGCCGAGGCCGTGCACGCGTGCGACCTGGCCGGGGTCGTCGCCGGGCACGCCGACGACATCGTCATGTACGACGTGCCGCCGCCCCAGGAGGGAGTCCGGGGCATCGAGGCGTACCGGAAGACCTGGCCGCCGTTCTTGCGGTGGCAGGCGCAGGGGGCGTTGTTCGAGATCGAGTCGCTGGAGGTCACGGCGGGGGCCGACGTCGCCTTCGCGTACGCGCTGCTGCGCTGCGGCATCACCGCTGATGACCTTTCACGACGGCTGCGGCTGACGTTCGGCCTGCGCAAGGAGGGCGGGCAGTGGGTCGTGGCCCACGAGCACCACTCCTTCCCGATCACGGACGCGGGGGCGGCCGAGCAGGAGGTGCGGCAGGTGTACCAGCGGTGGTACGAATGCACCGCCGCCCACGACCTCGACGGCATGATGGCGACCATCGCCGGCGACGTGGTGTCGTACGAGCAGGAGGTGCCCCTCCAATACGTGGGCGTGGACGCGGTGCGCGAGTTCTGCGCCCGCGGGCTCGACGCGGGCGGCGACGCCGGCGTCACCCTGGACGTTCCCGAGCTGAAGGTCATGGTCCGGGAGGATATGGCGGTGGCGTGGGGGCTGGACCTGGTGCGCGTCGACGGGTCGGAGGAGAGCTGGTCGCGCGCGACGAGGGTGTTCCAGCGGCGGGACGGCGCGTGGCTGATGATCCACCAGCACCGGTCCGTCCCGCAGGACCCGGCCACCGGCCGGGCGAGAACCGACCTACGGCCCTGACCCCGGGCTGATCTTCGGGGCGCTTACCCGGCGGCGCTTGGCTGGCGGCGCGTGGCCCCGTCCTCCCGAGGCCGCACGAGGCCGTCCTCCGGGTGGGTGGACAACATGCGGGGACAGTCCGCCGGAGAGCCCGGTGGACGCGTGCGGACGTTCGCCGGAGATCCCGGTGGACGCGTGGAGACGTTCGCCGGTGGCGCGCGTCGGGCCGGGTGTCAGCGCTGTTCCAGGACGGTGGCGAGCATCGTGTCGAGGGCCTGCTGCGAGACCTGGAGCTGCTCGATCGTCTCGGCGATGCGCCGGCGTTCCCGCCGCAGGTTGCTGACCATGCCGGGGCAGGCGGTCGGCACCATGCGCTCGCCGTCGTCGTGCACGCAGTGCAGCAGCCGCGCGATGACGGCGGTGGGCAGGCCGGCGGCGAGCATCGTACGGATGTGGCGCACGGCGGCCACGTCCGCGTCATCGTACTCGCGATATCCGTTGGGCAGCCGCCGGGGCCGCAGCAACCCCTGCTCCTCGTAGTAGCGCAGCAGCCGCCTGCTCACCCCGGTCTCGTGGGCCAGATCACCGATTCTCATGCGCTCCCTTGACCTTCACATCGATGTGACGCCCTACCGTCCGACTGTCACTCGCAACAACGTGAAAGGAGCTGATGATGCCGGGAGCGGTGATTATCGGGGCGGGTCCGGGGATCGGCCGGTCCGTCGCCCGCCGGTTCGCGAAGGAGGGCCTGCCGGTGGCCCTCGTCTCGCGTACCGGCAACGACCTCGACCTGGAGGGGGCGCTCTCGTACCGGGCCGACTGCGCCGACGAGGGCGAGCTGCGCGCCGCGCTCGACGCGGCGGCGGGCGAGCTGGGCCCACCGGACGTCGTGGTCTACAACGCCGCGATCATCCGCCCGGACACGCCGGGGAAGGTGAGCGCGCGGGCGCAGCTCGACGCGTGGGCGGTCAACGTGGTGGGCGCGCTCGTCGCCGCCGCGCACGTGGCGCCCGCGATGGCGCGGCGCGGCAGCGGTACGTTCATCGTCACCGGCGGCATGCCCGAACCCAAGGCACGTTACGTCAGCCTCTCCCTCGGCAAGGCGGGCGTGCGGACGCTGGTGACGATGCTGGACGAGGAGTACGGGCCGTCCGGCGTCCACGTGGCCAGCGTCACCGTCGCCGGGCCGGTCGCGCCGGGCACGGACTTCGACCCGGACGACATCGCCGAGCACTACTGGCGGCTGCACACCCAGCCACGCGAACGATGGGAGCAGGAGATCCTCCACGCAGGCACCGCCCCCGCCCCCGCCCCTGAGCCGATCGGGCCCGTGCGTCGGTCTGCCCTGTGCGTGGTCGGTCGGGTCCGTGAGCTCACCGGCCCCTGAGGCGTCCTCCGGACGCACGGGGGCGTGTGGCCGTCAGGGACAGCCGCGCGAGGAAGCTGAGCGTCGTCGGTGTGGGCGCGGTCGGGTCTTCAGGTGGTGAGCTTCCAGAGCCAGCCGAGTGCGCGCAGCCCGAGCCGCTCGGCAACCCGCCGTGAGGAGCGGTTGTCCGCACTCGTGCTGTAGAACAGCTGGAGGCCCGGCAGGAGGTCGGCCCAGGTGGCGGTGGTCGCGGCGGCGTATCCGCGGCCTCGGTAGAGGGGAGACGTCCAGGTGCCCGCCTCGGCGCCGGCCGGGGTAAAGCGGGCCGTATGGCAGATCGCGGCCACCTGCCCGTCCTCGACGATCATCGCCCAGGGTGCGCCTTCACCGCCGTCGCAGAGCGACTCCCACTCCTCGGGGGCCCAGTTGCCGGGCCGTAAGGGGCGTACGAGCCGGACGTGCGCGGGCTCGTCCGACCTGAGCACCCGCACCGGTACGTCGAACCGCACCGGTGGCCTCACCAGGTAGCTCGGCCCGCCGGACACCGCCACCCGTTCACCGCCCAGGAGTGCCCGGCAGCCCTCGAGCACGTCCGGCGGCGTGCCGAAGGGGGACGGGGTGCCTCCCGCGGTGAGGTCGAGCAGCCGCCCGGCGAGGGTGTCGGACACGGAGTCGGCCACGGCCACGATCAGGCCGTCGGCCGCCACGCCGATCACCACGTCCTCCGGCCCGGGCAGTCGGCCACGGTCGTCGAGGCGCCAGATGACGCCCAGCTCTACCCGGAGCAGGTCGATGTCCCGAGGCTCCCGGGCTGCCTCCGTCACGCCTCCACCTCCGTCTCCGCCTTCGTCAGGACTAATGACGTTGCCTCCCGCCTGCCATCACGCTTCCGCCTTCCAGGATCACGGCCATCGCCTCCCGTGAGGACTCACGGCGTCGCCGCCTGGGGTTGCGGGCCCGTCCCGGGTCACGAGCCTCCCGGGTCCATGGGGCCTCCTAGGTCGCGGGGCCCCCTGGTCACGTGCCCCCTGGGTCGCGGGGCCTCCCGGGTCGCGGGGCCTCCTGGGTTGCGGGGCCTTCTGGGTTGCGGGGCCTTCTGGGTCACGAAGTCGCCCCCGGCCGTACGGCGTCGCCTCCAGCCACGGGGTCATCTCGCCGTCACGAATCGGCCCCCTCGGGCACCAGGGTGAACGGGACGCTCGCGGCCACCCTGCCGTTGACGATCACGTCGAGCTCCCTTGCGCCAGGCGGCTCGTCGCGGGTCGTGACCGGGCGGAAGGAATGGCTCTTGCGTACGGTGAACGTCTCCCCGACCCTGCCCGCCTCCCGCTGGCCCAGGTGGAACACGCGGCGCGAGCCCGCCCGCCGGATCGCGTATTTCAGCAGCACCGGCCCCGCCGCCCCCGCCGTCACCGTGACCGTGAAGGCCAGCTTTCCGCCCACCGCCACGACGTCGCCCTCCAGGGCCAGCGCGTCGACCGAGCCGCTGCCCGGTGTGGCGCCCACCAGCGTCAGCGCCTCCGGATGGCCGGAGCGCAGCAGCCCGCGCACGGCGTGGCGCAGCACCTTCTCCACGTATGAGCCGCCGGCGGAGCGCCACCGCGCCAGCAGCTCGACCACGACCTCGGGATGGTCTTTGGCCAGGTCGTTGACGTGGTTGGCGACCGAGCGGCGGACGTATTCGCTCGGGTCGTCGCGCAGCCGGTCGAGCAGGGGCAGCGTCGGGCCCGGGGCCATCAGCCAGCCCACCCGTCCGGCCCACGGCAGCCGGGGGCGCGAACCCTCGGAGGCCAGCCGGCGCAGGTGCTCGTCGGGTGACTCCGCCCAGCCGTACATGATCTTGAGGGCGTCGTCGCGGTGGTGCTCCAGGAAGGGGCGCACGGCGAACTCGCCCGTCGCGTACGGCGTGAGCACGGCCAGCGTGTCCATCGCCGCGTGCAGGTGGTCGAGCCCGTGCACGGCCGTGTGCTCGGTGGCCGGCCAGCCGCTCCACATGTCCAGCGCCGCCCGCGAGGCGCACTCGCGCACCAGCTCGGCCGCCTGCGGGTAGGGCAGGGGCAGCGCGTCGTGCAGGGCCGCGGCGACGTGGGCGACCCGGGCCTTCAGCTCGAGCCCGTCGAGCCCGCCCAGGGCCTGCGCGGTGAAGCGGTCCCGCGGGAACGGCGCCCAGGCGGCGGCCAGCCCGTCGGCCAGCACCGACACGGACCGGGCGTTGATCATTTCTTTCAGGGGTTGGGCCACGCGCCAACTGTGCCAGCCGCCACCGACAATCTTCCGCCCGCTGGTCTGGATGCCCGCCGGTCGAAACGCCACCGGTTGGGACGCCCCGCCGGCTGCGGTGCCCGCCCGGTCGTGACGCTCGCCTGCGTCGCGGAGCGGGTGGCGGCGGGAGTAGAGCACGGGTGCCGGCGGGGGAGGGGCGTGGGTGCAGGCGGGAGTGGAGCGCGGGTGTCGGCGGGAGTGGGGCACGGGTGCCGGTGGGGGAGGGGCATGGGTGCGTTCGGCGCATCCGTGCCGCCCGTTTCGTCACGCCTTGTCGGGGCCGTCCTGGGCGGTCAGGCCGGTGAAGTACGCCTTCATCGAGGGGTAGTAGTCGTCGAAGTCCGGCGTGGGGGAGCCGTCGCGGGAGGCCACGAGCAGGTCCAGGTAGTACTCCCAGCCGGGGCCGATCTCGCCGAGGCCGTCCTCGGTCTCGAGGTGCTGGACGAAGCGCAGCTCCGTCGTGCCGCCCGCCTCCGACAGCAGCAGCTCGAGGTGCCAGGCCCCGTGCTCGTCCAGCGACGACACCGCCAGCCGGCGCGGCGGGTCGCAGGCGTCGATGCGCATGTCGTACCAGGGCGTCTGCTCCTCGAAGAGCATCTGCACCTTGATCGTGCGCCCGGGCCCCGCGTCGCCCTCCCAGGGCCCGAACCAGCGGGCCGTGCGCTCGGGCTCGGTGAGGCTGGCCCACACGTCCTCGGCGGGCGCGCGGAAGGTTCGGGTGAGGACGAGGTCGCTGCCCCCGTCCGTACGGAACAACCTGCCTGTGGGGATGAGACTCATGCGGTGCCTTCCTTCCTGCTGTCCGCGGCGGCGTCACGGCGCTCGCGGCGGATCCGGTAGACCTCTGTTTCCAGCGCGTCAAGGTGGTGCTCCCACCCGGAGGGCCGGACGAACGGGGTGAGCCACGCGATGAGCTCGGTGAACGGCCCCGGGTCGAGCGTGTAGAAGCGCTGCCTGCCGACGAGCTCCGCGCGCACCAGCCCGCTCTGCCTGAGCACCCGCAGGTGACGGCTCACGGCGGGCCGGCTGATCGCGAAGCGCTCGGCGACCTCGCCGGCGGACAGCCGCCCGTCCCTGAGCAGCACCAGGATCTGCCGCCGCACCGGATCCGCGATCGCACCCGCCACCTCGTCCACCTGGAAAGCGTAACCTACTGGTTACGCGTTTCGCCAGAGGGGTCGGCGGAGACGCGGCTGTCGAGGCAGCAGCGGACGAAGTCCTGGACGATCGGGTCGGCGTCGTCGGCCGGGTCCCAGGCGACGCCCACCCGGGTCGGGCTGATGCCGCTCACCGGCCGGTACGTGACGCCGGGCCGCGCGTAGTAGCGGGCGGCGGACTCGGGCGCCAGGGCGACGCCGTAGCCGTTGGCGATCGCGCTGAGCCATTCGTCCGGCTGGTCGGCCACGGCCCCGATGCGCACAGGACGGCCGTCGCGCTCGTCCGCGCCCACCCAGAAGTCCCGCCACGGGCCCGTCTCCTCCGGAGCCGCGACGAACGGCTCGTCCCACAGCTCGCTGAAGGGGATCAGGTCCCGCGTGGCGAGCGGGTGCGACGAGGGCAGGGCGATCCAGCGGGGCTCGCTGAACAGCACCTCCACCCGCAGGCCGTCCTGCCCGGGGAACGGTACGCGGAGCAGCGCGACGTCCACGCTCCCGTCGGCGAGCCCGGCGGTGGGGTTCGACCACGACGCCTGGCGCATGTCGGCCCGCCAGCCCGGCCGGCGGAGCGCGAAGGCGGCCACGATCTCCTGGGTGGCCTCGTTGGCGGCGCTGGCCAGGAAGCCGACCCGCAGCACGCGGGCCGCGCGGTCGGCCGCGTGCCGGGTCTCGCGCAGCGCCCGGTTCCAGGCGGCCAGCAGCTCGGGGGCCCGCTCGGCCAGCGCCCGGCCCGGCTCGGTGAGGGACATCCCGGTCCGCGACCGGGTGAAGAGCAGCACCCCGAGCTGGGCCTCCAGCTGCTTGATCTGCTTGGTGAGAGCCGGTTGCGACACGTAAAGCCGCTGGGCGGCGCGGGTGAGCCCGCCTTCCTCCGCCACGGCGATGAAGTAGCGCAGCAACCGCGTGTCCACATCCATGCCATCAGGTTATAGATGCAGGTATTGGACGCCAGGGTGCCACTCGGTAAAGCTGGTGAGCGAACGCCGGATCGAACGGAGGTCGTTCGTATGTTCACCGCATATGTGGTGGTCACCGCCGTCACGATCGTGGCCAACGCAGCGGCGGCGATCGCCGACTTCGCGGGCGCGAAGGCCGTTCTCGCCAACGCGGATCAGGTGGGCGTCGCGCCGTCCTGGGTCCCGTGGCTGGGCGCGCTGAAGGCCGCCGGGGCGGCCGGGCTCGTGCTCGGTCTCCTGGGCGTCCGGATCCTGGGGCTCGCGGCGGCGACGGGGCTCGTGCTGTTCTTCCTGGGCGCGGTCGCCGTGCACGTCCGCGCCCGGGTGTTCGGCAACATCGTCTTCCCCGGAGGGTTCCTGGCGCTGGCGGGCGCCTCGCTCGCCCTCGCCGCCGCACACTGACCGCCCGGGGCCGCCGGAGCGGGGACGGGGCGGGTCAGGTGGTGGTCTCGCGCCAGCGGTTGGTGATGGGCAGGCGGCGGTCGCGGCCGAAGTTCTTCGGGGTGATCTTGGGACCCGGGGGATACTGGCGCCGCTTGTACTCGGCCAGGTCCACCAGGCGGATCACCCGCGTCACCAGCGCCGGGTCGTGGCCGGCCGCGATGAGCTCCTGCGAGCCCATGTCCTTCTCCACGTAGTCGTCCAGCAGCCGGTCCAGCACCTCGTACGGCGGCAGCGAGTCGGTGTCGCGCTGGTCCGGCCGCAGCTCGGCGCTCGGCTCCTTCACGATCGAGTTCTCCGGGATCGGCCGCTCGGCCTGGAGCAGGAACCCGGGGTCCGAGTGGGCGTTGCGCCACCGGGACAGCTCCCACACCATCGTCTTCGGCACGTCCTTGATCGGGGCGAAGCCGCCCGCCGAGTCGCCGTAGAGGGTGGAGTAGCCCGTGGCCAGCTCGCTCTTGTTGCCGGTCGTCAGCACCAGGTGGCCGTGCTCGTTGGACAGCCCCATGAGGATCATGCCGCGCACCCTGGCCTGGAGGTTCTCGGCGGCCAGGCCCGACAGCTCGATCTCCTTCTCGTACGCGTCGACGATGTCGGCGATCGGCGCCACCCGCGACGAGACGCCCTGCCGCCGCACCAGCTCCTCGGCGTCGGCCAGCGAGTGGTCGGAGGAGTAGCGGGAGGGCATGAGCACCACGTTGACGCGCGAGGGGCCGATGGCGTCGGAGGCGATCGTGGCGGTCAGGGCCGAGTCGATCCCGCCGGAAAGGCCCAGGATGACCGACTGGAAGCCGTTCTTGGCCACGTAGTCGCGCACCGCGAGCACCAGCGCCGAGTAGACCTCCCCGTGCAGGTCCAGCCGCTCCGCGATCGGGGCGGGCACGGGCGGGTAGGGCGCGACCGGGTCGTCCGACAGCACCAGGCGCTCGACCGTGATCGTGGAGCCGTCGCCCGCGTCGTACGGGTACGTGCCCGGCTCCGAGTCCGCGACCGGCAGGCCGTCCAGGTCCACGACCAGGAGCTCCTCCTTGAACTGGCCGGCCCGCGCCACCAGCTCGCCCGTGCCGTCCACCACGATCGAGTCGCCGTCGAAGACCAGCTCGTCCTGCCCGCCGACCTGGTTGACGTAGACGAGGGCGCACCCGGCCTCCCGGGCGCGCCGCGCGCACAGCTCCAGCCGTACGTCGTCCTTCTCCTTCTCGTACGGGGAGGCGTTCGGCACCACCAGCAGCCCGGCCCCCGCCTGCCCCACGACGGACACGGGGCCGCCCTCCTGCCAGAGGTCCTCGCACACCGCGATCGCCACGTCCACCCCGTGCAGCCGGAAGACCGGCAGCCGGTCACCGCGGACGAAATAGCGGTATTCGTCGAACACCCCGTAGTTCGGCAGGTGGTGCTTGGCCGTGCGGGTGACCACCTCGCCCCGGTAGAGCAGCGCGGCGGCGTCCAGCGGGGCGCCCTTCGGCTGCCCGACCCGCGGCGCCAGCCCGGCGCGGTCGACGTAGCCGACCACCACCGGCAGGTCGCCCAGGCCCTCCCGGGACAGCCTGCGCGCAACTTCCGCCAAAGTCCTGATGCTGGCGTCCACGAAGGACGTCCGCAGCACCAGGTCCTCGACCGGGTAGCCGGTGAGGAACATCTCGGTGAAGACGACCAGGTGAGCGTCGCGCTCGGCGGCGTCGCGGGTCCACGCGACCAGCCGGTCCGCGTTGGCGCTCAGGTCGCCTACGGTCGGGTTCGTCTGGGCCAGGGCAATGCGC
The DNA here is from genome assembly GCF_052246675.1 of Nonomuraea sp. KM90. Classification (NCBI taxonomy): domain Bacteria; kingdom Bacillati; phylum Actinomycetota; class Actinomycetes; order Streptosporangiales; family Streptosporangiaceae; genus Nonomuraea; species Nonomuraea sp. KM90. Next base: position 349,829 of record NZ_JBQQCB010000001.1, on the reverse strand, counting down.
AGTTGTGCCACGCGAACAGCCTAGTACGGGACGATTTTTATCGTCAAAGCGACGAAAAGCAGATCATTTCCCGCCAGGAGTGACCAGCCCCGACTCGTACGCGGCCATCACCAGCTGCGCCCGGTCGAACAGCCCGAGGTGCTCCAGCAGCGACTTGACCATGAGGCTCACCTCCTCCTCGGGCAGCGACAGCGTCTGCCCGATCTGGCGGTTGGTCAGGCCGCGCGCGACGAGCTTGAGCACGTCCAGCCGCTCGTCGGAGAGCCCGGCCAGCGCCGGGGGCGAGTCGGGGTCGGTACGCCCGGCGAACGCCGAGATCAGCCGCGTGGTGACCGCGGGGTCGATGAGCGCGTCCCCGGCCGCCGCGGCCCTGATCGCGGCCAGGAACTGCTCGGGGGGCGACGTCTTCAGCACGAACCCGCTGACCCCCGCCCGCAGCGCCGCGTACAGGTTCTCGTCGCTGCCGAACGTGGTCATCATCACGACCTTCGGCGGCCGTTCGCCGGCCAGGATCCGGCGGGCGGCGGCCAGCCCGTCCAGGCGCGGCATCTGGATGTCGAGCAGCACCACGTCCGGCCGGGTGTCGCGGACGCCCGCGATCGCCTCCTCGCCGTTGGCCGCCTCGCCCGCCAGGGCCACCCCGTCCTCGCTCGCCAGCATGGCCCGCAGCCCGGCGCGCACGAGGGCCTGGTCATCGGCCACCAGCACGCGCAGCACGCCCGGGTCGGCGGCCCCGGGCCCAGGCCCGGGCATGAGCGGGGGCGGGGGCGCGGGCTCCTCCAGGCGCTGGGCCAGCATGTCGCCCTCCAGGCGCCTGAGCCCGGCCGACAGGTCCAGTCCCAGCTCGTCGCGCCACACGGCGCGCGCCCTGCGCAGCGCCGCCAGCGCGTCGCCCTGGCGGCCCATCCGGTAGAGCGCGAGCGCCAGCAGCCGCCATGCCTCCTCCCGCAGCGGGTACGCCGTCGCGTGCGCCTCCAGGTCCGCCACCAGCGACGTCGCCCGGCCCAGCGCGAGCCCGGCGTCGGCGCGCCGCTCGACGGCGATCAGCCGCAGCTCCTCCAGCCGGCCCGCCTCGGTCGCGGCCCAGCTCAGCTCCTCGAACTCGGCCAGCGCCGGCCCCCGCCACAGCCCGAGGGCGGTCTCCATGGCCGCCCACACCTGCGCCGGCGCGCCGTCGGACTTCACCAGGCTCTCGAAGTGCCAGGCGTCGACCTGATCGGTGCGGGCCCGCAGGGCGTATCCCGGCGGCGCGGAGACCAGCACGCCGGCCTCCTCGCGGGGCGCGCGGCCGGGTTCGAGCGCGCGGCGCAGGCGGGAGACGTAGCCCTGGATCGTGGACAGGGCCTGGGCGGGCGGGCTGCCCGGCCAGAGCTCGTCGATGAGCGTGTTCACGGGCACGGCGCGGCCGCCGGCGACGAGCAGGCGCGCGAGCACCGCCCGCTGCCGCTGGCCGCCGAGATCGAGTGGGGCGCCGTCGGCCCAGGCTTGGAACGGTCCGAGCGCGGTGAAGGTCAGCATGTCAGGCGTAACTGTAGAGGGAAGAAGCAGCTCGGGTATATGGCGAAATTTCACAGCGGCAGCTCCGCCTCGACAACGGTGCCCCCTCCTTCGGCCTCCCCTACCACGCAGGTGCCGCCCAGCTCGGCGGCGCGCTCGCGCATCGAGGCCAGCCCGACGCCCGCCCGCGCGTCCGGGGGGATCCCGGCGCCGTCGTCGGTGACGGTCACCCGCAGGCAGGTCTCGCGCCGCAGCGCGATCGCGATCCGGGCGGCGCCGGAGTGCTTGCGGGCGTTCGTGAGCGCCTCCTGGACGATCCGGTACGCGGCCACCTCGACCGCCGCGGGCAGCCCGCCGAGGTCGCCGGAGACCTCGACCGGCGTGCCGGCCAGCTCCTCCACCGCCCCCGCCAGGCCCAGCTCGTCGAGGGCGGGCGGGCGCAGGCCCTACACGAGCTGCCTGATGTCGCCGCTCACCGCGTCCATGCCGGCCCGCAGGTCGGCCAGCAACCGCTCGGCGCGCTCCGGCGCGTTGCGCATGGCCAGCCGCGCCGTGTTGATCGACATGGCCATGCCGGTGAGCGACTGGCCGAGCCCGTCGTGCAGGTCGCGGCGCAGCCGCCGCCGCTCCTCCTCGCGCGCGGTCAGGATCCGCTCGCGGGAGCGCTGGAGCGCGGCCGTCAGGCGCACGGCGTGCGCCGCGTCGGCGATGTACGGCGTGAGCGTCGCGATCACCCGCTCGTCGTGCGCCGCCGCGAACCTGCGCCGGTCCGTCGGCCCGACCAGCAGCAGCCCGACCGGCTCCCCGTGCCACACGAGCGGGATCACCCTGGCCGGCGCGTCCAGGGAGCCCGAGGTGGTCGTGGTGCCGTCCAGCTCGACCGCCACGCCGGTCACCGACAGGCCCTCGCGCAGCACGTCCAGCGTCGCCAGCAGGCCGTGCACGGGGTCGGCGTGCTGCAGCCGGTGCCGCAGCCGGCCGGCCAGCGCGGCGGGGACGCCGGTGCTGCCGTACAGGAGCCGGTCCACGCCGCGCTGCATGCCGCGCCGCATCGGCTGGAAGGCCGCGCCCGCGAACACCGCCGCCGCGATCCCCGCGACCCGGTCCACCTCGGCCAGGAACAGGCTGGAGGCGGCGCTCACCGCCACGTACACGCCGGTGGTCACGATCGCCAGCCCGGTGCCGATCAGCGCCCTGGTGATCAGCGTGTCGATGCCGAAGAGCCGGTAGCGCAGCACCGCCACCGCGATCGCCGCCGGGATCAGCGGGATGAACAGCGTCGCCACCCACCAGACCGGGTCGCCCAGCATCCACGGGATCAGCAGCCCGGGCAGCGTCACCAGCAACCACAGCAGCTGCCGCCGCTCGACCGCGTCCCCGCGCCGGAACCGCACCACGAGCGAGACGAACGCCAGCGCCATGGCCGCCGACACCATCAGGTGGGCCGGCTCCCGAAACGTTTTCTGCCCGCTCAGCACGGCGCCCCAGTCGAGCGCCATGCCCAGGACGGCCAGCACGATCACCCCGCGCCAGCGCCTGGACAGCAGCCGGCCGACCGGGTAGAGGAGCGGGAGCAGCACGCCGAGCGTGAGCTGCAGGACGTGCCACGAGAGGTTGACGACCGGCCAGCCGGCGGCGGGGTGGCCGTACACGAGGTGGAACAGGTTCGCGGACAGGATGTTGGCCGCGGCGCTCAGCCCGCCCGCGCACAGCAGCCAGCCGATCACCAGCCGCGGCCTGCTGTGGACGAGGATCGCGCCGAAGACCGGGAACGCGGTGCCCGCCATGTCCTCCGGCGCGAAGGGCAGCGGCGTCCACGAGGGTTGCGGCAGCTGGGCCGTCACCCAGATGTCGGTGAGCTCGAACACGACGGCGAGCGTGGCCATGCCGATCGCCACGCCTCGCGCCAGACCTGCGCGGCGCATCCCACCCGTCCTTCCCACCCCATGGCTGGGTGGAAATTATCGGGCGCCTGTCGCCGTCCGATCAAAATTTTCTCAACGCGGCGTCATGCCTGCTCAGGAGGGTTGGAGCGCCGGCTCCGCATCGCGGCGTCTGATGGCGGGGCCGAGCAGCAGCATGCCGATCGCCGAGGCCGCCCCGACCGCGCCGATCGTGAACCACAGCGGCCGCGTGCCCAGCTCCAGCAGCGGCCCGCCGATCAGCGGCGCCAGCACCGCCGCCAGCGACCACGCGAACCCGAACAGCCCCGAGTAGCGTCCCCGCAGCTCGGCCGGGGCCAGCGCGGCCACGACGGCGCCGGGGATGCCCGCCGTGATGATCTCGCCCGCCGTCCACACCGCGATCGTGGCCGTCAGCCCGAGCGTGTTCGTGACGAACGCGGTCATCGCGAATCCGGCCCCCATCACGGCCAGCCCCAGCGCGAACGTACGGGCCGGGTCCCTGCGCCCCAGCCAGCCCGACACCAGCGGCTGCACGACGACGATCAGCACCCCGTTCAGCGCCATGGCCAGCCCGTACTCCCCGGGCGACAGCTTCACCACCCCGGTCATCGCCACCGGCAGCATGGTCATCGTCTGCGAGTAGACCAGCGCGTTGCCCAGCGCGACCAGCGTGAACCCGACCATGACCCGGTCGCGCAGCACCATCCCGAAACCGCCCGCGGACTGCCGGCCCGCCGGCCTGGTCTCGGGCACCGCCCGCCACACCAGCACGGCGAAGACCACGCTCGACAGCGCGTCGATCCAGAACAGCCAGACGAACCCGAGCCCGGCCAGCCATCCGCCGGCCGTCATGCCGACCGCGTAGCCGAGGTTGATCCCCCAGAACAGCAGCCCGTACGCCCGGGGCCGCTCCTCCGGCGAGACCAGGTCGGCGACCAGCGCGTTCGAGGCCGGCCGGTAGACGTCGATCACCAGGCCGAGCACGAACATCGAGGCCAGGATCGCCGGCAGCGAGATGCTGTAGCCCAGCGCCAGCATGGCCGCGGCCGTGGCCAGCATGCCCCCGGACAGCGTGGCCCGCCGCCCGATCCGGTCCGTGAGCACGCCCGCGATGAACTGCGACAGCAGCGAGCCCGCCCCGAACGCGCCCATCACCAGGCCCGCGGTGCTGACCGACAGGCCGCGGGTCTGGGTCAGGTAGACGCCGGTGAACGGCATGACCATGGTGCCCAGGCGGTTCACCAGGGTGCCGCCCCACAGCGCCCAGAACGGGCGGGGCAGCCCGCCGACCTTCGACTTCAGGAAGGGCGGCAGGAAGGGTGACTTCTCGACAGTTGCGCTCGACACGCGACAAGCGTGAGATCTCCGTTTTGCCGGCGCGAACGATTTAGCCGACACTAAAAGCATGTCCGTCACGTGGGTGCTGAGGCCGGAGGACGTGGCGCGCATCCGGTTCGCGTTCTCGCCGATGTGGGAGCTGGTGGCCAGCCTGCGCACCCTCCAGCAGCCGGCCAGGCAGTCGATCCACCTGCCCTGGATCAAGGCCGTACGCCCCCGGCTGGCCGGGCTCGACCTGGCCGAGGTGTTCGCGCTCGTGCCGCCGGCCGGCTACCTGGCCGACTTCATCACCCCGCCGCCCGACACGCCCCTGCCCGACTTCGCCGCCGAGCTCGACCGGGTCAGGGGCACCGACCCCGGGCGGGCACGGGAGGAGGCCGCGCTGGTGCGGGGCACGGACCCGGCGGTGATCGAGCGGTTCATGGCCGACCCGGCGGCGGGCGTGGCCAGGGTCGCGGACGCGCTGGAGGCGTACTGGCGGGAGTGCTTCGCCGAGTTCTGGCCCCGCGTGTACGCGCTGCTCGAACGGGACGTGCTGCTCCGGTCGCGGCAGCTCGCCCAGGGCGGGGCGCGCGAGCTGTTCGCCGCCCTCGACCCCGCCGTGGTGTGGACCGGGGAGCGGCTGCTCATCGACCGGCCCTGGTGCGCGACGGGCGGGCTGCACGGCGACGGGCTCGTGCTCGTGCCGAGCGCGTTCTACTGGCCGGCCGTGGCCGTGATGTCGGCGCCGTACCAGTCGATGCTCGTCTACCCCGTGCGGGGCGTCGGCACGCTGTGGGAGCAGGGCCCGCCGCCCGCCCCCGGCGCGCTCGCCGCGCTGATCGGCAGGAGCCGGGCGCAGATCCTGCTCGCGCTCGCCGAGCCCGCCACCACCTCGGCGCTGGCCACCCGCATGGCGCTCACGCCCGGCGCGGTCAGCCAGCACCTCGGCGTGCTCAGCGGCGGCGGGCTCGCGGTGGGGATGCGGGTCGGCAAGCAGGTCGTCTACCGCCGCACCCCCGCCGGGGACATGCTCGCGGGCGCTCAGGCGTAGCGCCCGCGGCTCCGGGCCGTCGCGTCTCGGGCCCACGTCTCAGGCGTAGCGCTTCGACTCCAGCAGCCAGTCCAGGTGGGCGCGCGGCGCCGCCAGGTACGCGCAGGCGACCTTGCTGACGTCCCGGGCCGTCTTCGGCTCCAGGTCGTCCAGCGGCAGCCGCCTGGCGGCCTTGCGCATGTCCTGGCAGCGCCCGGCGATCCGCTCCAGCACCCAGGCCGTCGCCTCGCGCTCGCTCAGCCCGAGCTGGCGCATCGCCAGCACCACGAAGTTGTGCACGTCGCCGCGCTCCTTGGGCCGCGAGGCCACGTCGTTGCACCAGGCGGTCACGTCGCTGCAGGCGTTCACCAGCAGCTGCCAGGGCTCCGACTCGTGCACCCAGGCCGGCACCTCCACCCGCAGGCACGGCTCGACCAGGTCGTACAGGTAGGGCCCCACCGTGCCCCTGCGCAGCGCCGGGTACTCCTCCAGCGTCGGCATCCGCCCCGCCGCCCGGTTGTCGGCCTCGGTGCGGCAGGCGTCGTACTGGCTCTGCAGCCCGACCGCGAACCTGGCCCGCCACCGGTCGCTCATCCGCACGCTCGTCACCCGCCACAGGTCGGCGAAGGCCGCCTCCAGCGGGTGGCGCGCCGAGCCCTTGAGCATGCCGTGGAAGATGTCCAGCGGGCCCGACCGCTCGTCCAGCTCGTCGTCCAGGTGGAACAGCCAGGTCAGCCACTGCGCGAACAGCGCCGCCGCGGCCGCGTCGAACTCGGCGAACGCCCGGCCCGCCATGCGGTGGTAGCCGACGCCGGGATCGGCCCGCAGGCCGGTCCTCCTGGCCCAGTCGATGACCGCGGCCTCGATCGCGTAGACGGCCGGGTGCATCCGGCACGGCGCCGCCATCGCGGGCACCGTCTCGGTGAGCGGCAGCAGCGCCAGGGCGGCCGAGCCGCCCCTGCGCGGCAGCGGCAGCAGGGACGTCAGGGCCGAGCGCAGGGCGGTGCGCACCGTGGCCAGCACGGTGGTGCTCGCTGGGCTGCTCGCTGGGCTGCTCACTGGGCTTTTCACCGGGCTTTTCGCTGGGCTCTTCGTCGAGCTCTTCACTGGGGTCTTCACCGGCATCTTCACTGGGACCTTCACAGGGGTCCGAAAAGCCAGTTGCCCGCGGCGTTGGGGTCGTCGCTGCGGTAGAAGTCGGCGGCGGCCAGGACCAGCTCGTCCACGGTCAGCGCGCCCCTGCCCGCCCGGTCCAGCCGGTCGAACGCCTCGTCCACGTCGTCGTAGGCCACCCCGAACGCGCACAACATCGTCCGGAACTCGCCCGGCCCGATCTCCCCGTCGTCGTCGCCGTCGCACAGCTCCGCCACCGCCACCGTGGCCGGCCGGAACACCGGGTCGTACCGGTCGCCCTTGACGAACGCCTCCGTCATCCCCCTCCGGAAGTCCGGGCGCGCGATGCCGGAGTCGCCGTCGCGTTCGAGCGCCTCCGACAGGGTGGACCAGATGCCGTCGAAGCTGTCCACGAGACTCGCTCCGGTGACCGAGGTGGGGGACTCCCCGAAGCCCACCAGGATGCGGGCGCCCAGCCCCAGCAGGTCCTCACGCTCGACGACGCCGTTGCCGCTCGCGTCGATGTGGTCGAACGCCCGATCGAGCTTGTGATTGAGCAGGTCGATAGCCACCAATGCCTCCCCCGAGACTGACTGCGTGATCACAGTAAGTCGGGGCGGGCCCTTTGTCAGCGAGGCTCGCACCGGCACCCCCCGTAACGTGTGCGAAACACGGACACGGCATGCTGGTATATAGCCTGTACTGTCTGTCTAACGAGGGGATGCTGTGGACCGCCAGCAGGAGTTCGTGCTCCGCACGCTCGAGGAACGCGACATCCGGTTCATCCGGCTGTGGTTCACTGACGTGCTCGGCTTCCTCAAGTCCGTGGCCATCGCGCCCGCAGAGCTCGAAGGGGCCTTCGCCGAAGGCATCGGGTTCGACGGTTCGGCGATCGAGGGCTTCGCCCGCGTCTACGAGTCGGACATGCTCGCCAAGCCCGACCCGGCCTCGTTCCAGATTCTGCCCTGGCGCAGCGAGACGCCGGGCGCGGCGCGCATCTTCTGCGACATCCTCATGCCCGACGGGTCGCCGTCCCACGCCGACCCGCGCTGGGTGCTCAAGCGCACGCTCGCCAAGTGCGCCGACATGGGCTTCACGTTCTACACCCACCCGGAGATCGAGTTCTTCCTGCTGAAGAACCGGCCCGAGCCCGGCGAGCGGCCCGAGCCGATCGACTCCGGCGGCTACTTCGACCACACCCCGCACAGCTCCGGCCACGACTTCCGCCGCCAGGCGATCATGATGCTGGAGTCGATGGGCATCTCGGTCGAGTTCAGCCACCACGAGGGCGCGCCCGGCCAGCAGGAGATCGACCTGCGCTACGCCGACGCGCTCACCACGGCCGACAACATCATGACCTTCCGCCTGGTCATGAAGGAGGTCGCGCTGGAGCAGGGCATCTGGGCCTCGTTCATGCCCAAGCCGTTCACCGAGCACCCGGGCTCCGGCATGCACACGCACATGTCGCTGTTCGAGGGCGACCGCAACGCCTTCTACGAGGCCGGCTCCGACTACCGGCTGTCCAAGATCGGGCGCTCGTTCATCGCCGGGCTGCTCAAGCACGCCGCCGAGATCACCGCCATCACCAACCAGTGGGTCAACTCCTACAAGCGGCTCTGGGGCGGCGCCGAGGCCATCGCCGGCCAGGGCGGCGAGGCGCCCTCCTACGTGTGCTGGGGCCACAACAACCGCTCCGCGCTGGTCCGGGTGCCGATGTACAAACCGCACAAGGGCGGCTCCACGCGCATCGAGTTCCGCTCGCTCGACTCGGCGTGCAACCCCTACCTGGCCTTCGCGCTGATCCTGGCGGCCGGGCTGAAGGGCATCGAGGAGAGCTACGAGCTGCCCGCCGCGGCCGAGGACAACGTCTGGACGCTGACCAGCGCCGAGCGGCGCGCCCTCGGCATCCAGCCGCTGCCCGGCTCGCTCAACGACGCCATCGAGGTCATGGAGCGCAGCGAGCTGGTGGCCGAGACGCTGGGCGAGCACGTCTTCGACTTCTTCCTGCGCAACAAGCGGTCCGAGTGGCGCGAGTACCGCCGCCACGTCACCGAGTTCGAGCTCGGCCGCTACCTGCCCGTGCTCTGAGCCGTTCCGGCTGCCAGGGGGCCCCGCCGCGCGGCGGGGCCCCCTGTGCCGTCAGCCGTGGAACTCGCGGACCTCGATCGGGAGCAGGGCCACCGCCCTGGCCATCTTGCGGGCCCATTCGAGCGCGGCGTCCAGGTCGGGCGCCTGGATGACGGTGAAGCCGCCGATGTGCTCCTTGCCCTCGGTGTACGGGCCGTCGGTGGCCAGCACCTCGCCCTCGCGCAGCCGCACCACGGCGGCCTCCTCCACCGGTCGCAGCGCGCCGGAGAAGACCCACGCGCCGGCCGCCTTCATCTCCTCCTCGAGGGCGTACAGGTCCCGCATGACGGGGTCCAGGATCTCCGGGCCAGGCGGCGGGCCGTCGGGCTGGAAAATGGTGAGCACGTACTGCTTCATGAGCCTTCCTTCCGTGAGTCTCTCACCTCCTGAACGAACGGCGCGGGCCCGGATCGACACCCCGGGCGGGATCGAAAACGATGGCTTCGAGCAGGCCCGCCTCGGCGCGGTCCACGATGCGCGCGCCCGTCGCCGGAGCCGGGTCGCCGCCCTTGACCCGCGTCAGGAGGCTCTCCCACCTGCGCTGGTGGCGCGCGAACGTCCTGGGCGCCACCACCCGGCCCCTGGCCACCTGCCCGGCCAGCGCCGCGTCCGCCGGCGCGTCCAGCAGGAGCAGGTGGAAGCTCGCGTTGTGCCAGCGCGCCAGCCAGGCGAAGCCGCGCAGCACGTACGGGGCGCAGCCCCGGTTGTGCGCCACGACCGCATGCCCCTGGGTCAGGGCCTGCCGGATGCGGGTCACGTGGGTGACGAACACCACGGCGCGGCGCACCGGGTACGGGGCCCAGGTCAGCCTGCCCTGCCAGTGCCGCCTGGACTGCGACGAGTCGATCACCACCGCCGTGCCCGCGACGACGGGCAGGCTCTCCGCGCCGTGCAGGCCGTACAGGCGTTCGAGCAGGGTGGTCTTGCCCGCGCCCGGGAGCCCGGTCAGGATGACCAGGGACCCCGGCGGATAACGCAACCTCGCACCCTGCACAGGCCCACCCCCGCATGATCCACCGTCTTGTCCCTGCTTGCGCAAGCATAGGCCGCGCTCTTACCAGCCTCTCCGAGGCCGGGCCAAGATGCGCACCCCCGGACGGAAAGCGCATCCCTGAGGGGCCGTCCGCTCAGGGGGACAGCCGTGCCGTCAGCTCTCCCACGGCCTTGCGCAGCGCGGCGAGCTCGGCCACGGCCTTGCGCAGCTCGGCGAGCTCGGCGACGATCTCGGACAGCTCGGCCTCCGTACGGCGCTCCAGGGCCGCCGTTCGCTCGAACCGCTCGACGAACCAGGAGGCGATGGCCGCCGTGATGACGCCCAGCAGGGCGATCCCGGCGAGCATCAGCCCCGCGGCCACCAGCCGCCCCTCCGAGGTGACGGGGAAGCGGTCGCCGTACCCGACCGTCGTCATCGTGGTGAGCGACCACCACATGGCGTCGCCGATCGTCTTGATGTTCCCGTCCGGATTGCCGCGTTCCACGTCGAGGACGGCGATGCTGCCGACGATGGAGAGGAAGAGGGCGGTGCCGCTGACGTACACCACGGCGCGCAGGCGCAGCGGGAGCTGCACGCGCTCGGCGATGACGTGCAGCAGGAGCAGCGCCCGCAGCAGCCAGAGCGGGCGCAGGAGCGGGAGGAGCACGACCAGGAGGGCGGGGATGTTCCTGATGACGAAGCGCAGGCGGCGCGGGGCCAGGGCGACGCGGATGAGGTAGTCGGCGGTGAACAGGGCCCACGTGACGACCTGGAGGTACCAGAACGCGTCGCGGGCGGGGGCGGACAGGCCGGGGACGAGCACCGGGACTGCCCAGCCGAGTAAGAAGCCACAGCCGATGAGGAGGAGCGCGAGGCTGGTGCGCCGCTCCCAGGAGGTCAGCCGGTCCATGCGGACAGTGTGCGGCACGGGCCCCGACGTCCGGAGTGCCCCCCGTCACGTTCGGAATCAGGCGATTGGTCGCGAGGAACGGGAGAACCCCGTTAAGGTACAGGCAGCGCCTTGATCGGCCTCACTCCCGGAGCGGTTCGGAGTGAGGCCGATTTTCGTTGCTTCTGACCCCCGAGTCACATCCGTGCGATGTCCGATGCGTAGCGTCGTCGTACCCGGGGTGGGGAAGTTCCGGGCACCTTCGAGGCGTTGTGGAGTGGTACGGAGTGGCCGCCACAGGACCCCCAGCATCTTGGTAAACCGGGAGTCCAGTAAAATGGGCCTTCTCTTTATGATATTTCCGGACTTCTCGCCTTGTGTGGCGATATAGGAGGGTGTGGCATGACGACGGCTGCCCTGCAGACCGTGTTGACCGTTCCCGAGCGTTTCCGGGGGCCCGTGGGTGTCGCCAACGGCGGCTGGATCGCAGGGACCATGGCGGAGGCTCTGAACGGTGGTCGATCAGCCGTCGAGGTCACGCTGCACGCCCCTTCGCCTCTGGAGACCGAGCTGCGGCTGGAGCACGTGGCCAACTCCGTGTCCCTCTTCCACGGCGACCGGCTGCTGGTCGAGGCCATCCCGGTGGCCGAGGACCTGGAGGGGCCGGGGTTCGTACCGTTCAACGACGCGGCCCGCGCCGAGGCCGGGTTCGCCGGCCTGAAGGCCCACCCGTTCGCCGAGTGCTTCGCGTGCGGCCTGCGCGAGCCCGGTGACGGCCTGCGCATCTTCCCGGGCCCGGTGGAGGGCACGGACCTCGTGGCCGCGGGCTGGCGGGTGCCGTTCACCGTGGCCGGCGAGGACGGCGTGCCCGCCTCGATCGTGGGCGCGGTGCTCGACTGCATCACCGGCTGGGCCCACTTCGGCCCGGGCGAGAGCGCCCTGCTCGGCCGGCTGGCCGTGCAGATCCACGGCACCGTCGTCCCCGGCGGACGCTACTCCGTGGTGGCCCGCCCGACCGGCCGCGACGGCCGCAAGATGTACGGCCAGAGCGCCATCTACGAGGCGGACGGCACGCTCGTGGCCGCCGCCCGCGCCACCTGGATCGCTCCACGCTAGAACCGGTCACGCGAGGCCCCCGAGACCCTCGGGGGCCTTCGTCTTTCCGCCCGCCGGTCAGCCCGGTGAGGTGAGGCGGTCCACCACGGTGGCCACGCAGCGCTCGTCGAACAGGATCGTGTAGTGGTTGCAGTCCGGCACCACCTCGTCCCGCAGCCCGGGCAGCCGGGCGGCCCAGGGCCGGGCCAGGTCGTCGGGCAGCAGGCCGGTCTCCTGGTCGAGCAGCCCGCGCGGCGCCCTGAGCAGGAGCAGCGGCGAGGTGATCGCCTCCAGCGCGGCCGCGATCCGCGCCGATTCCAGGCGCAGCCACCGCCCGTCCTCCAGCACCGCCTCCCCGACGGCCCGCGACCGCAGCGCGCCCTCGGGGCCGGTCAGGTCGTAGCGCACGTACGCCTCCACGTCGGCGTTCCAGCGGCCGGCGAAGGCCGGATGGGCCTGGAAGAACTCGACGTAGGCCTCGGCCGAGGGGTACGTCTGTCGCAACCGCGCCAGCGCCGGCCCCAGCGTGGCCTCCGTCGCCGCGTCCGCGTCCATGCCCTCGGGCAGCGGGGGCAGCGGGAGCCCGCCGTCCACCAGCACGACCCGGGCGAAGCCGCGCCGCGCGCCCACCAGGGCCGCCACGTACGCGCCCATCGAGTGCCCCGTCAGCACCGCGTCCGGCCCCGCCCCGACGTGCTCGGCCACGCGCAGCACGTCCTCGGCGTGCCGCGCCAGCCCGTACGGACCCGGCAGGGACGCGCTGTGCCCGCGCCCGCGCAGGTCCATCGCGACCAGCGACCATCCCTCCGGCAGCCGCCGCCCCACCGCGCCCCAGGCCATCAGCGAGGCCGTGATCCCGTGCACTGCGATGATCTTGCGCGGCCCGGTCCCGAACGTGGCGATCCGCTGCCCGCCGACCTCATCGAATTCGACATCCATGGAGGGAGCTTAGGTGTATCCGAAATGTGGGGAACAGGCCTGATAATTGCGTATATGCGCATTACCGTCATCGAACATGAGGCCGAGGCCGGGCTCGGCTACCTCGCCGGCTGGCTCGGGCTGACCTGCGAGGTCGTGCGGCCGTACGTGGGGGAGGAGATCCCCGTACGGGCCGCGGACGGGCTGATCGTGCTGGGTGGGGCGGCGGCCGCGTGGGAGGACGAGCGCAGCCCCTGGCAGCCCGCCACCCGCGACCTGCTGCGCCGGGCCGTCGATGACGCCACCCCCACGCTGGCCGTCTGCCTGGGGGCGCAGCTGCTCACCATGGCCTGCGGCGGCACGGTGGAGCGCGGCGCGAACGGCCTGGAGGTGGGCGCCCGCGAGGTGACCGCGCTGCCCGCCGCCGCCACCGACCGGCTGCTGTCGGGCGTCGGGCGGGCCGTGGCCGTCCAGTACCACCAGGACGCCATGACGCGTCTGCCCGAGGGCGCCGTGCCGCTGATGACCGGCTCCCAGTACGCCAACCAGGCCTACCGGCTCGGCGAGGCCGCCTGGGCGGTGCAGTTCCACCCCGAGGCCACGCCGGAGATCTTCGCCTCGTGGACGGCGGACTCGGACCTCGACGCGGCCGAGGAGCTCAACGCCGAGGTCAAGGCCGCCGAACGGGATCTGGTCGCGACCTGGCGCCCGGTGGCGGAGGCGTTCGCCGACGTGGTCAGGAGCGTTGCCCGCGCCTCCTGACGAGGGCGTGCGGTGACGTGGTCGGGCGCCTCCTGACGAGGGCGTGTGCCAGTGCGTGCACGCCCGCCAGGACCAGGGGGAGCGCCACCGGCCCTGAACGCCCGGTGTGCACCGGCACCCCCGCCCGCCGCAGCCGCCGCCACGCCCACACCGCGTACGGGATCACCACGACGGGCGCGGTCACCACGCCCGGCGTGTAGCCGCGCACCAGCGCCGCCTGCGCCAGATGCACCACGCCGTGCGCCCCGAACCCGGCCCGCGCCGCCTGGAACACCGGACTGCGCCCGCCCGTACGCGCCCCCGCCGCGGCCGCCACCGCGACGACCCCGCCCATCAGCCCGATGGCCACGTTCACGTGCGCCTGCGACACCTCCAGCCGCTCCCACGGCACGCCCGGGAAGCGCTCCGCCAGCCGGGGCCGGGCCGCCCGGGTCCACCGTGCCATGGTCACCAGCTCCTCGGCGTCATGCACCGCCCACGCCCCCAGCAACCCCCACGCCACGGCGGTCGGCACCCGCCCGGGCCCCGCCGTCCCGCCCGCGCCCGCCACCGCGCTGGAGCCCGCTGCTCGACGGGAGTTCACCGCCCCGCGCACAACCGCCAACGCCGCCGCCACCCCACGCGTGCGCGCCATCATTCCCACCCTCCCGGCAGGTGCGTCCCGAAGAACCCCCGGACAGCACTCCGCAAAATGCAACGCAACGTTGCGTTTCATGCTACGGCGAAGCGGGCGAGAGCTGTCAAGATGGAGGGGTGCCCAGGATCGAATCCACCGCCGCGCGGCTCGCCAAGCTCGGCTTCGCCGACGGCGCCCGGGCCGCCCAGCTCGTCCGCCAGTCGGAGGCCGACCTCGACGACGTCCTGGAATCACTGGTGGACGTGGCCGATCCCGACCAGGCACTGGCCTCCCTCACCCGGCTGATCGAGCGCGAGCCCGCCGTGCTCGACGCCCTGCGCGCCGACGAGCACCTGAGGAGCGGGCTGCTGGCCGTGCTGGGCGTCAGCGCCGCCCTCGGCGAGCACCTCGTACGCCACCCCGGCCAGGTCGCGCTCCTGGCCCAGCCGCGCCTCGGCGGGGCCAGGGCCGAGCTGCTGCGCGCCGTCGGCGCCGAGCCGGACGAGAGCGAGCCGCTCGCCACGGCCCCCGACGCCCTGGTGGCGCTGCGCGTGGCCTACCGGGGCCGCCTGACCCACCTCGCCGCCCGCGACCTCACCGGCCAGGCCACCCTGCAGGAGGTCACGGCCGAGCTGTCCGACCTGGCCGGCGCCGCGCTGGAGGCCGCGCTCGCCGTCGCCCGCACCGAGGTCGAGGCCGAGGAGGTCCGCCTCGCGGTCATCGGCATGGGCAAGTGCGGCGCCAGGGAGCTCAACTACATCAGCGACGTCGACGTGATCTTCGTGGCCGAGCCGCGGGAGGGCGCCGACGAGGCCAAGGCGCTGCGCGCGGCCACCCGGCTGGCCCAGGCCATGATGCGGGCCTGCACCGCCACCACCCCCGAGGGCTCGCTGTGGGAGGTGGACGCCGGGCTGCGGCCCGAGGGCCGGTCCGGGCCGCTGGTGCGTACGCTGGCCAGCCACCTCACCTACTACCGGCGCTGGGCCAAGACGTGGGAGTTCCAGGCGCTGCTCAAGGCCAGGCCCGTGGCGGGCGACCTGGAGCTGGGAGCCGCGTACGTCGAGGCCGTCAACGAGATGGTCTGGACGGCGGCCACCCGCCCGGACTTCGTCGAGGACGTGCAGGCCATGCGCCGCCGGGTCGAGGCGCACGTGCGCGCCGAGGGCGAGCGGCAGCTCAAGCTGGGGCCCGGCGGGCTGCGCGACATCGAGTTCGCGGTGCAACTGCTGCAGCTCGTGCACGGCCGGCTCGATCCGCTGCTGCGCCGCCGGGCCACGCTCCCGGCGCTGGCCGCGCTGTCGCGGGGCGGCTACGTGGGGCGCGACGACTCGCGGGGGCTGGCGGAGGCGTACTCGTTCCTGCGGCAGGTCGAGCACCTGCTGCAGCTGCACCGGATGCGGCGCACCCACATCGTGCCCACCGACGAGGCCGACCTGCGCCGGCTGGGCCGGGCGCTGGGCATGCAGGCCGACCCGGTGGGGGAGTTCACGGCCCGGTGGCGGCGGCACGCGATGGAGGCGCGGCGGCTGCACGAGAAGCTGTTCTACCGGCCGCTGCTGCAGGCCGTGGCGCGGCTGCCCGAGTCGGAGGCGCGGCTGTCGACCACGGCCGCGGCCCACCGGCTCGAAGCGCTCGGCTACGTCGACCCCACCGGCGCGCTGCGCCACATCGCCAACCTCGCCACCGGGGTGTCCAGGCGGGCCGCCATCCAGCGCACGCTGCTGCCGGTGATGCTCGGCTGGTTCGCCGACACGCCCGACCCGGATGCGGCGCTGCTCGGGTTCCGGCAGGTCAGCGACAAGCTGGGCAGCACGCCGTGGTACCTGCGGCTGCTGCGTGACGAGACCGCCGTGGCCGCCAGGATGGCCCGCGTGCTGGGCACCAGCCGCTACGCCACCGGCCTGCTCATGCACGCCCCCGACGCGGTCGCCATGCTGGGCTCCGACGCCGAGCTGGCCGTACGCTCCCCGGAGTCGCTGCTCGGCGAGGCGTCCGCCGCGGTGTCCCGGCACGCCGGCGATCCCGAGACCGCCGTCGCGGCGGTGCGGGCGCTGCGGCGCAAGGAGCTGTTCCGCACGGCGGTGGCCGACCTGTCCGGGCTCATCGACATCGAGGGCGTCGGGAGCGCGCTGTCGCAGCTGACGGACGTGACGCTGCAGGCGGCCCTCGACGCCGCGCTCAGCAGGGCCGCCGGCACCACCTCCTTCGCGGTCATCGCCATGGGCCGGCTCGGCGGCATGGAGTGCTCCTACGCCAGCGACGCCGACGTCGTGTTCGTCCACTCGCCCCTGCCCGGGGTGGCGGAGCGCGAGGCCACCGACGCGGCCTTCGCCGTGGCCAACGAGCTGCGCCGGCTGCTGTCCCTGCCCGCCCCCGACCCGCCCCTGATCATCGACCCCGACCTGCGGCCTGAAGGCCGCCAGGGGCCACTGGTGCGCACGCTGGCCTCCTACCGCGCCTACTACTCGCGCTGGTCGTCGCCGTGGGAGGCGCAGGCGCTGCTGCGGGCCAGGTTCTCGGCCGGGGACGCGGCGCTGGGGGCGGAGTTCACGTCCATGGTCGACGAGCTGCGCTACCCGGCGGGCGGGCTGCGCGACGAAGCGGTCAGGGAGATCAGGCGGATCAAGGCCCGCATGGAGGCCGAACGGCTGCCGCGCGGCGCCGACCCCGCCCTGCACACCAAGCTCGGCCCGGGCGGGCTGTCCGACGTGGAATGGGTGGCGCAGCTCCTGCAGCTCCGCTTCGCCGGCACGCTGCCGTCCCTGCGCACCACCCGCACGCTGGACGCGCTGCGCGCGGCCGTGGCCGAGGGGCTGCTCGCCCCGGCCGACGAGGCGGTGCTGGCCGAGGCGTGGCGCTTCGCCTCGCGCATCCGGGACGCGCTCATGCTGGTGAAGGGGCGGCCGGGCGACAACGTGCCGCGCGACTCGGGCGAGCGCAAGCTGATCGCCCAGACGCTCGGCTACCCGCCGGACGGCTCCGAGGACTTCCTCGACGACTACCGGAGGGTGACGCGCCGGGCCCGGAAGGTGGTGGACCGCGTCTTCTACGGCGCCTGATCAACGGCTCTGATCAAGGGGCCTGATCTGTGCGTCATTGCGCTGCCACACGCCGTGGGTGTATCAATGCGCGGTGTTATCCGTTTATGTGGATCTGGCCCTCGGCCTGGTGGTGGCGTTCCTGCTGCTGTCGCTGCTGGTGAGCGGGCTCAACGAGGCTTTCGTACGCGTGCTGGCCATCCGCAGCAAGTTCCTGTGGGCCTATCTCAGGGACACCATGGACGGCGCCGACAAGAAGACCGGCTCCTGGTTGCCGGCCGGGGTGCTCGACGTGTTCCGGGTGCTGCCGTTCCTGCGCGACCCCCGTCCCCGGCACAACGACCTGCCCGCGCCCTCCGAGCCCGGCAGGATGCCGGAGCCCGAGACGCAGTCCGGCGACTCCATGATCAAACTGCTCTACGAGCGGGTCCGGGAGATCGACCACGCCAAGAGGGGAAAGACGAGCATCGCGAACATCCCGCCGGCGCGGTTCGCGATGGCGGTGATGGAGCTGGCGGCGGCGCAGGGCGGCGACGTCGAGCAGTTCCTGGCCAAGCTGCAGAAGATCGACAGCCCGCTGTACGGCCACCTCAAGGGCGTGTGGGAGACCGCGCAGCGCGACCTCGACCGGTTCCGGCAGGGCGTGGAGACCTGGTTCGACGGGGAGATGCAGCGGCTGTCCATGCTCTACAGGCGCTACGTCAAGTGGGTCGTCGCCGTGCTCGGCCTCGGGGTGACGCTGCTGTTCACCATGGACGGGCTGGAGTACGCCAAGACGCTGCTGCGCGACAACGCCTTCCGCGCCTCGGTGACGGCCGTGGCGGGGGCGGGGCCGGACGCGTACGACGAGCTCAAGGCGCGCTGCACCGGCGGCGATCCGGTGCCGTGCGTCACGGAGGTGCTCAGCCAGCCCGCCCTGGTCAAGATGATGGACCAGGCGCTGGTCAGCGTGTCGATCCCGGAGCAGGGCGACCCGAGCGTCCACTGGAACGGCGGCACGTGGTGGGATCGGATCAGCACGCCGAGCCACTGGCCGGGCTTCCTGCTGACGTACGTGGCGCTGCTGTTCGGGGCGCCGTTCTGGTGGGACGTGTTCCGGCGCATCACCGGCATCAGGCCGAGGCGCTGACCCGGGCGGCCCGCGTACGAAGGCGTTCCTCAGCCGCGTGCTCCGAGCCCCTCGAAGACGATCCGCAGCGTGCGGTCCCGCAGGTCCGGGGTCCAGCCGCCGAGCAGGGCGGCCTGGGAGGCGGCGGCGAGCAGGGCCATCACCTCGTCCGGCCGCACGTCCGCGCGGACCGCGCCGGCCTCCTGGGCGCGGCGCAGCAGCGTGCCGACCGGCTCCTCCAGCTGCGTCAGCGGCTTGTCCACGCGTACGTCCACCCCGCCGCCCGACAGCAGCGCGGCCACGGTCCTGCGGGCCGCCGCCTCCTCCACCACGTGCGTGAAGAAGGAGAACAGCGCGGTCTCCGGGGCGCCCGCCCCGGCCTGTCTCGCGGCCTCCTCGGTCAGCCGGTGGAGCAGCGCCTTGACGATCGCGCCGAGCAGGTCGTTCTTGGTGGGGAAGTGCCGGAACACGGTCCCGATCGCCACCCCCGCCCGCGCGGCGACCTCCTCCGTCGAGGCGGAGGCGCCCCGCTCGGCGAAGACGGCCTCGGCGGCGGCCAGGATGCGCTCGCGGTTGCGCCGGGCGTCGGCGCGCAGCTGGGTCATCGGCGGGGCTCCCGTTGACAAGATGAGTGACGACTCATTATGTTTCCAATCGTGAGTGGAGACTCATCTTAGAAGGGAGTCAGCGATGAGCGCACGCGAGGTGTTCGACCGGCTGCGACAGGAGCTGACCGGCGACCCGGTGGCGGAGGAGCTGTGGGCGGAGGACGTCGTCGTGGAGACGCCGTTCGCGCCGCCCGGCGCGCCGCGCCGCTTCGAGGGGCGGCAGGCGTTCCTCGAGTACGCCCGCGCCGGGCGGGCCGCGCTGCCGTTCCGGCTGGAGATGCACGGCCTGGTCGTCCACGACACCGCCGACCCCGACGTGATCATCGTCGAGTACGAGCTGGGCGCCACCCTCCCCGGCACCGGGCAGCGCGTGTCAGCCCCGTTCGCCGGCGTGCTCAGGGCCCGCGGCGGCCAGATCGCGCACTGGCGGGAATACCAGGACCCGCTTGCCCTGGCCGCCGCGACCGGCCGCCTCCCCGATCTCGTCGCCGCACTATCGTTGGCCTGATGGAGACAGAGCGGCTGATCATGCGCCGGTGGCGCGACACCGACCGGGCCCCCTTCGCCGAGCTGAACGCCGATCCGGAGGTGATGCGCCACTTCCCCAACCGGCTCACCCGCGGGCAGAGCGACGCCATGGTGGACCGGATCGAGCGGGACTTCGGGGTGTTCGGCTACGGGCTGTGGGCGCTGGAGGAGCGGGCGAGCGGCCGGTTCATCGGGTTCACGGGGCTGGTGCTGCAGACGTTCGACGCGCCGTTCCTGCCCGCGGTGGAGATCGGGTGGCGGCTGGCGCGCTCGGCCTGGGGCCAGGGGTACGCGACGGAGGCGGCCCGGCGGGCCCTCACCCACGGGTTCGAGGAGGCGGGCCTCGACGAGATCATCTCCATGACGGCCGTCGGCAACACGCGGTCCCGGGCGGTGATGGAGCGGCTCGGGATGACGCACGACGCGGCCGAGGACTTCGACCATCCGTGGGTGGCGCGCGACAGCCCCATCCTGCGCCATGTGGTCTACCGCCTCAAGCGCCCGTAAGCCCGCCTCAAGCGCCGGAAGGGGTTCCCGGGTCAGGCGCTCATCGCGTACAGGACATCGCGCAGGCCGGGCTCCCGTCCGCGCAGCCAGACCAGGCGGAGGGCCAGCGTCGGCGCGGGGGAGGCGTCGTCGAGCGCCACCAGCGCCCCAGACGCCAGGTCGCCGTCCACCGCGAAGTCCGGCAGCAGCGACCTCCCCAGCCCCTGCCTGGCCCACTCCCGGGCGGTCGCGATGCTGGTCAGCTCCCGCCGCGGCACCTCTGCCCCGAACATCCGCTCCACCGCCATCCGGATCGAGCACTCCGGCGGCGACACCAGCAGCGTGCCGGCATCGGCTCCAGGCCTCCCGTTCCGGCGCGGGCCCATGCCGGGGGCGGCGACGCCGGGGGCCGCGACCAGCCGCAGCGCGACCTCGCCCACGTCGAGGAAGTCCAGCCCCGGCGGGGCCGCGAAGCCGAGCGTGCCGACCCGCATCCCGGAGTCGAGCAGCAGCGCCGCGTCCAGCCCGCCGCCGGCGACCTCGGCCAGCAGCTCCTTCCTGCCCAGCGTGCGCACGTCCACGTCCAGGTCGGGCCGGCGCTCCGCCAGGCGGCGCACCACGCCCGGCAGCCGGGTGGCGGCCAGCGTCTCGAGGGCGCCGACCGTGACCCGCCGCCGCTGCCCGGTGACGGCCCTGCGTACGTCCTCCGCGTGGTCCAGCAGCCCCTGCGCCCGCTCCAGCAGCGCGCGCCCGTGGCCGGTCAGCACCATCCCCTGAGGGGTCCGCTCGAACAGCGCGACCCCGAGACCGCTTTCCAGCCGCCGCACCTGCTCGGAGACCGACGCCGGGGCGAGCCCGAGGTCGTTGGCGGCCCCCACCACGGTCCCGGCCCGCGCGACCGCCACGAACACCCGCACATGACGCAGCTCCACGCCCGCCAGCATACGGTTCCGCCACGATGCGCCGTCCGCGCGTGCCCCCGGTCAGCAGGTGGAGTGGAACAGACCGCCGACCGGGACGGTCCCGGCGAGCGAGTTGTACCGCTGGACGGCGGCGGTCGTCTCCTCCACGTACACCTCCACGCCCTTCCCCTTCAGCAGCTCCAGCGTCTCGGGGCACGTCTCCAGGACCAGCTCCATGCCCCGGGACAGGACGATCGCCTGGCTGCCGTGGTCGAGCAGCTCCCGCACGTCCGCGGGCTGGATGCCGGGCCTGTGCCTGGTGCCGGTCTCGTTCCAGTCCCAGGGCCGCCCGCCGCCAGGGTAGAGCTTGAAGTCCTTGCCCTCGCCGAGGCCCTCGACCACCATCCGGCCCCAGGAGACGTGCGTGATCAGCGGGGATCGATGCTCCATGGCGCGAGACTACGTCGCGACGCGGGCGCGGGTGCCGACGGTTTTCCCGAATGCCCCGTGCGGATGCGCCTGTTGAGTGGACATATCGCGTTTGCGCAGGCTGAACCTCATGAAGCTTGCCGGTTTCTCCCTCGCCTACTTCCTCGTGCTCCTGGACACGACCGTGCTCACGATCGCCCTGCCGGACCTGCGCGCCTCGCTCGGCGGCTCCGTGGCCGGCCAGCAGTGGGCCGTGAACGCCTACACCGTCGCCTTCGCCGCCTCCCTGCTGACCGGGGGAGCGGTGGCCGACCGGTACGGGGCGGCCAGGGTGTTCAAGGCCGGGGTGGCGGCGTTCGGGGTGCTCTCGCTGCTGAGCGCGGCGGCCCCGCACCTCGGGGTGCTGGTCGCGCTGCGCGCCCTGCTCGGCGTGGCGGGCGCGCTGTGCCTGGGCGGCTCGCTCGGGCTGATCGCCGAGCTGTACCCGTCCCCGGCCGCCCGGGCCCGCGCGACGGGCGTGTGGGCCTCCGTCACCGGCACGGCCCTGGCGGCGGGCCCGCTGCTGGGCGGCCTGCTGGTGGACCTGTACGGCTGGCGCGCCGTCTTCCTGATCAACCCGCCCGTCGCCCTCGTCAGCCTGCTGGCCGTGGCGCGGATCCGCTCGCCGCGCGGGACACGCCGGATCGACTGGTACGCGCAGGGCCTGATGTGCGCCTTCCTGGGCCTGCTGGCCGAGGCGCTGACGGACGCCTCCCTCCCGGCCGCGGCCCTGTCCCTGATCGCCCTGGCGTCCCTGATCGCCATCGAACGCCGCACCGCCACGCCGGCCCGCCCGAAGCCGCCCGCCGAACCCCACCGCGGCGCGGCCATCCCTCCGGGCCTCCTCTCCGCCACCTGGCCCGAGCTCCTCGCCGGCGCCGTCGCGAACTTCGCCTTCTCCGGCGCCCTGTTCGTCCTGACCCTCCTCCTCCAGGACACCCGCCACCTCTCCCCGATGGCGACCGGCCTGGCCTTCCTCCCGCTCACCCTGCCCATGGTCGTCAACCCCGTGCTCACCGGCCGGATCGTCGCCCGCCACGGCGCCCGCCCCCCGATCCTGGCCGGCCTGGCCCTGCTCGCGGCGGGCCTGGCCGGGGCGGCACTCGTCGGCGGCCTCCCGGTGTGGCTGGCCGTGATGGGCCTCGGCCTGTCGTTCTGCTTCCCCGCCCTGATGGCGGGCATGATCGCGGGGGCGCCTCCCGGCACCGCCGGGACGGCCGGCGGCGTACTGAACGCCTCCCGCCAGGTCGGCGCGACCCTGGGCGTGGCCGTCCTCGGCGGCCTCACCCACGCCGACCCGCTCCTGACCGCGTCCGTCCTCACGGCGGTGACCTGCGCCGCCTACGGCGCTGTAGGCTTCCAGAGAAGATCCGTAAGCCGCCTCGCGGAGTGAGAGCCATGCGTTTCCAGCACTCGGACGACATCTGGAGAGACTTCCCCGAGCTCGTCCCGGCGGCGCTCCACGCCGAGGGCATCACGGCGGACGCCGTCCCGGACGCCCGGATCGCCGCCTACGGCGAGGTCGCCGCCGCCCGCCTCGCGGCCGCCTCCGAGGGCGAGCTCCCGGAGATCCAGGCGTGGCGCCGCGCCTTCTCCCGGATGGGCCTCAAGCCGACCCAGTACAGATGCGCGTCGGAGTCCCTGCTGCGCCGCTTCAGGAAGGAGGGGGCGCTGCCCCGGCTCCATCCCCTGATCGACCTGTGCAACGCCGTCTCCATCGCCTACGCCGTCCCGATCGCGGTCTTCGACGTCTCCCGCATCGAGGGCTACGTGGAGGTCGGCTACGCCACGGGCGAGGAGACGTACCTCACCTTCTCCGGCGAGACGGAGCACCCGCCCGCCAAGGAGGTGATCTTCGCCGACGCGGCGGGCCAGGCGCACGCCCGCCGCTGGACCAACCGCCAGAGCGGCCTCTCGGCCGTACGCGACACGACGGCGAACGTCCTGATCGTCGCGGAGGCGCTGCACGACACGGCCGGGAAGGACATCGAGTCCCTCACGTCCGCGCTCGCCGCCGAGCTGAACGCCCTGTGGCCGGTCACCCCGAAACACGCGATCCTGACCCGGTCCTCCCCGAGCTTCGAGTTCACGGGGGAGTGAGCCCGCACGGGGCATGATCGGGCGGACGTTTGGGGCGGGCGATCGGGCGGACACGGAAACGGCCCGGGACCGGCAGAGCCGGATCCCGGGCCGTCACGCGTGCGGCCTAGCAGTCGTAGTACAGCTCGAACTCGTGCGGGTGCGGCCGCAGCCGGATCGGGTCGACCTCGTTCTCCCGCTTGTACGCGATCCACGTCTCGATCAGGTCAGGCGTGAACACGCCGCCCTCGAGCAGGTAGTCGTGGTCCGCCTCCAGGGCGTTGAGCACGTCGGTCAGCGAGCCCGGCACCTGCGGCACCTGGCGGGCCTCCTCCGGCGGCAACTCGTAGAGGTCCTTGTCGACCGGCTCCGGCGGCTCGATCTTGTTGCGGATGCCGTCGATGCCGGCCATCAGCATCGCCGCGAACGCGAAGTACGGGTTGCACGACGGGTCCGGGACGCGGAACTCGATGCGCTTGGCCTTCGGGTTGGAACCCGTGATCGGGATGCGCACGCAGGCCGAGCGGTTGCGCTGCGAGTAGACCAGGTTGACCGGGGCTTCGTAGCCGGGCACCAGGCGGTGGTAGGAGTTGACCGTCGGGTTGGTGAAGGCCAGCAGCGACGGCGCGTGCTTGAGCAGGCCGCCGATGTAGTAGCGGGCCGTGTCGGACAGGCCCGCGTAGCCGACCTCGTCGTAGAAGAGCGGCGAGCCGTCCTTCCACAGCGACTGGTGGCAGTGCATGCCGGAGCCGTTGTCACCGAAGATCGGCTTGGGCATGAACGTGACCGTGTGGCCGTACTCCATGGCCGTGCTCTTGATGATGTACTTGTACAGCATCAGGTTGTCGGCGGTCTTGAGCAGCGTGCCGAACTTGAAGTCGATCTCCGCCTGACCGGCCGTGCCGACCTCGTGGTGCTGCATCTCGACCTCGACGCCGCACTCGATGAGGTTGCGCACCATCTCCGAGCGCAGGTCGGTGAAGTGGTCCATCGGCGGGACCGGGAAGTAGCCGCCCTTGTAGCGCGGCTTGTAGCCCAGGTTGCCGCCCTCGGTCGCCTTGCCGGTGTTCCAGGCGCCCTCGATGGAGTCGATGTAGTAGTAGCCGGCGTTCTGCTTCGTCTCGAAGCGCACGTCGTCGAAGATGTAGAACTCGGCCTCGGGGCCGAAGTAGACCGTGTCGGCGATGCCCGTGCCCTTGAGGAATTCCTCTGCCTTGCGAGCCACGTTGCGCGGGTCGCGGCTGTAGGCCTCGCCGGTCAGCGGGTCGTGCACGAAGAAGTTCAGATTGAGCGTCTTGTGCTGGCGGAACGGGTCCACCACGGCGCTGGTCGGGTCGGGCAGCAGGAGCATGTCGGACTCGTGGATCGCTTGGAATCCGCGGATCGACGAGCCGTCGAACATGAGTCCGTCGGTGAAGACGCTCGCGCTGAAGTTCTCAACCGGGAAGGTGAAGTGGTGCGTCGTCCCCGGCAGGTCGGTGAACCTGACATCGACGAACTGCACCCCTTCGTCACTGATGAACTTCAGGACGTCGTCGGCGGAGTTGAACACTCTCGAACCTCCCTGGGGACTGGCCATCATGCCGACGCTAGGGCTTGGCCGTTTCCGTATGGTGTCTCGATTGTTTCGCACGTGTTACGCAGCGTCAGTCCGACGCAGCGGTGTGTCGAACGTTGTTCACGTTCCCTTCGAGGCGGCGCAGTCACCCTTGAGCTCGGGTTCATCCAGCTCGTACGGGTCTGTCGGCGTTCCTTCCGCACCCACCTTGTCGGGCACGGAGTCGTCGTAGAAGGGGTGGATGTACCCGTCATTCACGTCACACCGGGCCGGGGTCGTGCTGCCGCCCCACTTCTGGATCCAGACGACCGTCTCGCCCGCCTCGCGGTACACCAGCGCCGAGCCGCGCTGGTGCTTGACGAGCCGCGTCAGCGTCTCCGCCTGGCCGGGCCGCTGGATCGCGTAGACGACGATGTAGTTGGTCTCCAGCTTCGCGCCGGTGCGCCCGTCCTTCTTGAACGACGACAGCTTCGTCCTGCCGTGCACCTTGATCACGTCGCTGACCAGCTCGGCCGTCTTGGGGGCGAAGCTCGTCACCCATCCGCGGGTGGTCTTGTCGCCCTTGCGGGTCAGGCCCTTGCGGAACCAGGCGCGCTCCTCGGGGTGGAGCAGCTCCATGAACGCCGCCGGCTTGCCGCCCAGGATCGTCTTGCGGTCGAGCAGGGCCGCCGTCAGTAGCTCGCGCGTCCGCTCGATCCCCTTGGCCACGTCCTTCTTCGACAGCCCGCCGACCGCCTTGGCCTCGGGCATGTCGAAACCGGCGGCGCCCTCGGCCCAGCCCTCCGCCTTGGAGCCCTCGAACGGCCTGGCGGCGTCGGGCACCGTCGCCACCGGCTGCGTCTCCTCGGGCACGGGACCCGTGGCGGCCGAGGTCTCCGGCGGAAGGGGGGCCGCGGCCACCGGTATGGTCTCCTCGGGCACCGGGCCGGCGGCGGCGAGCAGGTCGGGGCGGAGGGTGATGACGACCCCGGCGGCCGCGATCACCGAGGAGATCCCGGCCATGGCGAGCCAGGCCCGCCCGATCCGGCGCGGCGTCCGGGCGGGACGGGTCTCGCGCGGGGGGCGGGACACGGCTTCCGGGGCCTGCCTGGCCCCCTTCTTCGCCGCCGCGCGCATCTTGCGCTGCTGGTCGGCGTCTATCTGCGCGACCAGCTCGTTGAAGCGCTGGTCAAGGTCATCCCCGTGTGGCATGGCGTACATGATGTCCGTCTTGTGACGCGGTTGGGTCACAATCGGGACCGGCCCTGGCAGCGGCTACCTTTGAGGGTATGAGCAGGAACGAGCCTCGATGGACGCAGACCTGGCTGGGTGGGGTGAGATCCGCCGGGGTCGATCTCGGATACCCGGGAGAGCGCCTGGGGCTGCCCGAGGAGGGCAGCGGTTCGATCGCCGGGTGGGGGCGCCGGATCGGCGCGCTCGTCATCGACTGGATGATCTGCACGTGGGTCGTCGTGCAGCTGCTGCTCCGGATGAACCCGGCGGAGTCGCCGTGGGCGCCGGTGGTCGTGTTCGCGCTGCAGTACCTGCTCCTGGTCGGGTTCATGGGCCAGACGTTCGGGCACCGGCTGATGGGCGTCCGGGTCGCCGCGATGGACGGCGGTGACCCGCGGCTGCTGCCCGTCCTGGTGCGTACGGCGCTGCTCGCCCTGGCCGTGCCCGCCCTGATCTGGGACCGCGACCATCGCGGGGTGCACGACCGCGCCTCCAACACGATGGTCGTCCGGATGTAGCTGAGCGGGTAAAAAGCCGTACCGGGTTCAAAAATGTACCCGGTACGGTTTATGCTGTCCGCATGATGGCGGGGCTCAGGGAGCGCAAGAAGGAGCAGACCCGGCGGCGGATCTCCGAGGTGGCGCTGCGGCTGTTCGACGAGCGCGGCTACGACGCCGTGACCGTCAACGAGGTGGCCGAGGCGGCCGGGGTCGCCAAGGTCACGCTGTTCAACTACTTCCCGTCCAAGGAGTGCCTGGTCCTCGACGCCGTCAAGGACGACACGGCCGCGATCGTGGCCGGGCGCGAGGCCGGTCAGTCGCCGCTCGACGCCCTGCGCGAGCACTACCGGGGGATGGCCCGGCAGGACACGGGCGAGGTGGACGTCGAGGGCATGATCACCAGGGTCCGGGTGATCTCGGCCAGCCCGGCCCTGCTCGCGGGCGTCCACCAGACGAACATGGGTCAGCGCTACGAGCTGGCCACCGCGCTCGCCGAGGCCATGCCGGGCCACGGCCTCGCGCCCCAGATCATGGCCGCGCAGATCACCGCCGCCGTCACGACCCTGCAGGAGGCGTTCTTCCACCGGCTCTCCACGGGGGTGCCGCTGGAGGAGGCGGGACGGCTGCTGGGGGAGGAGGTCGAGCTGGCTTTCGACCTCCTGGAACATGGCTTCTCATTGATAAAAGGGGAAAAATCGTGAAAAAGGGCATCAACTACGACACGGGATTCCTGCCGGGCGATGAGAGGTCGCGCAAGGTGTTCGACGCCGGCACCGTCGCCCGCGAGATGCGGGTCATCGCCGACGAGCTGCACTGCCGGGTCGTCCGGGTCTCGGGCGGGGACCCCGAGCGGCTGAGCGTGGCCGCCGAGCACGCCGCCGCGGCGGGCCTGGAGGTCTGGTTCGCGCCGTTCCCGGTGGACGTCCCGGCCGAGGAGACCCTCTCCCTGTACGCCGACTGCGCCGAGCGCGCCGAGGCCGTCCGCCGGACCGGCGCCGAGGTCGTCCTCGTCACCGGCTGCGAGACCAGCGCCTTCTGCCCCGGTTACATCCCCGGCGACGGCTACATGGACCGGCTGACGCGGATGGGCACGGCCGACCTGGACTGGTGGACCTCGCTGGGGCCCGTGATGCGGCGCTTCAACGACTTCCTGGGCGAGGCGGCGGAGGTGGCCAGGGCCCGGTTCGGCGGCCGGATCACCTACGCCTCGGGGCCGTGGGAGGACGTCGACTGGGCCCCGTTCGACCTGGTCGGCACGGACGCCTACCGGGCGGCGTACAACAAGGACACCTTCACCGAGGAGCTGCGCGCCCACTTCAAGCACGGCAAGCCGGTCGCGGTCACCGAGTTCGGCACCTGCGCGTACACGGGGGCGGGGGAGCTGGGCGGCATGGCCTGGTCCGTGCCGGACGGCGCGGTGCGTGACGAGGGTGAGCAGGTCCGCTACCTCGAAGAGCTGGTCGACCTCTTCGAGCGGGAGGGCGTCGAGACGGCGCTGTGGTTCACCTGGGCGGCCTACAACCGGCCGGGCGGGGCCGACCTCGGGGCGTACGGCGTGGTCAGGATGCTCGACGAGAGGGCGTGGGAGCCCAAGGAGGTCTTCCACGCCATGGCGGCTAGATATTCGCGCAGCTGAAGATGGCCGTGCCGGGGAGGTGGCGGCCGCGCAGCGGGCTCCAGCCGCCCCACGCCCGCTCGTGCCCCTCGGGCCACTCGGGCTCCAGCAGCCCGGTGATCGTCAGGCCGGAGGCCGCCAGCAGGTTCACCCAGTCGGCCATCGTGTGGTGGTGCTCGACGTACATGAGCTCGCCCCGCTCGTCGCGCTCCTCGTACGGGGACCGGTCGAAGTAGGACCGGTCGGAGGTCAGCCCCCGCGGCCCCGGATCGTCGGGGAACGCCCACCGGATCGGATGGCTCACCGAGAACACGAACCGCCCGCCCGGCCGCAGCACCCTGCGCACCTCGCGGAAGACGGCCAGGGGGTCGGCCACGAACGGCAGCGCCCCGTACGCGGAGCAGGCCACGTCGAAGGAGCCGCCGGCGAACGGCAGCACCTCGGCGTCGGCCTGCACCACGGGAACGCGCAGGCCGGTCTCCAGGTCGATGCGCTGGGAGTGGCGGAGCTGGCGGTGCGAGATGTCGAACGCCACCACCTCCGCACCCCGCGTCACCAGCCACCGCGCGCACTGGGCGGCACCGCAGCCGATCTCCAGCACCCGCCGGCCGTCCACCTCGCCGAGCAGGCGCGCCTCGGACTCGTCCACGCCCTCGGGCCCCCAGACGAACCCGCTGTCGCGCAGGAACCCGCCGTGCTCGACCTGGTAGTCGTCGGCGTTGCCGTCCCACCAGCCGCGGTTGGCCCGCGACGAAGCCGACAGCACTAGCGCATCTTGGGGCCGCGCGGGATGCGGGCGCCCTTGGGCATCGGGCCCTTGGGCATCGGCATGTTCCGCGGCAGCGAGCGCAGGCGGTCCTTGACCTCGTTGACCGAGGGCTTCTTCAGGTTGCGCGGCAGCTTCATGATGTGCCGCTGCAGCTTGCCGAGCGGCACCTGCCCCTCGCCGTCGCCGCACTGCACGTCGTAGATCTCGACGCCCAGCACCACCCGCGCGATCCGCTTCTTCTCGGCCGTCAGCATCTTCGCCACCCGGTTGCCCGGCCCCTCGGACACCAGCACGACGCCCGGGTAGCCGACCACGAGGTGGATCAGGTCCTGGTCACGGTTGACCGCGATGGCCGGGGTGACCTGCCAGTTGCCCCGCATGCCCTGCAGCACGGCCGCCGCCGCGCCGGTCTGGCCGTGCAGGATCGAGTATTGGGCCCGCTGCGCGAGCTGACCGAACACCACCAGCCCGACGGTGAACGCGGCCAGCACGCCGATGAACACCGAATACCACAGGTAGTCCGTGACCAGGCCGATCACGACGACCACAGCCAGCGTGCCCACCGCCGAGAGGAAGACGATCGGCATTCCCTTGGGGTTGGCCTGCTTGATGATCTGCGCGATCATGCGGAGCTGCTTGATGCGCCCCGGCTTCTCTGGATCCTCGGACTTTGCCATGCTCAGAAGGATACAAACCAACTGGTGCAGTATGGAAAACGCGGCCCGGTCGTTTTTCCCGTTGTGACTACATCTTCACCGTTGCCGACAGCGGAAGATCGCTCGCGTTGCGGCCCGCCCGCACCGTGTGCACGCCCTCGACCGTACGCCAGCCGTTCTCCCAGACCTGGAAGGCCCGCTCCGGGAGGAACACGGTGGTGATCACGGTCTGCCCCGGATCGGCCTCGACCACGTCGAACCCGGCCAGCCGGCCCTCGACGTAGATCTGCACCACCTCCCGCCCCGGGCGCGTCCCGGTGTTGGTGACGGCCACGGAAACGCTGGTGCCCTCGGCCGCGATCGAGTCGTAGGACCACGTCGTGTACCCCAGCCCGTGCCCGAACCAGAACGCGGGCGACAACCCCTCGCACGCCGGATATCCGATGCGGACGCCCTCGTCGTAGGCCAGCTTCCCGTCCACCGGCGTCACGCAGGTCACCGGCGCGTCCGCCAGCCGCCGGTGCCAGGTCGTGGGCAGCCGCCCGCCCGGCTCGGCGTCGCCGAACAGCACGTCGGCCAGCGCCGCCCCCGCCTCCTGCCCCGGGAACCAGGTGACCAGCACCGCCGCCACCTCCTCCAGCCAGGGCATCTCGACCGGCGAGCCCGCGTTGACCACGACCACCGTCCGCGGGTTGGCGGCGGCCACCGCCCGGATCAGCTCGTCCTGCCGGCCCGGCAGGACGAGGTCCGCGCGGTCGAACCCCTCGCTCTCCACCTCAGGCGTGGTGGCGGCCACGACCACCGCCACGTCGCACTCGCCGGCCACGCGCACGGCCTCGGCCATCAGCTCCTCCTCGCCCGGGCCGGGGTCGGCGTGGCCGAGGGTGAAGGACACGAAGGTCATGCCGGCGAACGTGCTCGCCGGATGGGTCAGGGCCAGCTCGTACGTCCCGCCCGCCGCCATCGCCACGCGCACCCGGCGCTCGGGCGGCGCCAGGAACGCCGCGGCCGGGTCGCCGACGTCCAGGCCGATGCTCTCGTCGAGGACGCTCTCGCCGTTCACGGTCAGGTCGAAGGCGCCCACGCCGGCCACCGACAGCTCGTGCGCGCCGGAGACCTCCGGCCGGTACGCCACCCGCAGCCGGACCGCCTTGAGCCGCTCACCGTCCACGCCGGGCGGCAACTGCCCCATCCAGCGCGCCTCGCCGTCGGCCAGCGCCTGCTCGGACAGCACCTCGCCCGCCTCGTCCAGGAACAGCGCCGTGACGGGGCCGGGCAGCGGTGCCAGGCGGATGCGCGGGTCGGTGCCCACGGCGTACCGGACCTCGGCCCGGC
Source organism: Nonomuraea sp. KM90 (assembly GCF_052246675.1). Lineage (NCBI taxonomy): Bacteria > Bacillati > Actinomycetota > Actinomycetes > Streptosporangiales > Streptosporangiaceae > Nonomuraea > Nonomuraea sp. KM90. Next base: position 318,723 of record NZ_JBQQCB010000001.1, on the reverse strand, counting down.
CGGCCAGCCCGTCGAGCGGCGAGACGACGCGCCCGGGGTAGACCTGCGCGCTGCCGCCGCCCATGACGCGCGCCTCCCGGGCGGCCGCCCCGATGAGCGCGATCGTGGCATCGGCCCGGAACGGCAGGACGCCGTCGTTGGTGAGCAGGGTGGAGCCGCGGGTGGCGACCTCGCGGGCCAGCGCCACCCCGTCGACGGCCGCCGTCTCCACGGGCCGTTCCCGCGCGCCGCGCAGGGCGCCGACCCGCTCGGCCAGGCGCAGGACGCGGCGTACGCGATCGTCCACGGCCGACTCCGGCACCCGCCCCTCCCGTACGGCCGCCTCCAGCCGGCCTCCCCACGGCCCCTTCGGCCCCGGCATGGCCACGTCCGTGCCGCCGAGGGCGGCCGCCTCGGTCGAGCGCACCGCCGTCCAGTCGGACACGACGCACCCGTCGAACCCCCACTCGCCCTTCAGCACCCCGTGCACCAGGTCCGCGTGCTCGGTCATGGTGGTGCCGTTCACGCCGTTGTAGGCGGTCATGAGGCCCCACGCCCCGGCCGCCACCACCCGCTCGAACGGCCGCAGGTACAGCTCGCGCAGCGTCCTCTCCGCCACCACGACGTCCACGGTGAACCGGTCGGTCTCGGAGTCGTTGGCCACGAAGTGCTTGGGCGTGGTGGCGACCCCGCCCTCCTGCACGCCCTCGACGTAGGCGGCGCCGATCTCGCCCGTGAGGAACGGGTCCTCGGAGAAGCACTCGAAGTGCCGGCCGCCGAGCGGCGAGCGGTGCAGGTTGAGCGTGGGCGCGAGCAGGACGTGCACGCCCTTGCGCCGCGCCTCCTGGGCCAGCAGCCGCCCGGCCCGCCTGACCAGGTCCACGTCCCAGGTGGCGGCCAGCGCCGTCGGGCTCGGCAGGGCGATCGAGGGGTCGCCCGGGCGCCACTGGCCGCCGCGTACGCCGATGGGCCCGTCGCTCATCACGAGCGCGTCGAGCCCGATCTCGGGCAGCGGCGGCAGCGACCACATGTCGGCCCCCGTGAGCAGGCGGATCTTGGTGGGGAGGTCGAGCCGGGAGATCAGTTCGTCGAGGTCCACGCCCCACAGTGTTCACCAGGAAACCGAGCGCTCGATAGGTTTGTGACCTTTGCGTAATGCAAAGCGTCACCCCGCCACGAAGAACTCCAGCAGCTCGGGCGCCAGCGCCTCCGGCGCCACGTTGTGCGCCTGGTCCTCCAGCACCCGCAGCACCGCCCCGGGCACCGCCGCGGCCACCGCCACGCCCGCTTTCGCCATCCACGCCGGGCTGTCGGCCCCGTTGAGCACCAGCGTCGGCTGCCCGATGGCGGCCAGCCGCGCCGCGGGCAGCTCCTCACCGGCCCGCAGCACGGCCGCCTCGTAGACCAGCGTGTGCGCGACGGCCTCGGCCTGTTCCCAGGTCGGCTGGGCCCGCATCATGGCCACGGCCTCCGGCGGCACCCCGGCCGCCGCCATGAACCGCTCCACCACCTCCGCCCGCCGGCCCGCCGCGACCAGCGCGCCGAGCTCGGCCGTGAAGCCCGGGGAGAGCGCGGGCGCGCTCTCGTCCACGTGGTACGGCGGCTCCCACACGGCCAGCTTCGAGATCGCCGGGAGGACGGCGGCCGCCTCCATGGCCAGCGCCGCCCCCGACGAGCCGCCGAACACCATCGCCGACCCGCCCGCCGCCGCCACGACGGCGGCCAGGTCCTCGATCTCCCGCTCCACCGCGTACGGAGGCGTGTCCCCGCTGCCGCCCCGGCCCCTGCGGTCGTAGCTGAACACCGTGAACCACCGGGCCAGGGCGCTCGCGATGGCGGTCATCATGGGCTGCCGCCGCTCCGCGAACGCGCCCTGGACCAGCACGACCGCCGGACCCTCGCCGCGCCGGTCGAAGGCGATGACGGTGCCGTCGGCCGACTTCACGGACTCCTCCGGGCACGAGCTCATTGGGCCGGCTGCACCAGGCACAGCGCCTCCCAGTGGTGCCCGTCGAGGTCGGCGAAGCCGCGCTGGTAGCGGAACCCGCCGTCCTCCTGCTTGACGCCCGCCGGCGTGGCCCCGGCCGCCAGAGCCTTGTCCACCAGCTCGTCCACCTGCGCCGGGTTCTCCAGCCCCAGCACCAGGATCGCCTCGGTGCTCTTGCCGGCGTCGCCGATCTCCTTGGTGATGTACGAGGCGAACGCGTCCTCGGCCAGCAGCATGACCTGCGTCTGCTCGCTGATGACCACCGACGCCATGTTGTCGGCCATGCCGAACAGGGTGAAGCCGAGGTCGGTGAAGAACTGCTTCGACCGCTCGATGTCCTTGACCGGAAGGTTGACGAAGAGCTGCATTTCCTGATCCCTTCTCTCATTCGCTGACAACCATCAGTCTGCTGAGAAAGGGCCCGCCGGTCTTGGATCTGGACGCCAGGCGGATTGACGTTCAGCGCACAGTGTCAGTTCACAGTGTCAGTTCACAGCGTCAGTTCACAGCGTCAGCTCACCGTGTCAGCACCGTGTTGGCGCGGCGGTACTCGGCGGGCGGCATCCCGTACGCGCGCCGGAACAACCTGCTGAAATGCGCCGAGTCGGGCAGCCCCCAGCGGGCCCCGACGACGCTGACGGACTCGGTGCCGCCCGCCAGCAGGTCCGTGCGGCACCGTTCGAGCCGGCGCTGCCTGATCCAGGCGGCCACCGTCGTGTTCTCCGACTCGAACAGCCGGTGCAGGTAACGCACGGAGATGTGGTGCGCCGCCGCGATGGTCGCGGGGTCGAGGTCGAGCTCGCCCAGGTGCTGCTCGACGAAGGCGTGCACCTGCAGCAGCAGCGTACGTTGCCGCGCGTCGCCGGGCAGCGACCGCGTCAGCTCCAGGCGCTCGGCGACGGCCGCGCTGACCAGGTCGGTCACCACGGTCGACAACCTCGCGGCGCTGCCGGGGCGGTAGGTCTCGTGGTCGAGGGCCACCCGGCGCAGCAGCGGCACGGCCAGCGCGGCGGCGCCCGTCTCGGCCCCGATGGGCAGCGCGGCGAGCGTCGCCACCGCGTCGATCGGCACGCTGAGCTGGTCGTGCGGGAGGCTGAACACCGCGAGCCGCACCGCCGAGTCGTAGGCCAGCTCGTAGGGCCGGGTGAAGTCGTAGATCGCGAACTCGCCCCGGCTGAGCTGCGTCTGGCGGCCGTCCTGGGCCAGGCGGGGGCTGCCCGACAGGGCGAGCACCACCCGGTAGAGGCCGGGATTCTCGCGGCGGATCAGGCCCGAGGTGCGGTGCACGCTGTGGGGGGTGGAGGTGTCGATCCGGCCGACGCCCACGTCGCCGAGCTTGCCGAACTCGATCTCGCCGCGTAACGGCGCGTCGGGGTCGATGCGCAGGTCGAGGGGGCCGAGCGTGTCGCACACGATGCTGCGCCACGCCTCGTGGCGACGCTTCGCGGGTAAGTCGCTGGTGCGGATCAGAACGGCCATGCCGGAGTCGCTCCCCCTCGTCGACAGGGCTGCCATGGTAGCCACGCCGCCCGGCCCCGCGCACCGGGCAAAGCAGTGGCCCGGCACGGAGCAGCCCCGGGACGACGGGCGTCCCGGGGCTGAAATCTGCCGGTCAGGCGGTCTGGCGGGCCTCGATGGCCTGCTTGTAGAGCTTGCCCGCCCGGTAGGACGAGCGCACCAGCGGCCCGGACAGCACGCCGGCGAACCCGATGGCCTCGGCCTCGGCCTGCAGCTCGACGAACTCCTCCGGCTTCACCCACCGCTCCACCGGGTGGTGGCGCGGCGTCGGCCGCAGGTATTGGGTGATCGTCAGCAGGTCGGTGCCGGCCGCGTGCAGGTCGCGCATGGCCTCGACGATCTCCTCGCGGGTCTCGCCCATGCCCAGGATCAGGTTGGACTTGGTGACCAGCCCGGCCTCGCGGGCCATCGTGATCACGCCGAGCGAGCGCTCGTAGCGGAACGCCGGGCGGATGCGCTTGAAGATCCGCGGCACCGTCTCGACGTTGTGCGCGAACACCTCGGGCTTGCTGGAGAAGACCTCCTCCAGCTGCTCGCGGTTGCCGTTGAAGTCGGGCACCAGCAGCTCGACGCCGCAGTCGGGCAGCAGCGCGTGGATCTGGCGCGCGGTCTCGGCGTAGAGCCAGGCGCCGCCGTCGGGCAGGTCGTCGCGGGCCACGCCGGTCACGGTGGCGTATTTCAGGCCCATCTGCTGGACGGACTCGGCCACCCGGCGCGGCTCGTCGCGGTCGTATTCCTTGGGCTTGCCGGTGTCGATCTGGCAGAAGTCGCAGCGGCGCGTGCACTGGTCGCCGCCGATGAGGAAGGTCGCCTCGCGGTCTTCCCAGCACTCGTAGATATTGGGACAGCCCGCCTCTTCACAGACCGTGTGCAGGCCCTCCCGGCGCACGAGCGATTTCAGCTCGGTGTATTCGGGGCCCGTCCTCAGCTTGGTCTTGATCCACGGGGGCTTGCGCTCGATAGGGGTTTCGGCGTTACGCACCTCCAGGCGGAGGAGCTTGCGGCCTTCAGGAGCAACGGTCACGTTCTCAGCTTACGTCTCCTGGGGAAGCGGCCTGTTCCAGGGTCAGGAGATGAGCCCGAAACCCCGGATCGCCCGGGTGTAGTGGGCCTGCAACTCCTCGTCGATCCGCTCCGACTCGCGGGTGCCGAGCAGCTCGGAGTGCGGGGGCGAGGGGAGCACGCCGTCGTCGGTGAGCTGGAATCTGGCCAGCGCGTCGCGCCTGATCGACGACACGCTCTCGCCGCGCAGCGCCGCCGCCTGCATCGGCGCCAGGTAGCCGCCCGCCGCCAGCTCCTCCAGCTCGGCCAGCTCCTCCGCCGTGGCCACCCGCTCCGCCAGCGCCCGCTGCCTGGCCAGGGTACGGCTCTCACCGGCCCGGGCCAGCCGGGTCAGCACGTAGCGCAGCAGCAGCACCGGGCCGCCCAGCACCCGCCCGACCAGGCGGCCGAAGGCGCCCGCCACCTCGTACGTGGTGCCCGGGTGGTCCATCGCCCCCAGGGACGAGGCCGCGATTGTTGTCTGCGCCTCCTCCCTGACCTTCAGCGGCGCCGCCGCTCCCAGCAGGGCGTCCCGCCAGGACTCCAGCGTGGCCAGGGCCTCGCTCACCACCCGCTCGGAGCCGGTCGGCAGCCGCGCGTACGCCGTGGCCAGCACCGCCACCCGCTGCTTGGGGGGCAGCGCCAGCCACAGCGGCAGGCCGACGACCAGGACGGGGGTGCGCGCCAGGCCGACCCGGTCGTAGCGGGTGTGCGGGTCCAGGTCGCCGACCGCGACCTTCCTGGGCCGCTTGACGCCGACCCGGTCGGCCACCCGGTCCGCGGCCCCGTACAGCTCGGGGGCGGAGGCGCGGTCGAGCACCTCGGCGTCGGCGGGCAACCGGCCCAGGCTGGGCCGCAGCGCCCAGCCGATGGCCAGGCTCACGGCGCCGAGGAGCCACGACAGGATCGAGCCGGGGGCCCGGATGATGATCCACCCGCCCAGCACCACGAAGGCCAGCGTCAGCAGGTGGACCACGAGCGCGAGCACGAGAGCGGAAAGGCGCTTCACACGGGCGATCGTAAGCCCGGGATCTCCGCGATTCCGCTGCCGTTGGATGCCGATTCGATTACCGGCCCCGTCAATGGCCCCGTCAATGGCCCCGTCAATGGCCCCGTCAATGGCCCCGTCAATGGCCGCGTCGACACCCGCGTCAACGGCCGCGCGGGCTGTCGCGGAGCAGGTCCTCCTCGTGGAGCTCGAACGCCTCCTTGCCGAGCGCCTCCGCCAGCCGCTTCTCCGCGATCGGCATGACCTCCTCGACCACGATGCGGCGGCCCGTCTCCGCCGACAGCGACGAGACGCCCACGTCGGGGAAGCCGCACGGGGCGATGCGGTTGTACCAGCGCGGGTCGTTGGCGCAGTTGAGCGCGAAGCCGTGCATGGTCACGCCGCGCGAGACGCGCAGGCCGACCGCGCCGAGCTGGCGGTCGGGCAGGCCGAGCGCCGGGTCGCCGGCGGCCCACACGCCGCCGCGGCCGGACACCCGCCGGGCCGTGACACCGAAGTCGGCGCACACCTGGATCATCGTCTCCTCGAGGCGGCAGGCGTACGCCACCACGTCGGTGACGGCCACGATCGGATAGGCGACGAGCTGCCCGGGGCCGTGCCAGGTCAGGCGCCCGCCCCGGTCGACGTCGATGACCGGGGTGCCGTCGGACGGCCGCTCGTGCGGGGCCGTGCGCTTGCCCGCCGTGTAGACGGGCGCGTGCTCGAGGACGAGGACGGTGTCGGTGAGCTCTCCGGCGGCCCGCTTGCCGTGCACCCAGCGCTGCAGCGACCAGGCCTGCTCGTAGGGAACGTCGACACCAAGGCGGACGATGGCGAGTGCGTGGGGATCGTCCCCGTGGATGGGGCGCATGAGCCTATTGTGCCGTTCCCTCACCCTTGAAGGGTAATCAGGGGGTCAGGAGACGTGGCTCGATCCTGAACTCCTTTACCCTTCCCGCACCCTCGCTCTCCAGCCGGTAGGCGTGCGCGCCCGGCTCGACGCTCACCGCCTGGATGAACTCGGTGCCCACGTAGTGCAGCCCGACGCCCTCGTCGGCGGCGTAACCGCCGGGCAGCTCGCCGGCGGCCACCGACTCCTGCAGCAGCGGCCGGCGCTGCGGCTCGGAGTTGTAGTGCACCCCGCACGAGTAGGGCAGCAGCGCCATCCCCTCGGCCCACACCCGCAGGTCGGGCCCGAAGGAGTCGGTGTTGCCCCCGACGTGCCAGCACAGCGCGCCCGCGCTCTGCCCGGACAGCACCACCCCGGACCGCCACGCCTCCTCGAACGCCTCGTCGAGCCCGTGCAGCCGCCACAACGCCATCAGGTTGGCCACGCTGCCGCCGCTGACGTAGATCATGTCCTGCTCGAGCATCCAGGCCCGCGGATCGGCGACGTTGGGCATCGGGAAGACCGTCAGATGGCTCACCTCGACGTCCCAGCCCGCGAAGGCGCCGTACATCTTCAGCACCCAGTCGGACGAGTCGCCCAGCGCCGTGGCCACCAGCCCCAGCTTCGGCCGGTCCTGCCCGGTGAGGTCGAGCCCGTAGCGCAACAGGAGGCTGGCCTCGATGCTGTTGTGGCGCCTGCTGGGGCGGAACGATCCGCCTCCGATGGCGAGGATGTGTGACTGTCCTGACCGGCTCATGTCAAGATTCTCCCACCTGCTGAAGAACGGACGGCACCCTACAGTACGGCGCGCAGCGCCTCGTCGAGACTCGTATGGGAGAAGCGATAGCCGCCGGCGGTCAGCTTGGCGGGCATGATGCGGTGGCCCGGCAGCAGCGTCTCGCGGGCCATCTCGCCGAGCCCGGCGGCCAGCGCGAACGCCGGCACGGGGATCGGCATCGTGCCCCTGCGCAGGGCCTTTCCGAGCGTCCTGGTGAACTCGGCGTTGGTGACGGGCGTGGGGGAGGTGAAATTGACCGCCCCCACGATGTCCCGATTTTTCAACACATGTAGGGCGGCGCCCACCCAGTCGTCCACGCTGATCCACGACCAGTACTGCTTCCCCGACCCGAGCGGCGCCCCCAGCCCGATCCGGAAGATCGGCAACATCCGGCCGAGCGCCCCGCCGCTCCGGGTCAGCACCAGCCCCGTACGCGACCGCACGGTCCTGATGCCCGCCTCCCCGGCCCGCTCCGCCTCGCCTTCCCACTGCTCGCACATGTCGGCCAGGAAACCGCTGCCCTTGCCCTGGCTCTCGTCGATCACCCGGTCGCCGGTGTCGCCGTAGAAGTCCACCCCCGAGGCCGACAGGAACACCTCGGGCGGCTTGGAGAGCCCCCGCAGGGCGTCGACCAGCACCCGCGTGCCCTGGACCCGGCTGGTGACGAGCTCGCGCTTGTAGGCCGGGGTCCAGCGCCGGTCCGCGATCGACGCCCCGGCCAGGTGCACGACCGCCTCGGCGCCCTCCAGCGGGGCCAGGTCCACGACCTGCTCCTCGGGCTGCCAGAACGCCTCGTCGTCCCCGCGCGGCGGGCGGCGGACGAGCCGGACGACCTCCCGCCCCTCGCCCCGCAGCGCCGCCACCAGCGCCGTCCCGAGCAACCCCGACGCACCCGTCACGATGATCGCCATGTACTCACACTACGCCGCCCCGCCCCCGAACAGGCGAAAGGCCGGGCGGCCCCGTCGAGGAGCCGCCCGGCCGATCAGCGATCCGCCTTACGCGAGACCGAGCTGGGCCTCGAACCGGCCCTCCTCCAGACGACGCTTGATCGTCGTCAGGAAACGAGCGGCGTCGGCCCCGTCGACCAGCCGGTGGTCGTAGGTCAGCGCCAGGTAGACCATCGACCGCACCGCGATGACCTCGCCCTCAGGCGTGTCGATCACCACCGGCCGCTTCACGACGGCGCCCGTGCCGAGCATGCCGACCTGCGGCTGGTTGAGGATCGGCGTGTCGAACAGCGCGCCCCGGCTGCCCGTGTTGGTCAGCGTGAACGTTCCGCCGGTGATCTCGTCGGGCGTCACCTGGTTGTTGCGGGTGCGCTCGGCGAGGTCGGTGATCTTGCGGGCGAGACCGGCCAGGTTGAGGTCGCCGGCGTTCTTGACGACCGCCGCGAGCAGGCCGCGCTCGGTGTCGACCGCCATGCCGAGGTTCTCCACGTCGAAGTACGTGACCTCGTTGGTCTCGTTGTTGATCGTGGCGTTCAGCTTCGGGTGCTGCTTGAGCGCCTCGACCGTGGCCATCGCGAAGAACGGGGTGAAGGTCAGCTTCACGCCCTCGCGGCGCAGGAAGTCGTCCTTCGCCCGCGCCCGCAGCTGCGCGATCCTCGTCACGTCGACCTCGACGACCGAGGTGAGCTGCGCCGCCGTCTGCAGCGACTCGACCATGCGCTTGGCGATCGTCTGGCGCAGGCGCGTCATCTTCTCCGTACGGCCGCGCAGCGTCGTGTCGACCTCCACCGGCTCGGGAGCCGCGGCGACCGGGGCGGCCTGCGCGGCGGGAGCCGGAGCGGCGGCCGGGGCGGCGGCGGGAGCCGGGGCCGCGGGCTGGGCCGCGACGGCCTTCTCGCGCTGCGCCTTGGCGGCCTCGAGGACGTCCTGCTTGCGGATCCGGCCGCCCACGCCGGTGCCGTTGATGCTGTCGAGGTCGACGCCGTGCTCGTTGGCGAGCTTGCGCACCAGCGGCGTCACATAGGGGCTGTCACCCGAGGACGGCAGCGGCGTGGGCTCGGCGGCCGGGGTGGTGGCGATCGGCGACGGCTGCGCCGGGGGAGCGGCCTGCGGCGCGGGGGCCGGGGCAGGCGCGGGGGCCGGAGCGGGAGCCGGGGCGGGCTGCGCCGGAGCGGGCTGCGGGATGGAGGAGGCCGGGGGAGCCGGCGCGGGGGCGGGCTCGGGCTCCGGCTCGGGCTCGGGAGCCGGCGCGGGGGCCGCCTCCGGTGCCGGAGCGGCGGCGCCCGGCTGGGCGTTCTCGTCGATGATGGCGAGCTCGGCCCCGACCTCGACCGTCTCGTCCTCGGCCACGACGATCTTGGTGAGGACACCCGCGGACGGCGACGGGATCTCGGTGTCGACCTTGTCGGTCGACACCTCGAGGAGCGGCTCGTCGGCCTCGACGCGCTCGCCCTCCTTCTTCAGCCAACGGGTTACCGTGCCCTCGGTCACGCTCTCGCCGAGCTGGGGCATCTGTACGGAGACCGGCATCGTTATTCTTCTCTCGCGTTCTGATCTCGAGGGCTGGACTAGTTGTGTACGTGCAGCGGCTTGCCGGCCAGGGCCAGCATCGCCTCACCGACTGCCTCGGACTGCGTCGGGTGTGCGTGGATGAGCTGGGCGACCTCTGCGGGCAGCGCCTCCCAGTTGTAGATCAGCTGGCCTTCGGTGACGAGCTCCCCGATGCGCCTGCCCACCATGTGGACACCGACGACGGGGCCGTCCTTCTGGGCGATGACCTTCACGGCGCCCGAGGTGCCGAGGATCTGGCTCTTGGGGTTGCCCGCGAGGTCGTAGACCTGCTCGACGACCTCGATGCCGCGCTCGGCCGCCTGCGCCGAGGTGATCCCGACCGAGGCCACCTCGGGGTCGGAGTAGGTGATGCGCGGCACGCCGGCGTAGTCGATGGGCGGCGGGTTGAGACCGGCGATGTGCTCGGCCACCATGATGCCCTCCGCGAACCCGGCGTGCGCCAGCTGCAGGGTGGGGATCAGGTCGCCGATGGCGTAGACGCCGGGCACGGACGTGCGGCAGTGCTCGTCGACCACGACCGCGCCGCGCTCGATGGCGATGCCCTGCTCCTCGAAGCCCATGCCCGCCGACACCGCGCCGCGGCCGACCGCGACGAGCAGCAGCTCGGCGTCGAGGGTCTTGCCGTTGGCCAGCGTGACGACCACACCCGTCTCGGTGGTCTTGGCGCTGTCGAAGAAGACGCCGAGCTCGTATTTGATGCCGCGGCGGCGGAAGGCCCGCTCCAGCAGCTTGGAGCTGGACTCCTCCTCGGTCGGCAGCAGGTGCGGCAGCGCCTCGACGATCGTGACCTCCGCCCCGAACGAGCGGTAGACGCTGGCCAGCTCGACGCCGATCACGCCGCCGCCGAGCACGATCACGGACGTGGGCACGCGGTCCATCCTGAGCGTGTGCTCGCTGGTGATGACGCGCTCGCCGTCGATCTCCAGGCCGGGCAGCGACTTGGGGGCCGAGCCCGTGGCCAGGACGATGTTGCGGCCCTCGTAGACCTCGGAGCCGACCTGGATCCGGTTGGCGCCGACGAGGCGGCCCTCGCCCTCGACGATCGTCACGCCCGCGCCCTTCAGCAGGCCCTGCACGCCCTTCCAGGCGCGAGTGACGATCTTGTCCTTGAAGGCGTGGACGCCCTGGACGTCGATGCCCTCGAAACGCGCCTTGACGCCGAAGGACTCGCTCTCGCGGGTCTCGTCGGCGACCTCGGCGGAGTGCAGCAGGGCCTTCGTGGGGATGCATCCCCTGTGGAGGCAGGTGCCGCCGATCTTGTCCTTTTCGATCAGGGCGACCGACTTGCCCAGCTCAGCCGCCCGAAGCGCGCAGGCGTAACCGCCGCTGCCGCCCCCTAGGACGACGATGTCATAGGCCACAGGAGTGCTCCTTGTCGGGGTGTTCGTGATGCCGTCATCTTTTCATTTGTTTCAGATGCTCGCGTGCCGCTCTGCGAGTCCGATCAGGGTCCGGGTGATGGCGCCGGTGCCGCCCTTCGGGGTGTAACCGTACGGCTCGCCCTTGTTGAAGGCGGGCCCGGCCATGTCGATGTGGGCCCAGCGCACCCCGTCGGGCACGAACTCCTTCAGGAAGATTCCCGCCGCCAGCATGCCGCCCCAGCGCTCGGGGTGGAGGTTGGCGATGTCGGCGATCGGCGAGTCGAGACCCTTGCGCAGCTCCTCCGGAAGCGGCATGCCCCACGCGCTCTCGCCGGCGGCGCCGGCGGCCTCGACCACCAGCTCCCTGACGGCGTCGTCGTTGGCCATGATGCCGGCGGTGCGCCAGCCGAGCGCGACGATCTGGGCGCCCGTGAGGGTGGCGACGTCGACGATCACGTCGGGGCCGTCCTCGGCCGCGCGCGCGATGCCGTCCATGAGCACCAGGCGGCCCTCGGCGTCGGTGTCGAGCACCTCGACGGTCTTGCCGCTGTAGCTGTGGATGACGTCGGAGGGGCGCTGGGCGGTGCCGCTCGGCAGGTTCTCCGCCAGGCAGAGGTAGCCGACGGCGTTGACCGGCAGGCCGAGCCGGGCGATGCCGATCATCGCGCCGAGCACGGCGGCCGCGCCGCCCATGTCGGACTTCATCCAGTCCATGGACGCCGCCGGCTTGAGCGACAGGCCGCCCGAGTCGAACGTGATGCCCTTGCCCACGAACGCGAGCGTCTTGCCGGCCTCCGGGTGGCTGTAGGCCAGGCGGACCAGGCGCGGCGGGTTGGCCGAGCCCTGGCCGACGCCGACGATGCCGCCGTAGCCGCCGTCCTTGAGCTGCTTGTCGTCCAGCACCTCGACGCTCAGCCCGGCCTTGCCGCCCGCCTGCTCGGCCAGCTCGGCGAACTTGGCCGGCCACAGGTCGGAGGGAGGCGTGTTGACGAGGTCGCGGACCAGGGCGACCGACTCGGCCAGCACGCTCGCCCGCTCGGCCGCGGGCCCGGACTCGCCGGAGACCACCGTGAGCTCGGCGACCGGCGCCTTCTGCTCGCCGTTCGTGCGGTAACGGGAGAAGGCGTACGCCCCGAGCAGCCCGCCGAGCGCGACGGCCTCGGCCTGCTCGGCGGTGTCCGCGGGCAGGGCGAGCGCGGCGCGGGAGGTGCCGGCCAGGGAACGCACGGCGGCACCGGCGGCGCGGCGCAGGCCCTCGAGGTCGGGGGAGTCGCCCAGGCCCACGGCGACCAGCAGCGGGGCCGCGATCGCGCCGAACGTCGGCAGCTTCACCAGCTCCCCGGCCTTGCCGGAGAACCCGACGGCGTCGAGCGAGCCGGCGAGCCTGCCGCCGAAGGCGGCTTCCAGGGACTCGGCGCCCGACGCGGGGGTGTTGCCCGGCCCGAAGCCGACAATCAACGCGTCGGTGTCGATGGAGACTGGATCTGCTGAGTTCAGCCGCACAGTGGTCACGTAAACCGATGCTATCCACGGTTTCTGCGTACTCACAAACAGGGGTTCATCCTACCAATCATCGGTCAGTGTTCTGCGATGAATGGTGCTAGTGTCATTAGCACCATGTTGCTGACGCTCGATCTCAACGACGCCAGGCCCCTGCACGAGCAGGTGGCGGGCGCGATCCGCCGTGCCATCGGAGAAGGTGCGTACCGGCCGGGCGACCGCCTGCCGCCGGCCCGCGACCTGGCCGAGGCGCTGGGCATCAACCCCAACACCGTGCTGCGCGCGCTGCGTGACCTGCGCGAGGAGGGGCTGCTGGAGTTCAGGCGCGGCCGCGGCGTCAGCGTGGCCGGCCGCGCCGACGGCCGCGCCCTGCTCGCCCAGCGGGCGCGCGAGCTGCTGGAGGAGGCCAAGAAGCACGGCTACAGCCGTGACGACCTCATCGCCATCCTGGAGGAACTGACATGAGAGCCCGTGTGGTCGCCGTCGCGTGGTGGCTGATCGTGGCCGGTGCGCTCGCCCTGGCCCCCTCGATGCTGCGCGACCGGCTGCCCGACCCCCTCGCCACCCACTGGGGGACGTCGGGCGCCGTGCCCGACGGGTCGAGCTCCCTGACGGGACACGTGCTCGCCACCGAGGTTCTCTGGGCCGTGCTGTGGCTGGTCTTCTTCGTGCTCGGCCTGCGCGCGCAGGGGCGGCGGGCGCAGCGGATGACGTGCTGGGGCTGCCTGGTCGGGCTGGGCGTGCTGCTGCTCGGCACGACCGCCTCGACGCTGGCCGTCAACCTCGACGCCTCCAGCTGGCGGGAGGCCCTGCTGCCGGGCTGGCACATCCCGGCGGTCCTCGCCGCCATGGCCGCCACCGGGGCCCTGACCGCGTACGCGGTCAGGGGCGCGCCCGACCAGCCGTCCGCCGGGAGCCAGGCGCCGCCCGTGTTCAGGCTCAGGCCGGGGCAGCGGGCGGTCTGGGTCAGCCGCGTCGTCAACCGGTGGCTGGCGGCCATCGCCTTCGCCGCACTGGCCGCCACCGCGGTGCTGGCCGTGCTCGCCCTCTCGGGGCTGCTCCCCTCGGGCGTGCCGGCCGCCGCCCTGTCCGCGTCCGTCATCGTGCTCGTGGCCGGGCTGGCGACCGCGTCCGCCACCGTCATGGTCGGCGACGACGCGGTCACGATCGGCTTCGGCCCGCTCGGCCGGCCGAGACGCAGGATCCCGCTGTCCAGGATCGACGCGGCCTGGCGGGAGGAGCGCGTGCCGGGCGACGTCGGAGGTTGGGGCTTCCGCGGCGTGCCCGGGAGCGCCACCATCATGCTGCGCGGCGGCGAATGCCTGGTCCTCGGCTACCGTACGGGCGGTCAGCTGGCGATCAGCGTCGACGACGCCGAGCGCGGCGCATCCCTCATCAACGCCCTCATCGCGGAGCGTGTCCAGTCATGAAAAGACCCCTGCTCGTCTTCATCGTCCTGGCCTTCGGGCTGTCCTGGGCGGCGGCGCTGCCCCTGTGGCTCGGCGGCGGGCTGAGCTCGCCGCTGACACAGGCGCTGGGCACGCTGTTGATGTTCACGCCGGCCGTCGGCGTGCTCGGTGTGTGGGCCGTCTCGCGCACGCCGTTCCGCGAGTGGGCCAGGGAGACCGGCCTCACGCTCGGGGAGCGCAAGGGGCGCACCGGCCTGCTCGTCCTGACCGCCTGGCTCGGCGTGCCGCTGCTGGTGTTCGTGGCCATGGGGATCAGCGCCGCCCTGGGGCTGGTCTCGCTGGACCTCGACGGGCTCAGCATCTACCGGGAGGCGATGGAGGCCCGCGGCGTGCAGGCGCCCGCTGACCTCGGCACGGTCGCCCTGCTTCAGATCGTGATCGGCGTCGCGGCGGGACCCGTGCTGAACGGCATCCCGGCGCTGGGGGAGGAGTGGGGCTGGCGGGGGTGGCTGGTGCCGCGGCTCGTGGCCACCAACGGTGTGCTCGCCGGGCTGCTCATCTCCGGCTTCGTCTGGGGCCTCTGGCACGCCCCGCTCACCTTGCTCGGCTACAACTACCCGAGGCTCGGCTCCTGGGCGGCGCTGGCCTTCATCGGCTTCTGCGTACTGGCCGGCGTGCTGCTGGGGTGGCTGCGGCTGCGTACGGGCAGCGTGTGGCCCGCGGTGGTGGCGCACGCCTCGCTGAACGCCATCGCCTCGGTCGCGCTGCTGCTCGGCGACGCCTCCGACCCGCCGAACGAGCTCCTGGCCGGGATCACCGGCGTGGTGGGGTGGCTGCTGCTGGCGGTGCTGGGCGCGGTCGTGCTCCGCCTCTACCCGGTACGCCCGCAGCAGCCCCGACCGGCCGAGTCCGCCGAACCGGTGGCCTGATCGCCCGGCCGGGAGCCCGCGCCCCGGCCGCCGCGTCCGCGAGGCTCAGCAGAGGATCGCGTACACCACCAGCGTGGCGGCCGCGGCGGTCTCCACGAGCGCGCCGAGCACGTCCCCGGTGATCCCGCCGAGGCGGCGCCTGGCGTGCCGGAGCAGCAGCAGCGCGGCGCCGAGCCCGGCCAGCAGCGCGACCGGCGCCACCAGCAGGCCCGTGAACGCCGCCGCTTCGCACTCGACGCTCGCCGACAGCATGCCCATCGGGTACTCGGAATCCATGTCGTAGTAGCGCAGGCCGGGCTCGTCCGCCTGCGGGCACGCGCCGGCGAGAAAGGGCTCGGCGTAGGTGACGGACAGCTCGCGGCCCCAGCCGGCGGAGTCGTCGCCGCCCCAGGCCCACAGGTCCGTGCCGGGGGCGGGGAGCAGGCCGATCACGGCGGCGGCGAGCAGCGCGGCCAGGGTGGCGAGCCAGGCGGCGGGACGGCGTACCGTGCCCGCGACCATCGCGCCCAGCCCGTCGGGGCGGGCGGCGGGCACGCCGGACCGGCAGGCCCACGTCAGCGCCAGCCGCCCTGCCACGCAGGCCGTCACGAGCGCCCAGAACCCCGCGTCGGCGAGCGCCACGACCTGCACGATCAGCGTGAGCGCCAGCGTCATCACGCCGAACGGCCCGATGTCCGACTTTTTCATGATGTCGAGCGCCTGGGGCGGCGGCTTGCCGCTGCCCAGGCCGTCCGCGAGATCGGCCAGCCCGTCGAGATGCAGCCCGCGGGTCAGCAGGGCCAGCAGCCCGAGCGCCAGCACCGCTCCCAGCAGGGGCGGCGCGGGCAGCAGCAGCGGCAGCGCGGCGACCAGGCCGAGCGCCAGCCCGACGGCCGGGGCCAGCACCATCGCCTGCCCCGCCACCTGCCGATCCACTCGTTCGACGCGAACGGGGAAGGCGCAGAGCGTGCCCACAGCGAACCTCAGCCCGTCCATCAGTCGCATAACGGACGATCCTAGGGCCCACTAGTGTGGCGGGATGCACGTGGTTGAACTGGAAGGCGTAGGTGTCCGGGTTGTCGGCAAATCGCTGCTGGACGGCGTCGATTGGCAGGTGGACTACGGCGACCACTGGGTGATCCTCGGGCCCAACGGCGCGGGCAAGACGACCCTGCTGTCGCTGGCGGCCGCCGTACGGCACCCCAGCGAAGGAGCGGTCAGGGTGCTCGGCCACCGGCTCGGCCGGGTCGACGTGCGGGAGCTGCGCCGCCACATCGGCCTGGTCGCCGACAGCCAGCACCTGATCGACGAGGAGCTGATGGAGGAGGAGGGCGCGACCGCGCACACCGTGGTGCTGACCGGGCACACGGGGACGAGCGCTCCGCTGTGGGACAAGTACGGCGACGCCGAGCGCGAGCGGGCCCACCGGCTGCTGGCCGACCTGGGCTGCAAGGACCTGGCGGACCGGAAGTTCCGCGTCTGCTCGCAGGGGGAGCGGGCCCGGATCCGGGTGGCCAGGGCGCTCATGGCGGACCCGGCGGTGCTGCTGCTCGACGAGCCGTTCGCGGGGCTCGACCTGCCCGCGCGCGAGGACCTCATCACCGCCGTCGAGGACCTCGCCACCACCAGGCCCGTGCTCACGACCGTGACGGTGACGCACCACGTGGAGGAGGTGCCCGCCACGACCACGCACGCCATGCTCATGCGCGACGCCAGGGTGCTGGCCGCCGGCCCGGTGGCGGACGTGCTCACCTCGGCCCGCCTGAGCGACTGCTTCGGCCGCTCCCTGAACGTGGACCGCGTGGAAGGCCGCTGGTACGCCAGAGCGGCCCGCCGGTAACCTCCGGTCACAGCTCCAGCAGGCGCCCGGTGACTCCCTGGTCACAGCTCCAGCAGGCGCCCGGCGACCACCAGCGCCACATACTCCGACTCGGCGGCCAGCCGTTCGTTGAGCCGCCCGAGCGCGTCCCTGAACGCCCGCCCGCTCGCCGTGGCGGGCACCACGCCCATCCCCACCTCGTCGGACACCGCCACGATCGGCTGTGACGCCTGCCGCCACACTGCCACCAGCTCGTCGCAGCGTGCCGTGACGGGCGCGCGATCGCCCTCCCAGGCGCCGTGCTCGTCGAACACCGCCGCCAGCCAGGTCCCCAGCCCGTCGATCAGCAGCGGCGTGGTGGCCGTGCGGATCGTCCCGGCCAGGTCGGTCGTCTCGGCGGTGACCCAGTGCGCGGGCCGCCGCTCCCGGTGCGCCCGCACCCGCGCCGCCCACTCGCCGTCGCCCGCGCCGCCGGGCCCGGTGGCCACGTAGGTCACGTGCGGCTCCGCCGCCAGCCGCAACTCCGCCTCGGCCGACTTCCCGGATCTGGACCCGCCCAGCAGCAGCACCCGTCCGCCACGCTGCGCCGGCGGAACCCGCGTCGCGCCCTCCTGCGAAGGCTGCTTCGCCTTCTCCTGCGGGAGCTGCGTCGCGCTCTCCCGCGGAACCTGCGGGGTCCGCTCAGTGCCGGTCTCCAGCTCGGTGCCGTCGGGGACGGCGAGCGCTCCCCAGAGCCGCAGCCGCCTGGCCAGCTCCTCCTCCGACCGGATCCGGTGATCCAGCCCCACGGCCACCACCAGGGTCGCGCCGTCCGCCAGCCCCGCCCGCCGCAGCTCCCCGAGACGCTCCGGCCGGTCGAGCAGGTCGATGAGCACCACGTCGTACCTGGCGGGCCCGTCCGGCGGCACGGGCCGCCCCTGGGGCAGGCAGAGAAGCCGCGAGCCGTCCGGGCAAACCAGCCCCAGGCCGTCGGCGCAGGCACGGTACCCGCGCGGCAGGCTCACGAAGGGGAACGGGACCACGCCGTCCACGACGAGGCCGAACGGGCGGCGATGGCCGGGCGGCAGGCCGGCGCACGAGGCGCACCGGCAGCCGGGCTCCGGCCAGCCCGCGCCGCCCCCGGTGCCGGTGAGAAGGACCTTCACCGCGCCGAGCGTACAAACTCGGCGGCGACCCACCCCACCCGGCCCTCCACCGCCCCTCAGGCCCGCCCGGACGCGCAGGAGGCCCTCACGGCCCTGCGCCGGTCCCACGCACAGCAGAGCCCCTCCACGGCCTCCGCGACGCCCGGCCGTCCCCAGGCGCCGGCAGCCTGGCCGAGGGTGTCCTGCGTCGTCTTGCGCGAGCGGCTTCCGGCCGTGCGTTGGGCGGGGCGGACTGGCGATTCCCAGTGAGACGTCAGCCGTGCGGACGGGTGAGCCCTTGGGCCGTCCCCCGCGCGGGTCCCATGGGGCGTCAGCCGGGCGGGCCGCTGACGGACGAGGCCGTGCGTCAGGCCGGGCCGGGCGGTGGCCAACGGGCGGCACGCTCGCCGCCTCACCGCCCACGTGCCAGGCCGGCGCGGTGGGTCGTGGTGCGCGGGGGCGGGAGTCAGCGGTTGGCTGGGGTGGTGGGGCGGGTGCGGCGGCGGGTGGCGAGGACGGCGCCGGCGCCGAGCAGGGCCAGGGCGCCGGCCCCGCCCGCGATCAGCATGATCGGCGGCCCGCCCCCGCCGTCCGGGGTTACGGCCGGGACCGGGAGGTCCGTGCCCGCCTGCGGCCGGGCCGGGTAGCCGTCCACGGACACCACGCCGCCCTGGGCGTCCACGCGTACGCTGGCGGCCGACGCGAGGAGCTGGGCCGTGGTGGCGTCCTCGGCGCCCGCCACGCACTTCAGCACCCCCTGAGCGGGCGGCTGCTCCCCGGGGTACGGGTCGGCGTCCCCGTCGCCGAAGTCCACCGCCACCACCACCCGCTTGTGCCCGGCGGCCGCGGTCTCCTTGCCGCACACCGCCTCGAACGACGGCAGGTCCCCGCCCGGCGACTCGCCCGCCGCGCCGTCCGGCGCCACCGAGAAGCGCCAGCCGATGACCGAGCCGCCCTCCGGGGTGTCGCCCGGCGCGGTGGACAGCCACGCCGTCCCGTCGCTGCGCCACGCGCTCCACGACCGCGGGGCGTGCGGATCGGCCGCCCCGGGCGCCGGTTCGCCGGGTGCGATGGAGGGTGAGGCGAGGGCGGAATGGGGGAGAGAGAGGAAGGCGGCCGCCCCGAGGGCGACCCCGGCCGCAACACGACATGCGCGCAGCATCGATTGACCTCCAAGCTCGGGAGTAGGGTTCCAGTGCCTGCGGAGGGTGCGCCGGCGAACCCGCGGAAAAGGAGCGTATGGCATGACATGGCGGTGGCGTTATGAAAATGCAAATGGTGGTGAGGTAACAGATCGCCCTTTGCCGCGAGAGGTTTTTCCGAGCCAGGCCGACGCGGAGTCCTGGCTCGGGGAAAACTGGCGTGACCTGCTGGAATCCGGTGTTGAGCAGGTCGCTTTGCTAGATGAGGACCGCGTGGAATACGCGGGATTGTCATTGCGTCCGGAGTGAGTGCCGGATAACTGAAAAACCCCTTGAGCGCTGCTGCGGCTCAAGGGGTTTTTGTTGTTGATGGGGTTATGGGCGGGTGCTCGGGCTCATGGTCTTGGACGGGTCGCGCTCCACGACGGACCCGAGCACGTCGTCGATCCGCTTCATCACGTCGGCATCGAGCTTGACGCCCGCCGCCTTCACGTTGTCGCGGACCTGCTCGGGCCGGGTGGCCCCGACGATGGCGCTGGAGACGTTCGGGTTCTGCAGCACCCAGGCGATCGCCAGCTGCGCCATGCTGAGCCCGAGGTCGGCGGCGATCGGCTTGAGCTCCTGTACGCGGGCGAGCACGTCGTCGTTCATGAACCGGGCGATCATGGCGCTGCCGCTCTTGTCGGTCGCCCGCGAGCCCTCCGGCGGCTGCTGGCCGGGCACGTACTTGCCGGTCAGCACCCCCTGGCCGATGGGCGACCAGACGATCTGGCCCACGCCCTCCTTCTCGCTCAACGGGACGACCTCGGACTCGATCACGCGCCACAACATCGAGTACTGAGGCTGGTTCGACACGATCCGGTCGAAGCCCATCTCGTCGGCGATCTTCAGAGCGCGGGCGATCTGGTCGGCGTTCCACTCGCTGACGCCGACGTAGAGGACCTTGCCCTGGCGTACGAGGTCGTCGAAGGTCTTGAGGGTCTCCTCGAGCGGGGTCTCGTTGTCGAAGCGGTGCGCCTGGTAGAGGTCCACATAGTCGGTCTGCAGGCGGCGCAGCGAGGCGTTGATCGACTCGGTGATGTGCTTGCGCGACAGACCGCGGTCGTTCTTGCCGGGACCGGTCGGCCAGTAGACCTTGGTGAAGATCTCCAGCGACTCCCTGCGCACGCCCTTCAGCGCCCGGCCGAGCACCTCCTCGGCCTTCGTGCCCGCATAGACGTCAGCGGTGTCGAACGTGGTGATGCCCTCGTCGAGTGCCGCCTGCACACACTGCTTGGCGGCGTCCTCCTCGACCTGGGAGCCGTGGGTGAGCCAGTTGCCGTAGCTGATCTCACTGACGATGAGACCGCTACGACCGAGGTGTCGGAATTCCATGCATCCGACCTTAATCCCGACGCATGGGGTGATCCGTTTCGGGATAGGGTGCGCGACGTGCTGAAGCTCGTACGGCTGGCGCTGACGGCGGCCATCCTGACCGCGATCGCGGTCAGGCTGCGCCGTCGCGCCCGCATGCCCGCCAGGCAGCCCGCGCCCCCGGCGCCGGGCCCCCGTCCGGCCCGGTCCATGAGGATGGTCGCAGCCTGGGTGTTGATCGCGGTGCTCGTGGCGCTCACCCTGGTGGCCGCGCTGGTGCCCGCCCACGAGCGGGCCGCCGGGGCGGACCGGCAGGCCGGCGAACTGCGGCCGGAGGCCCTGGCGGCGGTCGAGCACGGCGCCCCACCCGCGGCGCCGTCCCCCGTGCCGTCCCTTGTGACGTCCCCCGTGACGTCTCCGGTGCCGACTCCCGAGCCGACCCCGGCGCCGAGCGAGATCCCCGACCCGAGTTGCTCGCCCGCGCCGCGCCCGGTGACCGTGCGGCCGATCGACCCGCGGGTGAAGCGGGCCGTGGACCGGCAGTGGAGGCGCGTCGAGCGGTGGCTGAAGGCGAACGCGCCCCGCACGTACCGGACGCTGGGAGGGCCCGGCAAGGCGCGCACGATCGCCGTCGCCGAGTCGCAGATGGGTGTGGACTTCCCCGACGACCTGCGGGCCTCCCTGCTGCGCCACAACGGTGCGAGCGGGAAGCGGGCGTTCGGGTTCGGTTCCTGGCCCGACGGCGCGGTCAATCTCAGCACGCGCCGGATCAGGGACTCCTGGCGCGCGCTGTGCTCCTGGGGACGCACCGACCGCGGCCCCGACCCGACCGTCGAGTACTGGAACGGGCGGATGATCCCGTTCCTGTACTACCCGGGGCGCAGTGCGGACGTCATGGCCTACGCCGTGGTCGACTCCGTGGGAGGTGCAGTGGGCTGGGACGACTCGTCCAGCGGCATGGCACCCCGGATGCCGTCCTACTACGCGCTCATGCGGGCCGTGGCCGACGCGCTGGAGCACGGCACCCCGGTCGAGGGCCGGCGGCCCGTGGTGGAGCGCGGGGTGCTGCGCTGGGAGCGGTCGTGAGAGCGGTGGCGAGCCGCGCCGGCCGGGGAGGTCACCGCTTGGGCGGCACCGGCTTTCCGCCGGGCAGGACCGCGGGCGGCGGGAAGCGGAGCTTGCGGATCTGCAGCGCCCGCATCGCCGCGTAGAAGCCCACGCCCTTGACGCTCTCGCCGGGCAGCTTCTCGGCCACCAGCTTCTTCACCTTCCAGGCCACGTAGACCGAGGTGACGACCACGCCGATCATCATGATCGGCCAGCCGATCGTGACGACGTAGCCGAGCACCTGGGCCCGGATCGCCATCGGCCAGGGAATCCACGTGGCCAGCAGGATCAGTAGCGAGAACGGCAGGAAATACTGGCTCGGCAGCCGCCGCGAGTCGACCCAGTCCCGCGCGAACTTGCGCGCGGGGCCCTTGTCACGAACGGGAAAATACCGCTCGTCACCTGCGAGCATGCCCTCGCGGGCACGCTGGCGCTCGGCGTTCTGCTTCGCCCGCATCTGCCGATAGGCCTCTTTACGGTCCTTCGGCGCGGAGACGTACTGGCGTCGTTTGCCTTCGGCATCCCGGCGCTTGGGTGTGGGACGACCTTTACCCTGGGGCTTAGGATCGTCAACGGGGACGGGGGTGTCGTCCACGGAGGTCTGGGAACGGCGTCGCAACACGACGTCAACCCTACCTGGACTGCAACTTAGTGACGCCCCCGTGCGTTATGCGTAGGGTAATCCCAAGGCGGCTGCGCTGCATTGGGATTGACACCAGCACGACCTAGAAGGGGACGGCCGACGCGCATGAGCGTGATGAAGAGACTTTCGATGATCTTCAAGTCCAAGGCCAACAAGGCCCTGGACAAGATGGAGGATCCGCGCGAGACCCTTGACTACTCCTATCAGCGGCAGCTCGAGCTGCTGCAGAAGGTGCGCAGGGGGGTGGCCGACGTCGCCACCTCTCGCAAGAGGGTGGAGCTCCAGATAACCGGCTTGGAGAACCAGGCCCGGCGCTATGAGGAGCAGGGCCGCAAGGCGCTGTCCGTGGGACGTGAGGATCTGGCCCGTGAGGCGCTCCAGCGCCGCTCGAACCTGCAGACGCAGATGGCCGACCTCAAGGTCCAGCACGACAACCTGCAGGCCGAGGAGGAGAAGCTGACCACGGCTTCCCAGCGGCTGCAGGCCAAGGTCGACTCCTTCCGCACGAAGAAGGAGACCATCAAGGCGACCTACACCGCCGCCGAGGCGCAGACGCGCATCAACGAGGCGTTCTCCGGCATCTCCGAGGAGATGGGCGACGTCGGCCTGGCGATCCAGCGCGCCGAGGACAAGACGGCGCAGATGCAGGCCCGTGCCGGCGCCATCGACGAGCTGCTGGCCAGCGGCGCGCTCGACGACTACAGCGGCACCCGCGGCGACGACATCCAGGCCGAGCTCGACCGCATGGGCGGCGGCATGGACGTCGAGCTGGAGCTGGCCAGGATGAAGGCCGAGCTGGGCCAGGGTCCGGCGCCGAAGGGCGCCATCGAGCAGGGCCAGCCGCAGCAGCAGGCCCAGCCGCAGGCTCAGCCGCAGCAGCAGGGGGGCACCCAGCAGCTGCGCCAGCCAGGGGAGGGCGCATGATTGTCAGGATCATGGGCGAGGGTCAGGTGGAGATCTCCGCCGACGACATCTCGGTCCTCAACGAGCTGGACACCGAGCTCGAGGCGGCCATCGACGCGGGCGACGAAAAGTCGTTCCGCGTCAAGCTGCACGCGTTGCTCGACAAGGTGCGCCACGTGGGCAAGGCGCTCCCCGACGACAGCCTTGAGCCGTCAGAGCTGATCCTTCCCCCCGCGGACGCCTCGATCGAGGAGGTCCGGGAGATGCTGGGCGACCAAGGCCTCATTCCGGGCTGAGCCCGTGAGCACGCGGTTCGCGTCCGACCGCGGCCTGACCAGCCGCATGGTCGTGACGATGTTCCTGCTCGGCCTCCTCTACGTGGTGTTCGTCGGCGTCCTGATCGCCCTGGGCGTTCGGGCGCTGACCGTGCTGGTGCTGGCAGGCGGCCTGCTGCTGGTGCAGTACTTCCTGTCCGACCGCATCGCGCTGTTCGCGATGCACGGGCGGGAGGTCTCCCCACAGGAGGCCCCTGAGCTGCACGGCCTGATCGACCGGTTGTGCGCCATGGCCGACATGCCCAAGCCACGGGTGGCGATCGCGGATTCCGACGTCCCCAACGCGTTCGCCACCGGCCGCAACCAGAAGCGGGCCGTCGTCTGCGTGACGACCGGCATCCTGCGCCGCCTGGAGCCACAGGAGCTCGAGGGCGTGATCGCCCACGAGCTCTCCCACGTCGCCCACCGCGACGTGGCCGTCATGACGATCGCCTCGTTCCTGGGGATCGTGGCGGGGCTGATGACCAGGTTCGCGCTCTACTCGGGGCTGGGCGGCCGCCGCAACGGCGGCCAGGGCGGCGTGCCGATCGGCGCGATCGTCCTGCTGGTCTCCGTCCTCGTGTACGCCGTCAGCTTCCTGCTCACCCGTGCCCTGTCGCGCTACCGGGAGCTGGCCGCCGACCGGGCGGGTGCCCTGCTCACGCAGCGCCCCTCGGCCCTGGCCAGCGCGCTGACCAAGGTGACCGGCGACATGGCCAGGATCCCGACCCGCGACCTGCGCGAGGCGGAGCCGTTCAACGCCTTCTACTTCGCCCCGGCGCTGGCCGGGGGGCAGTCGCTGGCGAACCTGTTCTCCACCCATCCGTCGCTGGATCGGCGGCTGGAGCAGCTGGCGAACATCTCGCGGCAACTCGGAAGGGGCTGACGATGGGCTGGCTCGACGCGCTGCTCGGCAGGTCGAAGCCGGTGCAGCCCAACCTCGACGCGTTGTTCGCGCTGCCGTCGGCGGCCGTGACGCTGCAGGCCGCGACCGGGCTCGTCCCCACCGGTCTCGGCTCCGTGGCGTTCAGGGCCGCCGAGGGCGGCGCCTTCGCCACGCTCGAACGCGACGTCAAAGCGCTGCTCGGCGAGCGCGTCGAGGAGTCCGACGACGGCTACGGCTACACCTGGCTCCTGGTGCGCCGCTCGCCCGACGCGCTCAGCGACCTGGTCACCGAGCTGCACGCGGTCAACTCCTCGCTGGAGGGAGCCGGGTTCGGGCCCTCGCTGCTGTGCTCGCTGGTGTCCTTCACGGGGCCGAACGAAGGACGGCTGGCCGTGGTCTACCTGTACAAACGCGGCACCTTCTACCCGTTCGCCCCCATGCCAGGACAGAGGCGCGACAACGCGCTCGAGCTGCAGGCCCGGGGCGCCCTGGAGGGCGAGCTGCCGCTGGAGAAGGATCTCAGCCGCTGGTTCCCCGTCTGGGGGGCTCCCGGGCTCTGACCGGGGCGCTCATAGGCGACGATCGCCCCTAGTGATCTAATGATCACGTGGAGCGAAGGTTGTTCGTGCTCGCCGCTTGCGCGTTCATCGTGGCGGCGGTTCTGGGCAGCGCCTGGATCACCGGCCAGTTCACCACGCCGGCGGTGGACAGGACCGACGGCTACGTCAGCGAGCTGGCCGCCCGTGACCAGCCGTGGACGCGCCTGTTCCGGGTCAGCGACGCGCTGTCGGGGCTGGCGTGCGCGCTCGGCGTGGCGCTCGTGCCGAGGGTGGCGCGCGAGTGGCCGGGCTGGCTGGCGCTGGCCGCGTTCGGGCTGCTGACCTTCGTGGCCGCGGTGTTCCCCCTGGACTGCGCCGCGCTCAGCGATCCGCTCTGCGCGCGGCGGGAGACGTCGTCCGGGCACCTGGTCCACGCGCTGGCGGGGGTGCTCGGCGCGGTGGCCGTGCTGGCCGCCATGGTGCTGCTCAGCGCCCGCTGGCGGTCGTGGGTGTCGTGGCTGTTCACCTGGCTCG
Organism: Nonomuraea sp. KM90; assembly: GCF_052246675.1. Classification (NCBI taxonomy): domain Bacteria; kingdom Bacillati; phylum Actinomycetota; class Actinomycetes; order Streptosporangiales; family Streptosporangiaceae; genus Nonomuraea; species Nonomuraea sp. KM90. The sequence continues at coordinate 293,479 of NZ_JBQQCB010000001.1, read as the reverse complement.
GCCTGGCGGCCACGCTGCTCACCGCCGTCGCGCTGGCCGCCGGGCACGGGGTGGGCCTGGCTCATCGCGCCCAGCTCACGATGGTCGCCGTCTGGCTGGTGTACGTGGCGCTCCACCTGCTCGTCTCCGACTGGGACGACCCGGACGCCGAGGCGGAGCCGAGGGTCGCGCCCGGCCGGATGGGCGGCGTGGGCGGCGCCAGGGTCCTGCCCGGGACGGCCGACCAGACGGCCGGCTACGGGAAACCGCACGTCGTCGTGGCCGGCGACGGGCCGGCGGTGCTGATCACGGCCGGGCACGGGGGCGCCTGGTTCCACTGGGACGCGGTGGCCGACCGGCTCGCCGGGAGCCGCCGGGTCATCCGCTTCGACCGCCCCGGGCTCGGCCTCAGCCCGCGCTCGCCCGCCCCGCCCACCCTGTACGCCGAGGTCGCCCGCCTGGCCGCGCTGTCCCCCTCCCACCCCGAGCAGGTCACCGTCGTCGCCCACGGCGTGGCCTGCTGGCACGCGGAGGCGTTCGCCCGGCTGCACCCGCTGTGCCTGGCCAGGCTCGTCCTCGTGGACCCGGCCTGCGCGGGCGGGCGCCGGCCGCTGCCGTTCGCCGGTGCCGCCGGCAGGTGGCTGCCCGCGCTGGGCGGCACCTGGGGGGCGACCTTCCTGGCCCGCCTGACCGGGCCGGCCGCGCACCGGCTGCTCACCGGGCTGCCGGACCCGTCGGGCGTCTACAGCATGGGCAAGGTGCCCGCCGCGATGGCCGGGGAGTGGCTGGCCCGCCGCGACATGGCCGCCGACCTGCACCGGCTGCGGGCCGAGAAGCCGTTCCCGGACGTGCCGGTCACCGTGATCAGCGCGGGCCGGACCGGTGAGCGGGGGGACGGCTGCCTGGAGCGGCTGGCGGGCGAGCTCGGCGCCGAGCACGTACGCCTGCCGGGGTCCGGGCGCCAGATCCCGCTCCGGGCCCCGCAGGTCGTCGCCGACGCGGTGTCGGCCTCGGCGTAACGCGTGCGGAACCGTCGTGGTCGACCTGGCCGGGCAGGTCAGCAGGGTGCCGGCGACCGCGCCTGGGAAGGCCGAGTTCGACCGGATGGGCTTCCGCTTCGGCAGGGCCTCCCCGTAGGTCCTTGCGGCGCGGGCGGCACGTTCTAGGATCAAGGGGAACCCACCGGAGGGGACGCGCCATGGACATCACCGTGACCGGCGAGGGCGCCGTCCTGGCCGAGCCCGACACCCTGCGGCTGCACGCGGGCGTCGAGGTCCGCCGGGCCTCCGCCGCGGAGTCGTTCGCCGCCGTACGTGCCGCCGCGGCCCGGCTCTCCCAGCTGCTCGGCCAGGCGGGGATCGAGCCGCGGGACGTGACCACGGTGGAGCTGTCCCTGGGGCCCGAGTACGAGGCCTATCCCAAGGTGGCCGCCTACCGCGCGGCGCAGGGGGTCGAGGTCGTGGTCCGCGACGTGAGCCAGGCCGACCGCGTCATCGACGCCGTGGCCGGGGTGGGGGAGGAGGCCAGGCTCAACGGCGTGGCCTTCGAGCTGTCGGACCAGGCGGCGGCCCTGGCCGAGGCCAGGGTCAGGGCGTTCAGGGACGCCGCGGCCAAGGCGGCCCAGTACGCCGAGCTGGCCGGGCGGCCGCTGGGGCGGGTGGTGTCGGTGACCGAGGAGCACGGGTTCGGGCCGCCGGTGCCGATGCGCGCGAGCCTGATGGCCGCCGAGTCCGGGAACTCGGTCCAGCCCGGTCGGCAGGCGCTCACGGTCCGGGTGCGCCTGGGCTACGACTTCGCCTAGCCCGGCCCCCCACGCCCCCTCCCCGTCGTCCCGCCCGCACGTCCCCTTCTCGCCGTCCCGCCGGTACGTCCGCACCCCGCCGTTTTGCCCGCACGTCCTCCCCGCCGTGCGCGCGAGCGCGCCACGCGACCCTCGCGGCGTCCTTTCCTCCCCAAAGGACCCCCGCCGAAGTGAGGGGCGGTCGCTGGTTCGCGGCGCTGGGGGCTGCGGGGCGCGCTCGGGCGCGGGGAAGCGGTCGCGGGCGCCCCGGGTGTGCCCGGGGCCGGGTGGGGCAGACGGCAAGAGGCGCGTGGCGCGACCGCGGCGGGAGGGCTTGGCTTCGGTGATCAGCGGGGGACAGACTGGTCTGCGTGGATGAGACGGTGGTGACCGAGGACGGCGTGCGGTTGTGGGCGTGCCGGGCCGGTCAGGGTGTCCCTGTGGTGTTCTGTCACGGAGGGCCGGGGCTGTGGGACACGCTGGGTGACGTGGCCGCGCTGCTGGCCGGAGGCGCCGCCGTGCATCGGTGGGACCAGCGGGGGTGCGGGCGGTCGCAGCGGTGCGGGCCGTACTCGGTGGGCCGGTCGGTCGCCGACCTCGACGCGGTGCGGCGTCATTTCGGGCTGGACGGCATGGTGCTGCTCGGCCACTCCTGGGGTGCCCAGCTCGCCCTGCGCTACGCGCTCGACCACCCCCGGCGCGTACGCGGCCTGGTGTACGTCGCCGGCACCGGCATCGACCCGGACGCCCCCTGGCACGACGACTACTCTCGTGACCTGCGCGCCAGGCTGGGCGATCACCTGGAGCGGTGGGCGGAGCTCAAGAATCGCGAGCGCACGCCCGCCGAGGACCGGGAGCTCTCCGTGCTGCAGTGGTCGGCGGACTTCACCGGCGACCGGGCGCTGGAACAGGCCGAGCGCATGGCCACCCCGTGGCTGGGCGTCAACTTCGCGTGCAACGCCGCGATCAACGCCGAGAACGCCCGCGAATGGGGCTCCCCCGAGCTGCGGGCGCGGTGCGCGACGCTGGAGGTGCCCGTGCTGATCGTGGACGGCGACCGCGACATCCGGCCCCGCTGGGCGGTCGACTCGCTGGAGCGGGCCCTGCCGCGCGTGACCAGGGTGGTCCTGGCGGGCGCCGGGCACCTGCCCTGGACCGAGGACCCGGACGGCTTCCGTGAGGCCGTCAGCGCGTTCCTGGCGCAGGTCAGCCCCGCGACACAAGCACCGCGGGGCTGACCGGCCAGGGCTCAGGGCAGGGCTCAGGCAGGGCTCAGGCAGGGCTCAGGCAGAGCTCAGGCAGAGCTCAGGCAGAGCTCAGGCAGAGCTCAGGGCAGGGCTTAAGGCAGGGCCAGCATGCGGTCCAGGGCGACCTTGGCCCAGTGGGTGGTGTCCTCGTCCACCGTGATCTGGTTGACGACCTCGCCCAGCACCAGCGACTCCAGCGCCCACACCAGGTGCGGCAGGTCGATCCGGTTCATCGTCGAGCAGTAGCAGACCGTACGGTCGAGGAACGAGATGTTCTTGTCCGGGAAGGTCTGCGCCAGGCGCTTGACCAGGTTCAGCTCCGTGCCGATCGCCCAGCTCGAACCCGCGGGGGCCGCTCGCAGGGTCTTGATGATGTGCTCCGTGGAGCCCACGTGGTCGGCCTTGAGCACGACCTCGTGGCGGCACTCCGGGTGCACGAGGACGTTCACGCCCGGGATGCGCTCGCGTACGTCGTCCACGGACTCGGCGGTGAAGCGGCCGTGCACCGAGCAGTGGCCGCGCCACAGGATCATCCTGGCGCGCTCCAGCTCCTCCTGGGTCAGGCCGCCGTTGGGGCGGTGCGGGTTCCACACCACGCAGTCCTCCAGCGACATGCCCATCTCCAGCACCGCCGTGTTGCGGCCCAGGTGCTGGTCGGGCAGGAAGAGCACCTTCTGGCCCTGCTCGAACGCCCAGTCCAGGGCGCGGCGGGCGTTGGAGGAGGTGCACACGGCGCCGCCGTTCCGGCCGCAGAACGCCTTGATGTCGGCGCTGGAGTTCATGTACGTGACAGGGATCACCTGATCGGCCAGCCCGGCGTCCTCCAGGGCCTCCCAGCACTCCTCGACCTGGTCGAACGTGGCCATGTCCGCCATCGAACACCCGGCCGCCAGGTCGGGAAGGACGACCTTCTGGGCGTCGCCGGTCAGGATGTCCGCCGACTCGGCCATGAAGTGCACGCCGCAGAAGACGATGAACTCCGCCCCGGGCCGCGCGGCCGCCTGCTGGGCGAGCTTGAACGAGTCGCCCGTCACGTCGGCGAACTGGATGACCTCGTCGCGCTGGTAGTGATGACCGAGCACGAACAGGCGGTCGCCGAGCGCCTCCTTGGCCTTGCGGGCACGTTCCACCAGGCCGGGGTCGGAGGCCGGCGGCAGCTCGCCGGGGCAGTCGACCCCCTTCTCGCTGTGCGGATCGGCGTTCCGGCCGAGGACGAAGAGCGGCAGCCCAGTCTGGGTGGCCATGGCCATACCCCCTTATCGTCGTTGTGACGATACTCATCATGACACATGGGCGTACGTGGTTATTCCGGGGGTTGTTCCAGAGGAGGGGACCCCGGGAATGTGTGGCATCGCGCTGGTGTTGGTAGCGTCATTAGTAGGACGTCGGAAACAGACAGCCGGGTTAGGGAGTCAGCAGATGACGGTTGAGAGCAGCGAGACCACGACGCAGGGCCTGATCCTGACTGACGCGGCCGCCGCGAAGGTCAAGAGCCTGCTGGAGCAGCAGGGCGAGGAGGGTCTGCAGCTGCGGGTCGCCGTGCAGCCGGGAGGTTGCTCCGGCCTGCGCTATCAGCTCTTCTTCGATGACCGGTCGATGGACGGCGACGTCGTGTCGGACTTCGGCGGCGTGAGTGTGGTCACCGACCGGATGAGCGCCCCTTACCTCATGGGTGCCTCGATCGACTTCGTCGACACGATCGAGAAGCAGGGCTTCACCATCGACAACCCCAACGCCACGGGCTCGTGCGCCTGTGGTGACTCGTTCAACTAGTCCGGGTCGCCGGTGGTCGCCAGGTCCCGCTCGCCTTTGTGCGTGCGGGACCTTCGCGTATCCTCGTGGGGCCCATTGGCCTGCTGACAACGAGGAAGAAGAACCCCGTGCGCATCGCCGTAACCGGCTCCATCGCGACAGACCACCTGATGACCTTCCCTGGAAGCTTCGGCGATCAGCTCATCGCCGAGCAGCTCGACCGGGTGTCACTGTCGTTCCTGGTCGATGACCTCCAGATCCGTCGCGGCGGCTGCGCCGCGAACATCGCCTTCGGGATGGGCTGCCTCGGCCTCAAGCCGATACTCGTGGGCGCGGTCGGCAACGACTTCGCCGACTATCGCTCGTGGCTGGAGCGCCACGGCGTCGACTGCGGCTCCGTGCACATCTCGGAGACCCAGCACACCGCCCGCTTCCTGTGCACCACCGACGAGCACCACAACCAGATCGCCTCGTTCTACACCGGCGCCATGGCCGAGGCGCGGCTCATCGAGCTGCAGCCCGTCGCCGACCGTGTGGGCGGGCTCGACCTGGTGCTGATCAGCCCCAACGACCCCGACGCGATGCTGCGCCACTCCGACGAGTGCCGCCAGCGCGGCATCCCGTTCGCCGCGGACATCTCCCAACAGCTCGCCCGCATGGAGGACGAGCAGATCCGCCAGCTCGTCGACGGCGCCGCCTACCTGTTCTCGAACGACTACGAGAAGGGCCTGATCGAGCAGAAGACCGGCTGGTCCCACGAGGAGATCCTCGGCCGGGTCGGCGTCCGGATCACCACGCTCGGCCCCAAGGGCGCCGTCATCGACCGCCAGGGCGAGCCGTCCATTCAGGTCGCCCCGGCGCCCGAGCGGGGCAAGGCCGACCCCACCGGCGTCGGTGACGCCTTCCGCGCCGGCTTCCTGTCCGGTGTGGCCTGGGGCCTGCCCCTGGAGCGGTGCGGGCAGATCGGCAACCTCACCGCCACGCACGTGCTCGAGCGCGTGGGCGGCCAGGAGTACGAGCTCGGCCAGACGTCCTTCCTCGAGCGGTTCAGTGCCGCGTACGGCGCCGAGGCGGCCGCCGAGATCGCCGAGCACGTCCGCTGCTACCACCCCTGAGCCCTGAAACGCCGCGTCCGGAGGTCAGCGCATGGCGTAGACACGGTGGACGAACTCGGCGAGCTGGTCGTCGGGCAGGTGCCTGGCCAGGTCGGCCTCGCTGATCATGCCGACGATGCGGCCCTCGTCCATCACCGGAAGCCGCTTGATCTGGTGCTCCTCCATGCGCGCCAGGGCGTCCTCCACGGTGGCGTCCGACGGCACCCATACCAGCCCGATCGCCAGATCCCCGGCCGTCACCTGCGCCGGGTCGTGGCCGGCCGCGACACACTTGATCACGATGTCGCGGTCGGTGATGATGCCGGTCACGCGGTCGTCGGGCCCGCACACGGGCAGCGCTCCCACGTTGCTCCTGCGCATCATCTGCGCCGCCCGGTCGAGGGTCTCGTGCGCGCTGATGCACTCCGCCCCCGCGCTCATGACATCGCGGGCGGTTTCGTGCGGATGTCCGCTGATCATGGCTTTCCCCTGAGGTCGATGACTCGTACGGAAAGCCCCTACCCGGTGTGCGGAGCTGAATCGGGAATTTTGGACGGGCCGGAAAATCAGTAGTTGCGCCTGACGTGGATCGCCCAGCCGCCCTCGGGCAGCTCGTACGACCCGACGTGGCGATGAGACTTCAGCCTGCACCACGCCGGCACGTCCGTATAGGCCGCCGGATCGTCGGCCAGCACGGCCACGACGGCGTTCAGAGGGACGTAGTTGATCTGCTCGGCGAGCATGATGATCGGGATCGGGCACTTCTTCCCGAGCGCGTCGATCGTCAAAGCCGGCTGAGTAACCTCGGTCATGCGACTCCTGCGTCCTGACGGATGCGGCGGACCAGGTCGGGCAGCACGGCGAGGAACCTGTCGACCTCGTCCGCCGCCGCGCCCGTGGGCAGCGACACCCTGACATTCCCATGCGTCAGCACGCCCATCGCTTCCAGGACGTGCGATGGACGAAGCGTACTAGCGGTGCACGAACTTCCGGACGATACGGCGAATCCCGCCTTGTCGAGCTCGGTCAGCAGCGCCTCCCCGTCAACGTACAGGCACGAGAACGTCACGATGTGCGGCGCCCGGTCAACGGGGTCGCCGATGACCTCCACGTCGGGGACGAGCTTCGGGACCGTCTCCCTGATCCTGGCGACGAGCCCGGAAAGCCTCGCCTGCTCCCGCTCCGCCTCCGCGGCCATCGCGCGCAGGGCCGCGGCCGCCGCGACGACGCCCGGCACGTTCTCGAAGCCCGGCACCCGCCCCCGCTCCCGCTCGTCCTCCGGCAGGTAGGAGCGGAACCGGGTGCCCTTGCGCACCACCAGCACGCCCACACCGGCCGGTCCGCCCCATTTGTGGGCGCTGGCCGTCAGCACCGACCAGCCGGGCGGCACCGGCATCCGGCCGGCCGTCTGCGCCGCGTCCACCAGCAGCGGAACGCCGTGCGCCCGGCAGGCCGCGGCGGCCTCCGCGACCGGCTGCAGCGTGCCGACCTCGTGGTTGGCCGTCTGCAGGCACGCCAGCGCCGTGCCGGGCCGCGCGACCGCCTCGGCGAACCGATCGGGATCCACGCGCCCGGTCAGGCCCACGCCCACCGTCTCGACCGTGCCGCCCTCGCGCTCGTGGACGGCGCCCGCGTGCAGCACGCTGGAGTGCTCGACCGCGCTGGTCACCAGGTGGCGTCCGGCCCTGCGTCTGCCGTGTAGGGTGCCGAGCACGCCGAGATGCACGGCCTGCGTGCCCGAAGAGGTGAACGACACCTCGTCGGGGCGCGCGCCGAGCGCCTCGGCCACCTCCGTGCGGGCCTGTTCCAGCAGCAGGTGCGCGCGGCGGGCCTGGCCGTAGAGTCTCGCGGGATCGGCCCAGCCGGCGTCGACCGCCGCCAGCAGCGCCTCGCGTGCCTGGGGGTGGAGCGGCTCGCTCGAAGCCGCGTCGAAATACGCCACGAGACTCATCGTCCCACTTCCGGCGCCATCGAGGGGTCGCGCGGTAGGGCGAGGCCCCTGCACGCTAATGTGTCTGCTTGTCAGTCTGTGCTTGATACAGAAAACAGAAATACGAGCGCCCAAGGGAGAGACTCTTGGGCTTCATCTGTGGGGTAGGCGATCCGTGAGTCCGACTCGCCGTACGACGCGGCGTTCGTTGGCCCGGCGCAGGGTGCCGCGCGCCGCCGCTTTGGCGTTGCTGCTGGCCACTGCTACGGCGTGTGCTAATGACGTCCCCGAGGCCGACTGGTCTCGCGGCCTTCTTCCCGACCACATCACCGAGCAGGGTGGCGTGGTCCAGAGTCTGTGGAACGGGGCCTGGATCGCCGCACTCGCCACGGGCGCTGTCGTCATCGCCCTGATCCTGTGGGCGGCCGTGTTCCACCGCAAGCGCAGGGCCAAGGCCGAGCTCCCGCCGCAGGTGCGCTACAACCTGCCGATCGAGATGCTCTACACCTTGATCCCGCTCGTCATGGTGTCGGTGTTCTTCTACTTCACCGCCCGTGACAGCGAGGTGCTCTCCAAGGTGGACGGCGACGCGACCGTCAAGGTCAAGGTCGAGGCGTTCCAGTGGAGCTGGCGCTTCACCACGACCACCGACGGGAAGACGCTGCAGCCCGTCGCCGGCACTCCGGTGAGCGACTACAAGCAGGGCCCCCAGCTGGTCCTGCCGGTGAACAAGAAGGTCGAGTTCGATCTGTCGACCGACGACGTCATCCACTCGTTCTGGGTGCCGGAGTTCCTGTTCAAGCGTGACGTCATCCCCGGCATCCCCGAGGGCAACCCGGGCCGCAAGTTCCAGATCACCACGCTGAACAAGCCGGGCACCTACGCCGGCCGCTGCGCCGAGCTGTGCGGTGTCGACCACAGCCGGATGCTGTTCTCCGTGAAGCTCGTTTCACAGCAAGAGTTCGACCAGTACATCGCGACGCACCAGGCGGGGAGTGCCCAGTGACCGCCATCCAAGAGCCACTCAGGACCACGACGGTCCGGCCCGTCACCAAGGGCCAGATCATCGCCAAGTGGTTGTCCTCGACTGATCACAAGATCATCGGGCACATGTACCTGATCACGTCGTTCGCCTTCTTCCTGATCGGCGGCATCATGGCGCTGATCATGCGGGCCGAGCTGGCGCAGCCGGGGCTGCAGTTCACCAGCAACGAGCAGTTCAACCAGCTGTTCACCATGCACGGCACGATCATGCTGCTGATGTTCGCGACGCCGCTGTTCGCCGGCTTCGCCAACGAGCTGATGCCGCTGCAGATCGGCGCCCCCGACGTGGCCTTCCCCCGCCTGAACATGGTCAGCTACTGGCTCTACCTGTTCGGCAGCATCATCGCCGTGTCGGGCTTCTTCACCCCGGGCGGCGCGGCCTCGTTCGGCTGGTTCGCGTACACGCCGCTGTCCAACGCGATCAACTCGCCGGGCATCGGCGGCGACCTGTGGATCATGGGTCTGGCGCTGTCGGGCCTCGGTACGATCCTCGGCGCGGTCAACTTCATCACCACGATCATCTGCATGCGCGCTCCGGGCATGACCATGTTCCGCATGCCGATGTTCACCTGGAACATCCTGCTGACCAGCATGCTCGTGCTGATGGCCTTCCCCGTGCTGGCCGCCGCGCTGCTGGCCCTGGAGGCCGACCGCAAGCTGGGCACCCAGATCTTCGCCTCCGAGAACGGCGGCGCGCTGCTCTGGCAGCACCTGTTCTGGTTCTTCGGCCATCCAGAGGTCTACATCATCGCGCTGCCCTTCTTCGGGATCATCACCGAGATCATCCCGGTCTTCAGCCGCAAGCCGATCTTCGGTTACATCAGCCTCATCGGCGCCACGATCTCGATCGCCGGTCTGTCCATCACGGTCTGGGCGCACCACATGTTCCCGACCGGGCAGGTGCTGCTGCCGTTCTTCTCGTTCATGACGTTCCTCATCGCCGTCCCGACGGGCGTGAAGTTCTTCAACTGGATCGGCACGATGTGGCGCGGGCACCTGAGCTTCGAGTCGCCGATGTTGTTCTCGGTCGGCTTCCTGATCACGTTCCTGCTGGGCGGTCTGACGGGTGTCATCCTGGCCTCGCCGCCGCTCGACTTCCACATCAGCGACACCTACTTCGTCGTGGCCCACTTCCACTACGTGGTCTTCGGCACCGTCGTGTTCGCCATGTTCGCGGGCTTCTACTTCTGGTGGCCCAAGTTCACCGGCAAGATGCTCGACGACAAGCTGGGCAAGCTGCACTTCTGGCTGCTGTTCATCGGCTTCCACACCACGTTCCTCGTGCAGCACTGGCTCGGCATGGCGGGCTTCCCGCGCCGTTACGCCGACTACAGCGCGGCCGACGGCTTCACCGACCTCAACCTGCTCTCGTCGGTGGGCGCGTTCATCCTGGGCGCCTCGACGCTGCCGTTCTTCTACAACGTCTGGAAGACCTGGCGCAGCGCGCCCAAGGTCACCGTGGACGACCCGTGGGGTTACGGCGGCTCGCTCGAATGGGCGACCTCCTGCCCGCCGCCGCGGCACAACTTCACCTCGCTGCCGCGGATCCGGTCGGAGCGTCCCGCGTTCGACCTGCACTATCCGCATGTCTCCGCCAAGTCCGCCCAGGAGGTTGAGGCCTGATGAAGGTCCAGGGTTGGCTGTTCCTGCTGTGCGGCGTGTTCTTCGCCGGCGTCGACATCGCCTACTGGTTCTGGACCAAGGCGGCGACGGGTCAGGGTGAGCCGGTCGGCACCACGGCCATGGCCATCTCGGTCGGGTTCGCGTTCATGGTGGGCTACTACCTGATGTTCACGGCGCGGCGCATCGGCGCGCAGCCGGAGGACAACAAGCAGGCCGAGATCAGCGACGGCGCGGGCGAGATCGGGTTCTTCAGCCCGAGCAGCTGGTGGCCGCTGTTCCTGTGCCTGGCGGCGGCCTTCGCCTTCGCCGGGTTCGTGATCGGCTTCTGGATGTTCCTGATCGGCGTGTTCCTGATCATCATGGCCATGATCGGGTTCGTGTTCCAGTACTACCGGGGTCACTTCTCGCACTGAGCCCCACACCTGGAGCGGGCGCTCTCCCTCACGGGAGACGCCCGCTTTTTGGTGTTCTTTACCAGGGCGCGGATGTGGTGATTCGATCACTCAGGGTAATAAAGGAGGCAGAAGTGGTTGGATCTTGGGCGAGGGAGTACTCGTGGGGCGCGGAGCGTATGGATCGGCCGGCCTGCTGGCCTTGGCGCTGCTGACGGCGTGCTCGGCGGCCGGCCCGGCCGAGGAGCCCGAGGGGGTCGCGATGGCGGGCGGGGCACGCAGCGCCCCTGTGGGGGTCTCTCCGGCGGACAAGACCTCGAACGTGCCCACGGACCAGCCCGTGGTGGTTTCGGCCCATGGGGGCAAGCTGAGGAGCGTACAGGTGGAAGGCGGCAAGTCGGGGCCGCTCAAAGGCGTCCTGAGCTCCGACGGCACCCGCTGGCGCAGCGTCGGCACCGCCCGGCCGAGCACCGACTACACCGTGACCGCCGTGTCCGTGGACGCCGCGGGCAAGCAGAATGAGACGCGCAGCACGTTCAGGACGGTCAAGGGCAAGCAGACGTTCGACATCAAGACCATCACCCCGAACAAGGACGACACCGGCCTCACCGTCGGGGTCGGCATGCCCGTCATGATCGCCTTCGACAAGCCGGTGACCGACCGGGTCGCCGTCGAGCGCAACCTCAGCATCCACAGCTCCAAGCCGGTGGAGGGGGCCTGGCACTGGTTCGACAGCCAGCACGTGGACTTCCGGCCGCAGAAGTACTGGCCGGCGCACACGAAGGTGCGCGTGGAGGCCAAGCTGGCGGGGGTGCGCGGGGGGCCGGGCATGTACGGCAAGCGGGACGTACGGCTCGACTTCAAGATCGGCCGCTCGCAGATCACCAAGGGCAGCACCAACGAGCACGTGCTGGTGGTCCGGCGGGACGGGAAGAAGATCCGCACCATGCCGATGAGCGCGGGGCAGGGCGGGCAGTGGAAGTACTACACGACCTCCGGCATCCATCTGGCCATGTCGCGCGAGCCCGTCACGGTGATGACCTCGCCGGGCATCGGGCCGGGCTCGCCCGGGTACTACCAGCTGACCGTGTACAACACCGTGCGGATCTCCAACAGCGGCGAGTACGTGCACAGCGCGCCGTGGTCGGTGGGGTCGCAGGGGAACTCGAACGTCAGCCATGGGTGCGTGAACATCAGCCCGGCCAACGCGGCGTGGTTCATCAAGCACACGTTGATCGGGGATCCGATCATCATCACGGGGTCGCCCCGGAAGCTGGAGCCCACGAACGGGTGGGGGCACTGGCAGGAGACCTGGAAGCAGTGGCTCAAGTGGAGCGCGCTCAAGGCCGGCCCGACCACGACCCTGCCCTGACCGGCGGGGGCTTCGCCTCCTGCGCCGGCCGTGGTGGGCGGTTTCTCGGTGGCGCGTCGGCGGGGTCACGCCACGCGGACGCCTGAAACGTCCCGGATGTCTGTCTGAGGGACGACGCCCGGAAGAGCGCCCCTGACGCGTGGCCCGTGGCAAGGCGCGCCCGCCTGCTGAGGCGCCCTGCCCACGAGAGAGCACCGACGGGTTACGGGGCGGGCGAGGCGGTGGCCCGGGGACGTGGCGCTTTGGCCATGGCCGGGCAGGCTCGGGTGGGTGGTGCGTGGGCCCGGGGTGGGTCGGGCGGGCCCAGCGGGCTGGCCGCGTGGGCCCGGGTGGGGCGGGGAGTCCGGGGTGGGGTGGGGTCAGGCGGGGCGGAAGGAACTGCTGGCTTCGACCCAGCGGTCCAGGACCGCGGCGGCGGCGCCGGAGTCGACGGCCTGGACCGCGCGGGCGTAGCCGTCGATCATGGCCGAGTCCAGATCGTCCCCCGGCCCGTCGAGCGCCACCAGGGCCGCGGCGGCGTTGAGGAGCACCGCGTCGCGGACCGGCCCCGTCTTCCCCCGCACCAGGTCATGGACCGCCTGGGCGTTGAACGCCACGTCCCCGCCCCGCAGCGCGCCCACGTCGGCGCGCGGGATGCCGAGCACGGCCGGGTCGAAGGTGGTCTGCGTCGCCGTGCCGTCCTTGACGACCCAGACGGTCGAGGTGGCGGCGATGGTGAGCTCGTCGAGGCCGTCGTCGCCGCGGAAGACCAGGGCGGAGACCCCGCGCTCGGCGAAGACGCCCGCGAGCACCGGCAGCATGGCGGCGTCGTAGACGCCGATGGCCTGGGCGGCCGGGCGGGCCGGGTTGGTGAGCGGGCCCAGGAAGTTGAAGACCGTGGGCACCCCGATCTCCTTGCGCGTGGGGCCGGCGAAGCGCAGCGCGGGGTGGTAGACCGGCGCGAAGCAGAAGGCGATGCCCGCCTCGCGCGCCACCTGCGCGGTCTGCTCGGGCGTGAGGTCGAGCCGGATGCCCAGGTGCTCGAGGACGTCGGCGGCGCCGCAGGAGGACGAGGCGGCGCGGTTGCCGTGCTTGACGACGCGCGCGCCCGCGGCGGCGGCCACGATGGCGGCCATCGTGGAGACGTTGACGGTGTGCGCCCGGTCGCCGCCCGTGCCGACGACGTCGACCACGGGGCCCTCCACGCTCAGCGGCGTGGCCAGGTCGAGCATGGTGCGGGCCAGGCCCACCACCTCGGCCACCGTCTCGCCCTTGGCGCGCAGCGCGATCACGAAGCCGGCGATCTGGGAGGGCGTCGCGGCGCCGGACATGATCTCCCGCATCGCCCAGGCCGACTCGTCGGATGTGAGGTGCTCTCCGGACAGGAGAGCGGAAAGCAGGGTGGGCCAGGTCGTCCGGGAGTCCATGGGCACCTACTTAGCGTTGAGGCGGGTGGAGGAGCGACGGCGCATCAGGTCGGCCACCGTGTCGGCCAGGACCATGGGCTCCAGGGGCTGCGGCACCACGGCGTCGGCCTTGGACCAGTCGGCCAGCCAGCGGTCGTCGCGCCTGGCGATGATCAGGCAGATGGGCGGGCAGTCGTAGACCTCGTCCTTGGCCTGGCGCGCGACGCCCATGCCGCCCGCGGGCTGCGTCTCGCCGTCGAGGACCGCCACGTCGATCTCGCCCGAGCCGAGCCACTGGTGGACCTTGGGCTCGGTGGCGCACTCGACGATCTCCACGAGGGGTACGTCGGCCGCGGGGCGCCTGCCGATGGCCTGGCTCACCTCGGCCCTGGTGGCGGCGTCATCGCTGTAGACGAGGACCTTCATCTTCTCGTCGGTGCTCCCAGTGGACATCGGTCGCGCTCACTATCAGTCGAAACGGTATGGTCACCTGGGATCGTACCGGTGCGTCGGCGTGCAGACCCAGGCCACCATGCCTGGTGGGTGTTTTGTGTCGATTATCCCAGGTTGGCTCCCGGTTTGTACCTCCTAACGGGGGGTCGTGCGCCGGACCGACCACCGGAGCCGCAATAATGCTGCCCGTGGCGACAGCATCCGCAATAACTTCGACGACGACAGCACAGTCGTACCGCAGACCCAACTTGGTCAGCGTGGGCACGATCGTCTGGCTGTCCTCTGAGCTCATGTTCTTCGCGGCGCTGTTCGCGATGTACTTCACCATCCGGTCGGTGAGCGAGGGCCAGGAGCTCGTATGGGGCCCCGCGCTGCACAAGGCGGGCCTCGAGCTCGCCGAGGGCGCTCACCTGAACATCCCGTTCGCGACGGTCAACACGATCATCCTGGTCCTGTCGAGTGTGACGTGCCAGCTGGGCGTGTGGGCCGCGGAGAAGGGGCAGGTCGGCAAGCTCCGCTTCTGGTACATCGTCAGCTTCCTCATGGGCGCGGTCTTCGTCGCCGGGCAGCTGTACGAGTACATGGAGCTGGCGTCAGAGGGCGCGACCTTGTCCGCTAACGCCTACACCTCGGTGTTCTACCTGACGACGGGCTTCCACGGCCTGCACGTGACCGGTGGCCTGATCGCGTTCCTGTTCATGCTGGGACGCACGTACGCCGCGAAGCGCTTCACGCATGAGCAGGCCACCAGCGCGATCGTCGTGTCCTACTACTGGCACTTCGTAGACGTCGTCTGGATCGGTCTTTTCGCGACCATCTACATCATTCGTTAAGGAACGGGATCTCTGTGACTAGGATCACCGCTTGGCGGCGGCATCCCCTCGCGAGATACGCCGTCCTGATTTTCGCGTTGGCGCTGGTCGGGATGGCATACACCGCCTTTGTCCAGGTGGGTAAGCCCGCCGACGCGGCATTGGCGGCGGGCAAGGTCGATGACGTGGCCGAGGGCAAGAGCCTGTTCGTCCAGCACTGTTCGAGCTGCCATGGCATGAGCGCGCAGGGCACCACCACGGCGCCCACGCTCATCGGCGTCGGCGCCGCGGCCGTCGACTTCCAGATGAGCACCGGGCGCATGCCGGCCGGCGCGCCGGGGCCGCAGGCTCCGCGCAAGCCCCTGGCCCCCTGGGTCAACGAGACGACGACGCGGCAGATCTCGGCCTACGTGCAGTCGCTCGGCGGCGGCCCGCAGGTGCCGGGCCACGAGCAGGTGGACCCGAAGCTCGGTGACGCCGGCAAGGGCGGCGAGCTGTTCCGCGCCAACTGCATCCAGTGCCACAACTGGGTCGGCGCGGGTGGCGCCCTCACGCAGGGCAAGTACGCCCCCAACCTCAACGAGGCGACGCCGACGCAGATCTACGAGGCGATGGTCACCGGGCCGCAGGCGATGCCGGTCTTCAACGACTCGACGATCACGCCCGAAGAGAAGCGCAGCATGATCGCTTACATCACCCAGGTCCGTGAGCAGAAGGACCCCGGTGGTTTCGGCCTCGGCCGCATTGGCCCGGTCACCGAAGGTCTCGTAGCGTGGGTGGTGGGCATCGCGGCCCTCGCACTCGCCGCCATCTGGATCACCGCGAAGAAGCGACAGAAGTCATGACAGACAACGAGCACGAGATCGAGCAGCCGGACGACCGCGTCCCCAAGCGCGTCATCGGCACCCCCGCGCCGGGCACCTCGATGCTCGGCACCGCCGAGGCGGCCGAAGCCGAAGAGGACGTCCCGGGCGTCACGCTCCAGGACGAGACCAAGGCCCGCAAGGCCGAGAAGATCGTGGCGCTCTGCTTCACGATCACCTTCCTGGCCGCCATCGCGTTCATCATCTCCTACGTCGTGTTCCAGGTCGGCAGCCCCGAGGCGACGGGCACGTCCAACCTGGCGCTGGGCGGCTCGCTCACGGTGGCGATCCTCGGCCTGGCGGTCGGCATCGTGATCTGGGTCCGCCAGATCATGCCGAAATACTCCCTGGTCCAGGAGCGCCACGCGATGGCCTCCGACGAGGACGACCGCGAGGTCGTGTCGGAGACGTTCATCCAGGGCGCCAACGAGAGCGGCTTCGTCAAGCGCAAGCTGCTGCGCCGCACGCTGCTGCTCGCGGCCGCGCCGCTCGGCCTGGTGCCGCTGGTGCTGCTGCGCGACCTCGACAACAGCAAGATGCCCGGCGCCAAGTTCAACAAGACGCTGCGGCACACGGTCTGGGGTGAGAAGACCAAGGAGGGCAAGCCGCTCAGGCTCGTCGTCGAGGGCACCGGCCAGCCCATCAGGGCGGCCGACTTCAACTCGCCCGGCGGCATCCTGTCGGTCGTCCCCGAGGGCTACCAGCACGACCTGACCGCTCTGGCCAAGGCCACGCTCATCCTGATCAAGTTCCGTCCGGAGGAGATCAAGAGCGGCGTCCGGCAGAACTGGACGCACGACGGCATCGTGGCGTACTCCAAGATCTGCACCCACGTGGGCTGCCCCGCGGCCCTGTACGAGCAGAACACCCACCACATCCTCTGCCCGTGTCACCAGTCGACGTTCGACGCCGCCGACGGTGCGAAGGTCATCTTCGGCCCGGCCGCGCGGCCGCTGCCGCAGCTGCCGATCACCGTCGACGCCGAGGGTTACCTCATCGCCCAGGGTGACTTCGACGTGCCGGTCGGTCCCAGCTACTGGGAACGCGGTGACGCCGAGGCCGAGGCCAGGTCGAAGGGAGGCCAGGCATGAGTGACGAGCTGAAGACGACGCCGAAGGCCATCGCCGGGCCGTCGAACTTCCTCGACGAGCGCCTCGGCGGGGCCAACTTCCTCAAGCGCAACATGCGCAAGATCTTCCCGGACCACTGGTCGTTCCTGCTGGGCGAGATCGCGCTCTACTCCTTCATCATCCTGCTGCTGACCGGTACGTTCCTGACGCTCTGGTTCAAGCCCAGCATGATGGAGATCGCCTACGACGGCTCGTATGCGCCGCTCAAGGGCGTCCTGATGTCCGAGGCCTACGCATCGTCGCTGGAGCTCAGCTTCGACGTCCGTGGTGGTCTGCTCATGCGGCAGATGCACCACTGGGCGGCCCTGCTCTTCGTGGCCGGCATGATGGTGCACGCGCTGCGCGTGTTCTTCACCGGCGCCTACCGCAAGCCGCGCGAGCTCAACTGGATCATCGGCGTGCTGCTGCTGACGCTGGCGCTGGCCGAGGGTCTGACCGGCTACTCCCTCCCCGACGACCTGCTCTCCGGCGCCGGTCTGCGGATCACCGAGGGTGTGGCGATCTCGCTGCCGCTGGTGGGGACGTACATCACGTTCTTCCTGTTCGGCGGGGAATATCCGGGTGAGGATGTCATCTCCCGGTTCTACTCGCTGCACATCCTGCTCATCCCGGGCATCCTGCTGGCGCTGATCTCGGCGCACATGGTGCTCATGTGGGTGCAGAAGCACACGCAGATGCCGGGCAAGGGCCGCGACAACAAGAACGTGGTGGGCGCGCCGTTCTACCCGGCCTTCATGGCCAAGGCGGGCGCGTACTTCCTGTTCACGCTGGCCGTGATCAGCGGCCTGGCGACGTTCACCCAGATCAACCCGATCTGGCTGTTCGGCCCCTACACGCCCGCGGACGTGTCGGCCGGTTCGCAGCCCGACTTCTACATGGGCTTCCTCGAAGGCGCGCTGCGCATCATGCCGCCATGGGAGATCAACCTCTTCGGCACGTCCCACGCGGGCACGCTGCCGCTGAGCGTCATCATCCCGGCGCTGGTGCCGATGGGCATCATCATGACGGGCCTGGCGCTCTACCCGTTCCTGGAACGCTGGGTGACCGGCGACAACCGCGAGCACCACGTCGCCGACCGTCCCCGCAACAACCCGCACCGCACCTCGATCGGCATGTCGGCGATCACGTTCTACGGTGTGCTGTGGCTGCTCGGCGCCAACGACGAGATCGCGGCGAACTTCCACGTCAGCCTCAACCACACGACCTACGCCGGTCGAGTGCTGATCTTCGTCGCCCCGGCGCTGGCCTACCTGATCACCTACCGCATGTGCCTCGGCCTGCAGCGGTCCGACCAGGCCGTCATCTCGCACGGCGTGGAGTCGGGCGTGATCAAGCGGCTGCCGCACGGTGAGTTCATCGAGGTCCACACGCCTCCGTCGGAGGACATCGAGGCCCACATGCGCGGCAAGACGCCGGTGCCGATGCTGCCGGTGGACGAGGACACCTCGGGCATCCCGCCGAAGGGCATGCGCGGCCCGCTCGGCAAGCTGCGCGGGCGCATGTCGAAGGCGTACGGCGGGGAGAAGATCCCGCTGGACGACGGGCATGGGCACGGGCACGAGGAGGAGCACGCCGCCATCGGCTCCGGTGGCGACGACCGCAGCATCAGTCACTGACCCTGACGCCACGAACCGGACGGGCCCGGACGAGGATCTCCTCGTCCGGGCCCGTCCGGCGTTCCGGGTGGTGAGACGGCGCCGCCGGTCCGGCGCGGCGGAGAACGGGGTGGCGCAACGGGACCTGTTCGCATGGGGGCGCGGGTGGTGCGGGCGCCCCGAGGCGTGCCGCCTGGGCCGGGGTGTCGAGGCCGCACCGCGCAGGCCCCGGTTCGTGGGCATGCGGCAGCGGACCCCCTGGAGGCCGGTGCTCGTGGCGGCGGTCAGTCGGCCTCGGGGAAGCCGATCGAGAAGGCCGCGTCCAGGTCGTGCCTGGAGTAGGCGCGGAAGGCGATGTGCGTCTCCGTGTGCAGCACCCCGGCCACCTTGTTGATCCGCCCCGGGACGACCTCGGCGATCTCCTCGTACGCGGCGACCCTGACCATGGCCAGCAGGTCGTATTCGCCGGTGATGGAGTAGACCTCGCTGACCCCCTCGATCTCGGCGATCGTCTGGGCGACCTCCGGGATCCGGTCTACCTCTGCATTGATGTGGACGATAGCCGTGACCATGCATCAACTCTATCGTTTCACCCCAAAGGTCGCCCCTCCCGATTGTGGCGCTGGTCGAGATGGCGGTAGGCGAGGTCGATGCGCGCCTTGTGGCGGGCTGCGCCCCGCGCGGGCAGGCTCCACTCCCCGTCCACCTCCACCAGCCGCACCCCGGGTGACTCCAGCCAGCGCAGGATGCACTCGGTCTCCTCGGCGCTGGCGGCGTGGACCGGGCCGGGCCCGGGGAGCACCACCTCGGCGGTGGCCGTCAGCGAGGCCACGAAAGCGGTGGGATGGGTGCCTTTCGACATGACCCCGGCCCCGGCCAGCCGCCCGTAGCGGACGACGTGGATGTCCCAGCCGCCGCCGAACGCCGGGCTGGCGGCGACGAGCTGCGGGATGCGGGTGATGGCGCTGAGGCGCTGCATGCGGGCCGCCGTGCGGACGAACGCGGCCAGCCGGTCACGGTCGACGGACGCCTCCTCGTAGCGCTGCTCGACCGAGAGCCGCTCCATGCGGGCCGACACGGCGGTGAAGACGGGCGAGGCGTCGAGCGTCATGGCGCGGCGCGCGCTCTCGACGTGCAGTGCGTATTCCTCCGGGCTCTCCCGGCCCTCGCACGGGGCGCCGCAGCGGCCCATCTCGTGCAGCACACAGGCCGCCCGCCGGGTGCGCAGCGTGACCGGCTGGGTGCACTGGCGCAGCGGGACCGCCTCGTGCAGGGCGATGCGGGCGTCGTCGGCCAGGCGGGCGCTGCTGAAGGGACCCAGGTAGGTGGCTCCGTCGTCCTTGAGCTCGCGCACGATCGACAGGCGCGGGAACACCTCGGAGGTGAGCTTGAGCCACACCATCTTCTCCGGGAAGCGGGAGCGGCGGTTGTAGCGCGGCTTGGCGCCGCCGATCAGGCGCAGCTCCCGCACCTCCGCCTCCAGCGCGGTCGAGCAGACGATGTGGCGCACCCGCTCGGCGATGCCGATCATCTCCCGGATGCGCGGGCGGGTCTCGCCGGCCGTGAAGTAGGAGCGCACCCGGTTGCGCAGGTTGGTGCTCTTGCCGATGTAGAGGACCTCTCCGCGCTCGTCCTCGAAGAGGTAGACGCCGGGCGCGTGGGGCACGGACTCGGCCAGATGGCGCTTGCGCTGCTGCTCCGGCGTGGGGGCCCGGACGAACGACTTGAGCTCCTCCAGCGTGTGGACCTGGAAGGACCCGGCCCGCTCGATCAGCCCGTGCAGCACGTCCACGGTGGCCCTGGCGTCCTGCAGGGCGCGGTGGCACGGCTCGACCGGGCTGCGGAAGAACCTGGCCAGCGTGGCCAGCTTGGCGTTGGGCGTCTCGTCGCGGGTCAGCACGCGCCTGGCCAGGTCGACGGTGTCGACGACCGGGTTGGCCGGCGGGGGATAGCCGAGCGCGGCGCAGGCGGCCTTGACGAAGCGGGTGTCGAAGCCGGCGTTGTGGGCCACCAGCGTGGCCCCGCGGATGAACTCGAGGAAGCTCGGCAGCACCGACTCGATCTTCGGCGCGGCCATGACCATGGCGTCGGTGATGCCGGTCAGCACGGAGATGAACGGCGGTATCGGCCCTCCCGGATCGACCAGCGTGGAGAACTCGCCGAGCACCTCGCCCGCCCGCACCTTGACCGCGCCGATCTCGGTGATGGCGTCCTCGGCAGGCGCGCCGCCGGTCGTCTCGAGGTCGAACACGACGAACGTGACGTCGCTCAGCGGGGTGCCGAGCTCGTCGAGAGTGCCTTGAACCGGATCCACGAACCAAGACCATAGAGAGGGGGACCGACAGGAACGAGTCACCACCCCTCTTGGTCTTTAGTTACCCTTCCCTTTATGTCCGCGGGAAGACTTGCCGGCCGCTACTCCCTGCTGCGCCCCCTGGGCGCGGGCGGCATGGGAACGGTGTGGCTGGCCAGGGACGAGATGCTTGATCGCGATGTCGCGGTCAAGGAGCTCACGCTGCCCGAAGGCATGTCGCCCAAGGAGCGCTCCGACTCGGTGACCAGGGCCGTGCGCGAGGCGCAGGCCACCGCGCGGCTGCGCCACCCCGGCATCGTGGCGCTGCACGACGTCGTCGTGGAGCAGGACCGGCCGTGGCTGGTCATGGAGCTGCTGCGGGGCCGCACGCTGGCCGAGACCGTACGCGAGTTCGGCCCCATGCCGCCCGCCCACGCCGCGCGGATCGGCGCCGACGTCCTGGAGGCGCTGGGCGTCGCCCACGCCCAGGGGCTGCAGCACCGCGACGTCAAGCCGGGCAACGTCTTCCTGACCGAGAGCGGCCGGGTGGTGCTCACCGACTTCGGCATCGCCAGGCAGGAGGGGCAGGCCTCGCTCACCGAGCACGGGATGATGATCGGCTCGCCCGGTTTCATCGCGCCCGAGCGGCTCGACGGCCAGCCCGGCGGCCCGGCCAGCGACCTGTGGTCGCTCGGCGCCACCCTCTACGTCGCCGTGACGGGCGCGCCGGCCTACGCGGGGTCGGTGGCCCAGCGGGTGCGCGCCACGCTGATGGAGCCGGTGCCCGTCGCGCCGGGCCCGCTCGGGCCGCTGCTGGCCGCCATGATGGCGCAGCACCCCGCCGCCCGTCCCGATCCGGCCGTGGCCGTCCAGGCGCTCAGGCAGGTCGCCGCGGGCGGGCCCGCGCCCCGGTTGCCCGCCAGCCACGACGTGACCGTGCCCGGCACGGTCACGCGGCGCGGCCGGGCCGCACTCTGGATCGCCGCCGGCACGGTCGTGGTCGTCGCGGCGGGCGCGGCCGCCTTCCTGCTGCTGAACCGGCAGGATGGCGCGGCGCAGGCGGCGTTCACCGTGCCGATGGACGTGTGCACGCTGATCCCGCAGCAGGAGGTCGGCAGGCTGCTGCGCACGCAGAGCCCGCCCAAGGCCCAGCCCGACTCCGACGAGGTGGGCCCCAAGTGCGGCTGGCCGGTCCCGGGCACCGGCGTGGGCCTGCAGGTGCAGAAGGACTCCGACACCGTCGACCCGTGGTCCATGACCGACGTCTCGGCCCGCGCGCTCTTCCAGAACCAGAAGCGCTACTGGTCCAAATACGAGGACATCGACTGGACCTGGCCCGAGATCGGCGTGAAGACCTCCAGGAAGGCAAAGCGCACCCCCGTGCACCAGATCACCGGCCTCGGCGAGGAGGCGTTCGGCTTCGAGCTGAAGGGATCCACGGGCCGGGTGCACTCCGCCCACGTCTTCTACCGGCTGGCCAACCTGGTGGTGAGCGTCGAATACGCCACGCTCGCCGACAAGCCGACCGACGAGGACGTCAGGCAGGCGGCCCTGAGAGCCGCCCAGGCGAGCGAGCAGGCGTTGCGCAATGCCCGGTGACCTCTACCTGCTGGCCGGGCGTTACCGGCTGATCGAGCGGCTCGGGCAGGGCGGCGCGGGCACGGTGTGGCGCGCGATCGACGAGACGCTCGACCGGCAGGTCGCCGTCAAGCAGGTGCGGGTGCCGCAGGGGATGAGCCCGTACGAGCGGGCGGAGTTCGCCGACCGGGCCATCCACGAGGCCAGGTCGGCGGGCCGGCTGCGCGACCCGGCCATCGTGCTGGTGCACGACGTCGTCCTCGAGGGCGACCAGCCGTGGATCATCATGGACCTGGTCACCGGCCGCTCCCTGGACAAGGTGATCAAGGAGCGGGGGCCGCTGCCCCCCTCGTCCGTGGCCGCGATCGGGCTGCGCGTGCTGTCGGCGCTGGAGGTGGCGCACGCGCACGGCATGCTGCACCAGGACGTCAAGCCGGCCAACATCCTGCTCGACGGCGACGGCTCGGCCATGCTCACCGACTTCGGCATCGCCGCGCCGATGGGCGGGCGGGGCGACCGGTACGGCAGCGCGGGCTCGCCCGGCTACATGGCCCCCGAGCGGCTCAACGAGGAGCCCTCCGGCCCCGCCTCCGACCTGTGGTCGCTGGGCGCCAGCCTGTACACCGCGGTGGAGGGCCGCGCGCCCTTCGAGCGGGAGCTGCCCGCCGCGGTCGCGGCCGCGGTGCTGCTGCACCAGGCGCCGTTCCCGGCCAGGGCCGGCCGTGACCTGGGCGGCCTGCTGATGGCCATGCTCGCCAAGGACCCCGCGACCCGCCCCACCGCGGCGCAGATCCGCCAGGCGCTGATCCCGCTGACCGACCCCGACACGGCTCCCCGCCCCCACCGCCCCGCCGCCCGCCGCCGCTGGTGGCTGCTGCCCGCCGCGCTCGCCGCCGTGGTGGCGCTGGGCGGGGGCGGCTGGTACGCCGCCTCCGCCCTCGGCGGGCCCGACCAGGAGACCGGCGCCTACGCCACGGCGCCCGACCCCTGCTCCCTGCTCAGCGACGCCGAGGCCGCCCGGCTCATGAAGGGCGCCCCCGAGCGCAGCCTCACCCGGCCCGGCGAGTGCCAGTGGCTCATCCGCGAGGGCACCGTCTCGGCCCGCCGGCTCGTCGTGCGGGCCTGGGTGGATCGCCCCACCGGCGACCTCGGCGGCCCCGAGGTGGCGCAGCGCCGTTTCGCCAGCGAGAAGACCACCCGGGCCGCCGCGGAGGGCAGTGACCGGCGCTGGAAGCGCGGCGCGGTCGCCGACGTCACGGGGGTGGGGGAGGCGGCGATCGTCCAGAGCACCTTCAAGTACTACCTGACCTCCACCGACAGCGGCACCGCGTACAGCACGCTGCTCTTCCGCACGAGTAATCTGCTGGGCGAGGTGATCTGGCACCGTGAGGACGCGGCGGCCACCGCCCCGGCGGACAAGGAGGCGGCCGTCGCCGCGGCCCGCCTGGTCTCGGCGGCGCTGTCGCGATGAGGCCGCGGACGGTGCTGCAAGCCCCTTGCAAGGGGCGTGACTAGCATGTCTCCCCGCATGTCAGGGCAACCCCAGGAGTCCCGCCAGTGAACCCCGGAAGCCAGTACGAGCCGCCCACCACCCCTCATCAGGTGCCAGGCAGGCAGTTCCAGCCGCCGGGCATGCCGTCCACCGGGCCTTTCATGGGGCCTCCGATGGGCCCGCCCCCCGGCCCTCCCATGCCGCCGCCCCCGAGGCCGGGGCGGCCCGCCTGGGTGCTGCCCACGCTGGCCGCCGCCCTCGTCGTGCTGGTCGCGGCGGGCGGCGTGGGGGCCTACTTCCTGTACGGCAAGATCTCCGGCGTCACCTCGCCCCCGCAGGTCCAGACGTCGCCGTCCCGGCAGCCCCAGGCCGCCGCGACGGCCCCCGACGTGTGCGCCATGCTGCCCAAGGACGAGGCCGACCGGCTGGTGCCGGACGCGACCGTGGCCAGGTCGTCCAGGGACAGCGACTACACGGTCAACTTCACCTGCAACTGGATGAACCAGCGCATCTCGTTCGGCGAGTTCTGGCGCAGCCGGGAGATCGACGTCAGGGTCGAGCAGCACAAGGGCGAAGGGGCCAAGACCGGGCGGGCGATGGCGCAGAACTCGTACGAGGTCGAATACCGCGGCGGCAAATACGGCGAGACCGCCAAGCCATCCCTCGACCCCGACGAGAAGCAGTACATCTCCCCGATCAAGGACATCCCGGGCGTCGGCGACGGCGCGTTCGCCCAATACACCTGGCGCCGCGACGGCAAGCTGCTCTGGTACGCCTACGGCACCGCCCACGCCCGCGTCGGCGACATGACGATCGAGGTCAAATACCAGGCGGGCCAGCAGCGCAAGGACGCCCAGATCCTGAGCAACGAGACCACGCAGGCGGTCACCGAGGCCAACGCCATCCGCGAGGTCAGCGGCCTGGTCGCGCACTTCGCCAAGGGCGTGGCCGCCTGGCAGGCGCAGCACCCGAACGTGCTGGCCAAGGCCGAGAAGTCGCCGTCGCCGTCGCCGACACTCTCGCCGAGCGCCCGCCCGACGCCCTCGCCCACCGTGCTGGCCTCCTTCCCCGCCGACTGCGCGGCCGTCACCGCGACGGCCACGCGGCTGGTGCCCGAGCCCACCACCCGGGCGCGCGGCACCGAGGCCGGCAGCGACCGGCAGACCGAGTGCCGCTGGCTCAACCTGGACCTCTCCGGCGGCGAGGGCGTCACGAAGATCCGCAGCGCGATGATCACCGTGCACCGGTTCACCAACCGGGCGGGCGCGGTGGACGAGCCCGCGGCCAAGGCCTACTACGTGAGCGAACAGGGCGGCGACAAGTTCACCGCCGACTCCTCCATGGGCGGCATCACCTGGGGCAAGCTGGCCGACGTCAAGGGGCTGGGCGACCAGGCCTACCGGCAGTTCGTGCAGACCAGGCAGGGCGCGGTCTCGGCCTCCAGCGGCACGGTGCTCATGCGCAAGGGCTCGGTGGTCGTCCAGGTCGACTACTCCGGCCACCAGCGGCCGGCGGACGAGCAGACCAACTCGCCCAAGGTCGAGCTCATGTCCGAGAAGGAAGCGATGGCGGGCGCGCTCACCCTGTCCAGGGCGTACCTGGAGGCGCTGGCGAAGCAGCCCGCCGGGAGCTAGGGCGTACCTGACTGGCGAGCACTGACGGCGGTTAATGGGGTTGCAACCCGGCTGCAAGTCGGACAAATACCTTTAAGTAGGCAAGCAATCTGAGCCGCGCGATCAGGTTTGTCCAGTACAGGGGCATGGGCAAACGCATGGGGGATCACGCGGCTCATTGCTTTTCCCGGAGCTGCCTCTCCCGGGCCAGGAACGGTTCGAGCAGGCCGGGGACGGCCCGCGCGGCCAGCTCCAGGCCCTCGCCGCGGCCCACGTCGACCACCTCGTAGTGACCCCTTCCGGCGCCCGTGGTCGCGGTGACGGTCAGCAGGCCGGAGCGCCGCTGGAAGAACGATTCGGTGACCGTCCAGCCCGCGATGCCCCGGCGGTCGAGCGCGATCGTCCGCCGGACCACGGCGCCCCTGCGGGTGACGAGGTGGCGGGCCCCCAGCGCGTGACCGAGGCTCGCGGCGCTCGCCACCGCGAGCCACAGCCCGTACCCCGCCACGACCACTGGCACCACCCACACCCAGTTCCCCACCCACACCCCGGGCCACGGCCACGCGGCCGCCGCGACGGCCGCCGCGACGGCCACCGCCGCCGCCACGACGGCCTTGACGACCCGCCTGCGCCGGGCCGCCGGCGGGTGCGGCACCAGCGGGGGCAACCCGGCGCCGGAGACCCGGGCGGCGATCCGGAGGGCCAGGGCGCGGGGGACCGGCGGGGTGAGCGCGGCCGCGTCCTCGGTCTCGTCGTCGGGCTTCCTGCCCAGCCCGGTGGCGATGGTCCTGACCCGGGCCGCGCCGCCGAGCCGCAGCAGCAGGGGTTCGCCGAGCTCCACGCCGCGCAGCCGGCGCTCCTCCAGCGTCAGGGACCGGGTCGTCAGCAGGCCGCGGCGCAGCCGGAGCCGGCCGGGCTCGCGGTCGAGGCGGTAGCGGCCCCACGCCTCGGCGAACAGCAGGACCGAGCCCAGGACGCCGACGGCCAGGTTCGCCGCCAGCAGCAGCGGGACCGCCAGCAGCGGCTGCGCCACCACCCACTCCCACAGGCCGGTCGCCAGCCGGGTGGCGAAGCTCTTGACCCCGAACGAGCCGAGCGCCTTGAACAGCGCGCCGAGCAGCACCGCCGCGCCCGTGAACGTCCACACCGACAGCGGCGCGTACCTGATCCACGACCAGCGCAGCTCCGCCAGCGGCGGCCCGTCCCCGGTCTCCTCGGCGGTCTCCTGGCGCAGCAGGGTCCGCCGCAGGGCCTCGGCCTCGTGCCGGTCCAGCGGGTCCAGCGCGAGCTCGGACCCGTCGGCGGCGTGCTCTCCCGTGCCGACCTTGACCACGGTCAGGCCGAACACCCGGTTCACCGGATCGGCGCGCAGATCGACGCTGCGCACCCGGTCGCGCGGGATCGAGCGGTGCTGGCGGGTGGTGATGCCCGAGCGCAGTTCGAGGCGATCGGGGGTGAGCCGCCAGCGGGTGGCGCGCAGCCGGAGCACGTCGTACGCCACCACGGCGGCGACGATCAGCACCGCCGCACCCGCGCAGACCGCCACCACGCCGCCGACCGGCCAGTCGCGGCCGGTCAGGAAGCGCACCAGCCCGGCCGTCGCGCCCGCCACGAGCGCCAGCGACTTGACCGCCGAGGCCCACAGGCTCCGCCCCGACAGCCGCCGCCACCCATCGCTTGCGGTCACGGCCGCACCTCCGCCCGCCGTCCCGGCCACCGCCCCACCCCCAGCCGGCCTCCCGCCCGCCGTCCCGGCCCCTGCCTCAGCCCCTGTCCCTGCTCCTGCCCCTGCTCCTGCTCCGGCCCCTGTCCTGTGCTCTGTCACCGTGCCTTCCAGTGCGTCCCGCTCCGCCTTCACGTCGCGTCCCCCGGCGTGGCCTGGGTGATCGCGGTCAGGCGCTCGGCCAGCTCGGCCGCCACCTCGTGGTCCAGGGCCTCGATCTTGATCGCCCCGGCCGAGGAGGCGGTGGTCACCGTGACGTCTGCCAGCCCGAACAGCCGCTGCACCGGCCCCCGCGCGGTGTCGACCCGCTGGATCCGCGACATCGGCGCCACCCGCCAGGTGTGCGTCAGCCACCCCTTGCGCGTGTAGACCGCCTGGTCGGTGACCTCCCAGCGCTCCACCCGGTACGAGGCCCGCGGCGCCACCACGGCCAGCACCAGGCACCCGGCCGCGAACACCGCCACGACGGCGCCCAGCCAGACGGCCCGGTCCGTGAAGATCCAGTACGCCGCCACCGCCGCCCCCGCCACCGGCACCATGAGGATCAGCCACTGCACCGTCCACCACGGGACCGCCCGCGGATCGGCCTGGTTGCGCGGCGGGCGCAACGTGGTCCCGCTCATTCCCCGCCCTCCGTGCTCTTCACCGACTCGGCGACGGCGAGCAGCACGAAGCCGAGCACGCCGATCACGATGGCCGCGAACACCTCATATCCCTTCAAGAACGGCAGGAGGTTGACCACGAGCAGGTCGTGCGCCCACCGCCACCATCCGAACAGGGTGTTCACCAGGCCGCCCACACCCTGGAGGACCAGCAGCCAGCCGAACACCGTAAACACCGCTTGCATGCCATCAGCCTCGCCGCTCGCGCGGGCCGCCCGCGTCGGCCGTAGGTCTCGGCCGACACCGACTTTGGTCGCTGTCGCCGTACCGCCGGCAGGGCCTAACCTCGATGAACGTGACGGAACTGCGGGGAGACGGTCCCGCCCACGAATACCGGTGGGCGCTGCCGTCCGTGCTGCTCGGTGACGCCCGCGAGGGCCGGCGCGTGCGGCGCTCGACGCGCGACTGGATCGTCGACACCGTCATGTTCCTGATGGCCTGCGGCCTGACGTTCCTGTCCCTGATCGAGCTCGAGACGCAGCAACAGCCCGAGCCGCTGCTCACCGTCGAGCAGGTGACGGGGGCGCTGGCGTGCGCGTCGGTGTGGCTGCGGCGCAGGTGGCCGGTCGGGCTCGCGGTGGTGCTGACCGTCCTGTCCTCCTACCTGGAGCTGGTCGGCGGGGCCTCGGTGGTGGCGCTGTTCACGGTGGCGGTGCACCGGCCGTTCAAGGTCTCCGGGCCGATCACGCTGCTCAGCCTCATCACGCTGGCCCCCTACGTGATCCTGCGGCCCCAGAGCGACCTGGACAGGGGCTGGGCGGCCGCGCTGGGCGTGGCGATCGTGCTGACCGTGTTCGCGTGGGGCATCGTGATCAGGGCCAGGCGGCAGCTCGTCTGGTCGCTGCGCGAGCGCGCCGACACCGCCGCGGAGGAGGCCAAGCGGCTCGAACGCGAGCGCATCGCCAGGGAGATGCACGACGTGCTGGCGCACCGCATCTCGATGCTCAGCCTGCACGCGGGGGCGCTGGAGTTCCGGCCGGACGCGCCGCCCGCGGAGATCGCCAGGGCGGCCGGCGCCATCAGGACCAACGCCCACCTGGCGCTGCAGGACCTGCGCGAGGTGATCGGCGTGCTGCGCCACTCGACCTCCGACGGGGACGACGACGGGGGCGGCATGGTGCCCGACCGGCCGCAGCCCACGCTGGCGAACCTGCCGGCGCTGGTCGAGGAGTGCCGGCAGGCGGGCATGGACGTACGGCTCGACCTGCGGGCCGGTGAGGCGCCGGAGGGGCCGGGCCGCAACCTCTACCGCATCGTCCAGGAGGCGCTCACCAACGCGCGCAAGCACGCGGGCGGGGTGCCGGTGACCGTCACCGTCGAGGGAACGCGCGGCGGGGGGCTGTCGGTGGAGGTGCGCAACCCCCTGTGGGTGCGCCACGGCGCGCGCATCCCGGGGGCCGGCGCCGGGCTCATCGGTCTGACGGAGCGGGCGGAGCTGGCGGGCGGCCGGCTGGAGCACGGCGCGACACCGGAGGGCGAGTTCGTGGTGCGCGCGTGGCTGCCGTGGCCGGTGGAGACCACCCGGGAGGAAGACCAGTGACCATTCCCACGGCCGAGGGCGGCCCGATCAGGGTGCTGATCGTGGACGACGACGCGATGGTGCGGGCCGGGCTGTCGATGATCCTCGGCGGCACGGGCGACATCGAGATCGTCGCGGAGGCCGGCGACGGGGCCGAGGTGCCGCCCCTGGTGACCCGGCACCGGCCCGACGTGGTGTTGATGGACATCCGCATGCCCGGCATCGACGGGCTCACCGCCACCGAGACGCTGCGCCGCACGGCCGCGCCGCCCGAGGTGGTGGTGCTGACCACGTTCCACGCCGATGCCCAGGTGCTGCGGGCGCTGCGGGCGGGGGCGGCCGGGTTCCTGCTGAAGGACATCGCGCCGGGTGACCTGGTGCAGGCGATCAGGAAGGTGGCCGCCGGGGAGCCGATCCTGTCGCCGGCGGTGACGCGGCAGCTCATCACGCACGTGTCCGACGGCGGGGCGGGGGAGCGTACCGAACGGGCCAGGAAGCTGCTCGGGCGGCTCAGCGAGCGCGAGCGGGAGGTGGCCACCGCCGTGGGGCAGGGCAAGTCGAACGCCGAGATCGGGCGCGAGCTCTACATGAGCGTGCCCACGGTCAAGGCGCACGTCTCGCGCATCCTCACCAAGCTCCACCTCAACAACCGCGTCCAGGTGGCGCTGCTCGTCTACGACGCGGGCTCGTAGCCGTCCAGCAACTGCTCGATGGTGGCCCGGTGCAGCACCAGGTCGTCGGGGTCGTCCGGCATGGGCTGCTCGCCGAAATGGATCCGGCGCTGCCAGACCCTGGCCATGATGACGCCGTGGCGGAGGGCGGCGTACATCTCGTAGAAGTCCAGGTCGCGCGGCTCGTAGCCGGTCAGCTTCCGGTAGGTGCGGCAGACGTCCTCGCGGCGCATGAAGCCGGGCATGCCGGGCAGGCCCGCACCGACCGTGAGGTCCTGGAAGAACCGGTGCAGGAAGATCATCCAGGACAGGTCCAGCTCGCGCGGCCCCACGGCGGCCATCTCCCAGTCGAGCACCGCGACCGGGCGGAACTTCTGGTACATGATGTTGCCGATCCGGGAGTCACCCCAGGTGAGCACGTCGGGCCCGGGATCCTCCGGCCAGTGCTCCTCCAGCCAGCCGAACGCGCGCTCCAGCACCGGGATGCGGTGCGCGCCGTGCGCCCATTCGTAGTAGGCGCGCTGCGCGTCGACGTGCGCGCGCAGCCCGGCGGGCCCGAACGGGGCCAGCTCCCGCGGCGTGAACGCGCTTTCGTGCAGCGCCGCCAGGATCCCCACGCTCGCGTCCTGCAGCGCGCGCTGGTCCTCGGGGGAGGCGTCGTGCAGCCAGCCCCCGAACGTGTACGGCATCACGTCCGGCGGCACCTCGCCCTCCGCCTGCTCCATGACGAAGAACGGGGTGCCCAGCGGCTCGGGGTCCGGCTCGAACCAGAGGGCCAGGGGCGCTGGGATCCCAGCTTTTTCCCTGGCCAGCCGCATCATCTCGAACTGGGCCCGCAGATCGTAGGAAGGGAAGACCGGAACGGCCTCCGGCGCAGGTGCGAGCCTGGCCACGCAGCGCGAGGAGCTCCCACTCCACGTAGCGGTGAAGAACAGGGTCTCGCTCGACAGGCCGTTGCCCGAGGGCCTGGACATCTCGGACACCGTGGCGTCTCCGCCGACCCGGCCGCGCAGCCAGGCGGTGGCGCGTCGACGCAGTTCTTCCAGGTCACGTGTGGAGGTGCGCATCTGCTCGGTCACCGTGGGTCTCCCGCCTGGACATCTGCCCTTCGACAGTCGTATACCGCCTAGCAAGCGCTTGTCCATACAGGAGTGGCCGTTACGGTCAGGTACGCAACAGCCGTACCCTTGTCTGAAAGGGCATGTCACGAAGGGACAAGTGGGATGAGTTCAGCGGGTGAAGGCCTGTCTCGCCCGCTTCCCGAGCAGGTGCGGCTCAATGTGGTCGATCTGGCCTCTCAAGTCCTCGGGACGATGCCCTCCACCTCCATACCGCCGCCCTTGCGCGGCATCGCCAAGTTCGACCCCCGCAAGCGCGCCAAGCTGGGCAGCGCGCCGATCGCGGCGCAGCTGGAGAACGACAAGAAGTTCCGCGAGCTGGTCGCCGAGTCGGTGGCGGCGGGCTGGCCGGAGCTCGTCACCTCGCTGGCCGAGGGCAACGTGCCGCCCGCCGCCGACCCGGTGCTCGTGGCCGCGGCGGCCTACCTCACCCGGCCGCCGGGCTGGGCGGAGATGATCGAAGCCGCCCGCACCGACCTGGAGCAGTCGGCGGTGGCGGCCGAGGGCTCGGAGCGCGAGGAGGCGGTCACCCGGCTGCGCGAGCAGCTCGCCGCGCAGAAGAGCGCCGCCAAGGAGGAGGCCGACCGGCTGCGCGAGCAGATCAAGGCGGCCCGCGCGGAGAACTCCGACCTGCGCCGCAAGCTGCACGAAGCCCGCGAGCGGGCCAAGGCCGCGGTGCGGCGGGCCGAGGAGATGGAGCACGCGGCGGAGGAGGCCAAGACGGCCGCCTCGGCCGCCGGCAGCGCCGGGGAGTCCGAGCTGCGGCGGCTGCGCGAGCGGCTGGCCGACGTGGAGAAGCAGCTGGAGGCCTCGCGCCGGGCCGCCCGCGAGGGCCGGAGCATCGAGGACGCGCGCGTCCGGGTGCTGCTCGACGCGCTGCAGGACGCCTCGGCCGGGTTGCGCCGCGAGCTGGCCCTGCCGACCACGATCAGCCGGCCCGCCGACTCGGTCGCGGCCGTCACCGGCGAGCGTCCCGGCGTGCGCGGGGTGCCCGCGCGGGCGCTGGCCGACGACGACCCGCAGCTCCTCGACCAGCTCCTGGCGCTGCCGCAGGTGCACCTGATCATCGACGGCTACAACGTCACCAAGACCGGCTACGGCACCCTCACCCTCGCCGACCAGCGCAACCGGCTCATGACCGCGCTGGGCGGGCTGGTGGCGCAGACCAGGGTCGAGGTCACCGTGGTGTTCGACGGGGCGGAGCTCAACGCCCCCGTGCAGGTGGTCGCGCCGCGCGGGGTGCGGGTGCTGTTCAGCGCGCCGGGGGAGATCGCCGACGACCTCATCCGCCAGCTCGTACGCGCCGAGCCGCCCGGCCGGGCCATCGCCGTGGTGTCGTCGGACCGCGAGGTCGCCGAGTCGGTCAGGCGCATGGGTGCCAGACCGGTTCCGTCAGGTCTGCTGCTGCGCAGACTGGGCCGCGCCTAGATTACGAATTGGTGCGTTTGGGGCAGACCCCACCCGCCACTTCTGTACTATTTCGCCCCAGATGTAATCCCTGGGAGGCGACACTGTGAGGTTTGGCCGGGTGCCGGTGGCCGCGGGTCTCGCGTTCGGGCTGGTGATGTGCCCGATGGGAGCGGCGATGGCTGATCCCAAACCCACTCTCGGCCAGGCCAAGGCCAAGCTCGAGAAGCTCAACGACAAGGCTGACAAGGTCGTCGACCGGTTCAACACGGCGAACGAGCGCTACAAGAAGGCCAAGAGCACCTTCACCAAGCTGAACGACAGCTACAAGCGCAAGCTGGAGACGGTCGCGGACCTGCGCGCGCAGGTGATCGGCATGGCCGTCGACAGCTACCAGCTCGGTGAGGACGTCACCTCCTGGCCCGGGATCATGACCTCGGACGACCCCCAGAGCACGCTGTCGGGGCTGGCCGTCGCGGGTCAGCTCGCGCAGGAGCGCGCGGAGAAGCTGGCGGCGTTCGACCGGGAGAACCGCGGGCTGAAGGTCGAGCGCGACAAGGCGCAGGAGGCCCTCGAGGAGGCGGACAAGGAGCGCGACGCGGTCGAGAAGGAGCGCTCGGAGATCCGCAAGCTGATCGTCGACCAGAAGAAGCTGCTGGACAAGCTGGGTGCCTACAACCCCGGCAACCCGAACAGCACGGGCATCAAGTACACGGGCCCGGCCTCGGGGAGCGCGGCGGCGGTGCTGCGGTTCGCGTACGCGCAGGTGGGCAAGCCGTACATCTACGGCGGGACGGGGCCGCGCGGGTACGACTGCTCGGGCCTGACCCAGGCGGCCTGGGCGGCGGCCGGCGTCACGCTGCCGCGTACGACGTGGCAGCAGTGGGCGTGGGGCGCGAGCCGCAAGGTGGACCTCGACTCCCTGCAGCCCGGCGACCTCATCTTCAGCGAGGGCCTGGGCCACGTCAGCATTTACGCGGGCAACGGGCAGATCGTCCACGCGCCGCAGACGGGCGACGTCGTGAAGGTCGTCGCGCTCTCCGCGTACGGCCGCTCCCTGGTCGGCGCGGTCCGCCCGTAACATTTTCGGCTCCCGCCCGACCGGATTTCGGCCTCACATCCGCTTCTACGATGCCACATAGTAGGTGGCGTCTGCCGGCGTGCGATCCGGGGCGGGAGCGTTCCCACGGCGCGAAACGGCCGTCAATTCCTGCGAAAAATGTGACAAACGCGACAAACGACGCCTGACAAGCGCGGGCTGTCAGAAGTGTGAGCAGGGTCACATTTGGATAACGGAACCTGGTGTTCCAGCAGGGGTTTCCTTCCTTACTGGCCCTGCTGTCTGATCTTTACAACCTGACTCGCGCTTTGCCGATCCTTGACCTTTCGGCGTAGCTTCTGGCGTCGTCGCGGTGAACAAGCCATGACACCGCGAACCCGCATCGGTCCCTCCCGATGCGAGACAGAAAAGAATCCGCCGGTCGTCCCCGATATCCCCAGATATCTGCATATCGCAATCAATCGGGGTGACGACCTGCCGAGTCCGTGCAGCCAGGAGGCACGGAGCCGGGGACCCAGCGATCCCACGTTTCCCCAGGGATCAGGGGTGAATCGGCGCGTCATCGCGCCGTAGGGCGACTTCCAGGCCCGAATCCGTCAGCTAACCCGGTAGGCGTTCGTGGAAGACACAAGGAGAAATCCTGTCTACCTCCCTGCAGAACCCCCGCCTGTCCCGCCTTGCCCTGAGCGGCGTAGCGCTCACGATGACCGTGACGGCCGGAGGTCTGATCCTCCCTGCCCCAACGGCTCAGGCGGCGACGACGAGCGAATCGGCCGCTGAGACGGCGAAGGCGGAGACCACCGCCAAGACGTCGACGTCGGCCACGGCAGCCCAGCGACGGGCGGCCAGGATCGCTCGGCAGAAAGCGAAGGCCCGCAAGGCCGTCGCCGTGGCCAAGGATCAGATCGGTGACCCGTACCGTTACGGTGGCACAGGACCTGGTTCGTTTGACTGCTCCGGACTCGTCCAGTTCGCCTGGAAGAGGGCCGGGGTGACGCTCCCGCGCGTGGCGAGCAGCCAGTTCGCCCGCATCAAGAGCAGGATCTCCTGGCGGAACCTCCAGCCGGGTGACCTGATGTTCTTCAGCGGGCTCGGCCACGTGGGCATGTACGTCGGCAAGGGCAAGATGATCCACTCGCCACGGACAGGCGAACGGGTGCGCATCGACAAGCTGGGCGGATGGCGTAAGTCGTCATTCGTCGGCGCGGTCCGTCCCGGCATGTGAAGAAGCCCCGTCCGGATTCCTGGAGACCTTCCTGGATTCGGGCGGGGCTCTCGCGCGTCCGCGGGAGCACTCATGTGGTGGGGCTACGATCGGGCATCGTGTCCGAGCAGGTGAGCCGACGAGCCGCGGTGGCCGGCCTGCTGCTCCTCGCCCTGGCCGGTGGCCCCGAACCCCCGGTCCTGCCCTCGGGGATCCTCGACCTGTGGCCCGGCGGCCGCACGGTCGTCCGGCGCGGTGGTCGGTCCGTCGTCGTCGGCCATGTCAGCTATGTCGGTCAGGGCGCGGGCTCGCTCGACGAGATGGCGCGGCTCGCCGATCGGGCCGGGCTGCGGGTCTCGGCCGTGCTCGGCAGGCCGGTACGCCCCCTGGTCGTCGTCCCTGAGTCCGCCCGCGAGGCCGCCCGGCTGGCCGGCGTGGATCGGCTGGACGGCCTGGCCGCGGTGGCCGACCGCGGGCGGGTGATCGTCGTACCCGAGCTCTTCGCCACCCTCAATCCCACCGGCAGGGACGTCGTGCTCGCCCACGAGCTCACCCACGTCGCCGCCGGCACCGACCACCTCCCCGTCTGGCTCTACGAGGGCTTCGCCGACTACGTCGGCTACCGCGACGCCGGGCTCCCCGTGGCGACGGCCGCCGCCGAGCTGGCCGCCGAGGTCCGCGCCGGGCGCCTGCCGAACGCTTTGCCGGGACCTGCGGCTTTCGCGGCCGACGGGCGGGACCCCGACCGGCTGGCGCGGGCTTACCAGGAGGCCTGGCTGGCGTGTCGCTTCCTGGCTGACCGGTTCGGTGAAGGGACCCTGGTGAGGCTCTACCGTGAAGCTCAGGCGGCCGGCCTCGACCGGGCACTCGCCTCACTGGGGCTCTCCGTCGCCACGCTGACGGCACGGTGGCGCGAATACGTGCGGGATCAGCTCGTGTGAAGGGGAGGCAGATGAGCGAACGGCAGGACGAGGACGACGCGGCACGGCAGGACGAGCCCCCGGACGGCGCACCGGACGGCGCACCGGACGGCGCGATGGCCGCCGTGGGCGTCGGGAAGCCGGGCCCCGGGCGGCCGGGCGCCGGGCGGCCGGAGGGTGCGGCCACGGCGGCGGGGACGGCCGGACACGGCGGCGGGGCGGCCGCCGGGGAACCGGCCAGTGAGGCGGCGGGTGAGGCGGCCAGTGGGGCGGCCAGTGGGGCGGCTCGTGGGGCGGCTCGTGGGGCGGCTCGTGGGGCGGCTCGTGGGGCGGCTCCTGAGACGGTCCTCCAGGGTGCCGGAGAGGCGGTGCCGGGCGAGCCCGGGGCCCGGACCCGAGCCGGAGCCCGAGCGTGGACACGAGACGGTGGGGAGACGCCCGTGAACGGAGGGCCGCCCGCCGGGGAGAGCGGGCTGAGGCGGCAGGCCGCCGTCGCGCTGGTGCTCCTCGGCGTCGTGATCCTGGCGGTGACCGCCTTCACCACTCCGTGGCACGTGCTGACCGGCGGGCCGCCCGATCCGGCCCGCGACTTCACCGCCGCCCAGATCGCCAGGGCGGAGGCGTTCGACGCGGCCACGAGCCTGCCGAGCTACCTGTCGCTCGCGCTCACGATCGTCTTCGCCGGGCTCCTGCTCGCCACCCCGCTCGGGGCCAGGGCGGTGGGGTGGCTCAAGGGCCCCTGGTGGGTGCGGGTGATCCTCGGCGTCGTGGTCATCACCGCGATCGTCGAGCTGGTCAGGTGGCCGCTGGGCGCCTGGTTCGAGACGATCATGCGCGACTACGGCCTGTCCACCCAGGACTGGGCCGGCTGGGCGGGCGACCGGCTGAAGAACCTGGGCGTGGAGGTGTTCCTGCTCTGCGTGATGCTGACGGCCCTGGTGGCGCTGGCCCGCAAGGTGCGGCGGTGGTGGATCCCCGCCGCGGTGGGGGCGTTCGCGCTGACGGTGGTGGCGTCGTTCGTGTACCCGGTGGTGTTCGAGCCGATGTTCAACGACTTCACCTCCATGCCGCAGGGCGCGCTGCGGACGAAGCTGCTCGACATGGCCGAGCGGGACGGCGTGCCGGTCGAGGACGTGCTGGTGGCCGACGCCTCGCGCAGGACGACGGCGCTCAACGCGTACGTGTCCGGCTTCGGCGCCACGCGCCGCATCGTCGTCTACGACACGCTGCTCCGGGCCCCGCAGCCGGAGGTCGAGCTGGTCGTGGCGCACGAGCTGGGCCACGCCAAGTACGACGACGTGCTCCACGGCACGCTCATCGGCGGCCTGGGCGCCGGGCTGGGCGCGATCGCGCTGTTCCTCGTCTTCACCCCGGTCCGGCGGCGCGCCGGTGTCGCCTCGATCACCGATCCGCGGGCGGTCGGCGCGCTGGTGGGGCTCGCGACCGTCGGCTCGCTGCTCGTCGGCCCGTTCCAGAACGTGGTCAGCCGGCACATCGAGGCCCGGGCCGACGTCCACGCGCTCGACCTGACGAAGGATCCCGCCACGTTCATCGCCATGCAGAAACGCCTGGCAGTGACCAATATTTCCGACTTGTCGCCTAATGCGGTGGAATATGTGCTCTATGCCTCCCATCCCTCCAGCCCCGAGCGCATCGCCATGGCCCGCTCATGGGCCGAGCTGAACGGCGTACCCGTACCGTGACCGACCCCGCGGCCGGGCCCAGAGTGGTCTTCGTGACGAACGACTTCCCGCCCCGACCGGGCGGCATCCAGTCGTTCGTGCACGGGCTCGCGCTGCGCACGCCCGGCGTGGCCGTCTACGCCCCCGCCTGGCCGGGGTGCGCGGAGTTCGACCGG
The DNA here is from genome assembly GCF_052246675.1 of Nonomuraea sp. KM90. Taxonomy (NCBI): domain Bacteria; kingdom Bacillati; phylum Actinomycetota; class Actinomycetes; order Streptosporangiales; family Streptosporangiaceae; genus Nonomuraea; species Nonomuraea sp. KM90. The sequence goes on along the minus strand of NZ_JBQQCB010000001.1, from coordinate 255,910 downwards.
CGCCAGCCGTACCGGATCGTGCGGCACCCGACGCGGCTCATGCTGCCCACCCCGGCCGTCGCGCGGACGGCGGCCGGGCTGGTGGCCGAGCACGGCGCGGACACCGTGGTGTTCGGCGCGGCGGCGCCGCTCGGCCTGCTCGCGCCGCGCCTGCGCCGGGCGGGCGCGCGCAGGGTGGTGATGCTCACCCACGGCCACGAGGCGTCGTGGGCGAGCGCGCCGGGCTTCCGCTCGGTGCTGCGCAGGATCGGCCGGCACGCCGACGTGGTGACGTACCTGGGGGAGTACACGCGCCAGCGGCTGGCCGCCGCCATCCCCGCGGACAAGCTCGTACGGCTCGCGCCCGGCGTGGATGTCGGGCAGTTCCACCCCGGCGCGCCCAAGGCAGAGCTGGGCCTGCCGGGCCGGCCGGTCGTCGCGTGCGTGTCGCGCCTGGTGCCGCGCAAGGGCCAGGACCAGCTCATCAGGGCCTGGCCCCAGGTGCTGCGCGCGGTGCCGGAGGCGGTGCTGCTGCTGGTGGGCGGCGGCCCGTACCGGGGGCGGCTGGAGCGGCTGGCGGCAGGGCGGGAGTCGATCAGGTTCACCGGCACGGTGCCGGCGGCCGACCTGCCCGGCTACTACGCGGCGGCGGACGTGTTCGCGATGCCGTGCCGTACCCGGTTCGGAGGGGTGGACGTGGAGGGGCTCGGGATCGTGTTCCTGGAGGCGTCCGCGACGGGGCTGCCGGTGGTGGCGGGCGCGTCCGGCGGCGCGCCCGACGCGGTGCGGGCCGACGAGACGGGGCTGGTGGTGAACGGGGAGGACGCGGACGAGGTGGCGCAGGCCATCGTCGAGCTGCTGACCGACCCCGACAAGGCGCGCAAGATGGGCGCGGGCGGCCGCGACTGGGTCGCCCGCGAATGGGCGTGGGACCAGGTGGCCGCCCGATTCCGTGCGCTGCTCTAACCCTTCGTGGACCCCAGCGTGAGCCCGGCGACGAACTGCTTGTGCAACATCTGGAAGACGATCAGCGTCGGCAGCGCCACCAGCACCGAGCCGGCGGCCAGCAGGTTGTAGTCGGTGAAGAACTGGCCGCGCAGGTTGTTCAGCGCCGAGGTGACGGGCAGCTTGTCGCCCGACGACATCAGCACCAGGGCCCACAGGAAGTCGTTGTACATCCAGGTGAACTGCAGCGTGGCCAGCGCCGCCAGCACCGGACGGCACAGCGGCAGCGTCAGCCGCCAGTAGCGCGTCCACACCCCGGCCCCGTCCACGAGCGCCGCCTCGGTGATCTCCACGGGGATCGTGCGCATGAAGTTCGCCATCACGAACACGCAGAAGCCGAACTGGAACGCCACGTGGATGAGGATCAGCCCCAGGTAGGAGTCGTAGAGCGACTGCGAGTCCGACAGCCAGGCGGGCAGCGGGACGAGCGTGTAGAGCGTGTAGAGCGGCGTGATGAGGACCTGCGGCGGCAGCAGGTTGCCCGCGGTGAACACGATGAGCAGCGTCTTGCGCCCGGGGATGCGCAGCCGCGCGATCGCGAAGGCCGTGAACGAGGCCAGCGCCAACGTGATCAGCACGCCGGGAACGACGATGATCAACGTGTTCAGATAGTAGTGAGGTATTTCGGCCTGGCTCCACGCCTTTCCGTAGTAGTCGAGCGTGAGGTTCTCCGGCAGCGAGAAGTACCCCAGGCGGGCGGTCTCGTCGTACGGCCGCAGCGACGCGTACACCGCCAGCACCAGCGGCAGCAGCCAGCCCAGCCCCACCAGCACGAGGAAGGCGTGCAGCAGGACGCGCAGCGGCCGGACCGGGCGCCGCGAGGGGACGCGCCGCTCCTGGGCCGGGGGAGCGGGGGCCGGGGCGGTGAGGGTCATCGCTCCTCCCTGAACAGCTGCGACAGGTACGTGATGATGAACCCCATCGAGATCACCAGCAGGATCACCGCGATCGCCGAGCCGAACCCGATCCTGCTGGCCTCGCCCACGATGTTCTCGGTGACCAGCACCGACAGCAGCTCCAGCCCGTTCCTGCCCTTGTTGATGGCATAGACGATGTCGAACGCCCGCAGCGCCTCGATCACCGTGATGACCAGCACGATCACGTTGACCGGCCGCAGCGTCGGGAACACCACCCGGAAGAACGCCTGCCGCTCGCTGGCCCCGTCGATGGCCGCCGCCTCCTTCAGTGCCGGATCGACCGCCTTGAGCCCCGCCAGATAGATGATCATGACGTAGCCGACGTGCCGCCAGCCCGCCGCGACCATGACCACCCAGATGTTGACCGAGCTGTCGCCCAGCCAGTCCACGCTCAGCCCGGTCACCGCGTTCAGCACGCCGTAGTCGGTGGAGCAGACGAGCTGCGCGATGAAGCCGACCACCGCCAGCGACAGCACGACCGGCATGTACAGGGCGCTCTGGTAGACCCGCGACAGCCGCAGCCGCCGGTCCAGCAGCACCGCGCAGAACAGCCCGAACGGCGTCGCGACCAGCCCGAGGAAGGCCAGCCACAACACGTTGTTGCGGACCGCCGACCAGAACGGCGGGTACTCGGCCGACAGGTCGTGGTAGTTCTGCCCGCCCACCCAGTCGATGGGCCCGATGCCGCCCCAGTCGGTGCCGGACAGCCCGATGGAGGCCAGCGTGGGTCCCCAGATGAAGCTCACGTTGACGGCGATGGCCATCCCCAGCCCGATGACCAGGACGGTCACGTCCCGGGCGGAGTAGCGGCGGGTCTTGACTGCCATCAGCGGAAGATGTTGGCCTTCTGCTTCTCGATGCTCGTCAGCAGCGAGTCGATCTCGTCGGGCTTGCTCACGAACGACTGCAGCGACGGGATCATCACCGTGGAGGCGAAGTCCGGCCGCGTGTCACGGTCGAGGAACTGGGCGATGTGCGTGGCCTTCGACACCAGCTCCGCGCCGCGCTTCTGCAGGGCGCTGTAGCCGGAGGTGTCGGCCTTGGAGCTGGCGGCCAGCGTGCCGGGGTCCAGCCTGGTGGCGATGTTCTGCGAGGAGGCCTGGCCGAAGTGCTTGAGCAGGGCCTTGGCGCCCTCCACGTTCTTGGCCTTGGCGGAGATCATGTACCCGTCGATGGGGGCGTCGATCGAGTCGGTGCCGTAGGTCGGGTTGATCTCCGGGAAGGTGAAGAAGTCGAGGTCGTCGCGGTCGGCCTCGGGGAACTGCTGGGCGACGAACATCCCGAGCAGGTACATCCCGGTCTTCTTCTGCGCCAGCGACTGCCCGGCCTCCTGCCACGTACGACCCAGCGCGGCCGGCTGGTGGAACTCCATCAGCCCCCGCCAGGTGTCGAAGACCTGCTTGACCCGGGGATCCGTCCACGACTCCTTGCCGCCCATGAGCGCGATGTGGAAGTCGTAGCCGTTCATCCGCATGTTGAGGATGTCGAACGTGCCCATCGCCGGCCAGCCATCCTTGTCGGCGAACGCGATCGGGATGAGCCCGTCGGTCTTCATCTGCCTGGCCAGCGCGGTGAACTCGTCCAGCGTGGCCGGTGGCTCGTACCCCTTCTCCTGCCAGACGCTCTTGCGGTAGAAGACCGCCCACGGGTAGTACGTGAACGGCACGAAGTACTGCTTGCCGTCGATGCCGGTCGACTGGTCCTTGAACGCCTGCGTGTAGTCGGCGCCGATCTCCCGCCACACGTCCGAGATGTCGATGGCCAGCCCCTGCTCGGCGAAGAACTGCATCCGGTAGCCCGCGAACCAGGTGAAGACGTCCTCGGGCGTGCCCCTGAGATAGCGGTTGATGTTCTCCTGGAACGTGTTGTGGTCCACCGTGTTGATCCGGGTCGTGGCCTGCGTGAAGCCCTTCACCACGGTGTCCAGGGACTTCTTCGGGATCTCGTCGGAGGCGTTCGAGCCGATCGTGACGGTGCCCAGGCCGCCGCCGGTCGGCTGCCCGGGCGCTGGGGAGTCGGAGCCGCACGCGGTCAGGACGGCCGGAACGCCGAACGCGGCGGCGCTTCCGAGCAGGAGATTACGGCGGGAGATCGGCGATCGTTGGTCCATCGTGGTTCCTCCTTGCCGGACCCTTCCGAGCCGGACCCTTCAGATTCCCCCGAGTTCACACACCTTCCTTCATCGAAGGGCCAACATTTCGGACTGTCAACGCCCGGTTTCGTGATGATTTGCCGGAAGCCGTGGCGCCGGAGTCATGTCATGATGCGAACGCGGACGTGTCGGAACCTGTTGGGATCTGGTGATGCCGATGCTCGCCCCGCAGCGCCCGAACGCGGGCTGCTGGCCGAGGTACGCGGCGGGTGGGCCTGTCGGCCGGCACCACCACCTGGACCCTCGCCCACCACCTGACCACCGTCCCCGGCCTCACCGTGGTCACGAACTCGGTGCGCGTCGCCGACGTCTTCCGGCACGCGGGCCGCCCCGACCAGACGGTCGTGCTGACCGGCGGCGTACGCACGCCCTCCGACGCCCTGGTCGGCCCGATGGCGGTGGCCTCGATCCGCCGGCTCAACGTCGACGTGCTGTTCCTCGGGGTGCACGGCATGACCGTCAGGGCCGGCTTCACCACGCCCAACCTGATGGAGGCCGATACGGACCGGGCCCTGGTGGAGGCGGCCACCCGCCTGGTCGTGCCCGCCGACCACACCAAGTGGGGCACGGTCGGCATCAGCACCATCGCCGAGCTGTCCGAGGCCGACGTACTCGTCTCCGACGCCGGCCTGCCACCTCCGGCCAGGGACGCGCTGGCCGGTCACGTCGGCGAGCTCCTCATCGCCGACCCCCCGGAAACCGCCACTTCGGCCCCACCCTGACCCACCCGCGGCAGGCCCCCACGCGACCTACCGTGGCGACATGGGGTCGATACGGCGCAGTGCCGCCGAGGCAGCGGGTTTAGTCTGGCACGCCGGCCCGGTACGGGCGGTGTGCTACGCGAGCGTCACCCTGATCCAGGCCGCCCTCCCCGTCGCGGTCGCCTGGTTCACCAAGCTGGTCATCGACGACCTGGTCCGCGGGGCTCCGCTGAGCGAGCTGGCGGTCCTGCTCCCGCCCCTGGTGCTCGTCGGCATGGCCATGGCCGCGCTGCCGCGGCTCGGGATGTACCTCGGGGCGGAGATGGGCAGGCAGGTCTCGATGCGCGCCCTCGACCGGCTGTTCGTCGCACTGGAGCGCTTCGTCGGCCTCGGCCCGTACGAGAGCCCGGCGTTCCTCGACCGGCTCCGCCTGGCCGCGACCGGCGGCCAGATGGCCAGGCATTTGATCAGCAGCGCCTTCGACCTGATGCGGACGGTCCTGACGATCGGCGGCTTCATCACCTCGGTCATCGTGATCTCCCCGATGATGGCCGGCATCGTGCTGGTCGCCGGGGTCCCCGCGCTGCTCGCGCAGCTGGCCCTGGCCCGGCGGCGGGCGCGGGTGATGCTGGACATGACGCCGGTGCGGCGCCGCGAGTTCTTCTACTCCCACCTCCTCAGCAGCGTCGAGGCGGCCAAGGAGGTCCGGCTCTTCGGCCTGGGGGCGTTCATGCGCCGCCGCATGCTGGACGAGCGCGCCACCGCCAACGCCGCCGAACGGGACATGGACCGCGGCGAGCTGTTCATCCAGGTCGGCCTGGAACTGCTCGGCGTCCTCATCGCCGGGGGCGGCCTGGTGTGGGCGGTCGTCGCCGCCCGGAGCGGCGGGCTCACGATCGGCGACGTGTCGATGTTCATCGCCGCGGTGGCGGGGCTGCAGGCCGGGCTGTCGTCGCTGGTGAACGGCATCGCGGGCGTGCATCAGTGGCTCCTGCTGTTCGGCCACCACGCGGAGATCGCGCACAGCGAGCCCGACCTCCCCATGGCCGCCGAACCCGCCCCGTCGCGCCCGCTCGCCACCGGCGTCGAGCTGCGCGACGTGTGGTTCCGCTACGCCGACGACCTGCCCTGGGTGCTGCGCGGGGTCACCCTGACGATCCCGTACGGGCAGGCCGTCGCGGTGGTGGGGCCTAACGGCGCGGGCAAGAGCACCCTCGCGAAGCTGCTGTGCCGCTTCCACGACCCGGTGCGCGGGTCTATCCACTGGGACGGCGTGGACCTGCGCGACCTGGACCCGGCCGAGCTGCGCGCCAGGCTCGGCGCCGTGTTCCAGGACCACATGACCTACGACTTCAGCGCCCGCGACAACATCGCCGTGGGCGACCTGACCGCGATCGGCGACCTCGACCGCATCCGCGCCGCCGCCGTCAAAGCGGGCGTGGACGAGGCGATCAGCGACCTGCCGGACGGCTACGACACCGCGCTGACCAGGTTGTTCGCCCTGACGCTCAAGCCCGGCAAGAAGGTGCGCACCGGCGTCACGCTCTCGGGCGGGCAGTGGCAGCGGGTGGCGCTGGCCAGGGCGTTCCTGCGCGAGCACGCCGACTTCATGATCCTCGACGAGCCCAGCTCGGGCCTGGACCCGGAGGCCGAGCACGACGTGCAACTGCGCATGCGACGCTACCGCTCCGACCGCACCAGCCTGCTGATCTCCCACCGGCTCGACGCGGTGCGGGACGCGGACGTGATAGCGGTCCTCGAGGACGGCGCGATCGCGGAGCTGGGCAGCCACGAGCAGCTCATGGCAGCGGACGGCCGGTACGCGCGACTGTTCCGCGTCCAGGCCGGCGGCTACCAGGAGGGGCCCCGTACCCCCCGGCCGGGTCAGTGGCCGCTGTAGAGGTCGTCGATGTCCTTGGCGAAGTCCCGCATCACGAGATTGCGCTTGACCTTGAGCGTGGGCGTGAGGTGCCCGCTCTCCTCGGTGATGTCCACGTCCAGGATGGCGAACTTCTTGATCTGCTCGGCCTTGGACACCGAGAGGTTCGCCCGGTCCACCGCCGCCTGGATCTCGTCGCGCACCTTCGGGTCGGAGCGCAGGTCCGCGACGGTCGAGCCGGCGGGCATGGCCTCCGGGTCGAGCGTGATCAGGGCCGCGACGAACGGCCGCCCGTCGCCCACGATCATGGCCTGGGAGATCAGCGGATGGGCCCGCAGCGCGTCCTCCAGCGGGCCGGGCGCCACGTTCTTGCCCGCCGCCGTCACCAGGATCTCCTTCTTGCGCCCGGTGATCCGCAGGTAGCCGTCCGCGTCGAGCTCACCGACGTCGCCCGTGTGGAACCAGCCCTCGGAGTCGATCACCTCGTCCGTGGCGGAGTCGTTGTGCCAGTAGCCGGGGAAGACGTTCCTGCCCCTGGCCAGGATCTCGCCGTCGTCGCCGATGCGCAGCGTGACACCGGGCAGTGGCTTGCCGACCGTGCCGATCTTGTTGGCGCCCGGCATGTTGACCGAGCACGGGGCGGAGGTCTCGGTCAGCCCGTACCCCTCGAAGACCTCGATGCCGACGCCGCGGAAGAAGTGGCCCAGCCGGTCGCCCAGCGCCGACCCGCCGCACACCGCCGCCGAGAGCCGGCCGCCGGTTGCCGCGCGCAGCTTGGAGTAGACCAGCTTGTCGAACACCGCCCGCTGCAGCCGCAGCCCGAGCGGCGCGCCCCCCGAGCTCTCGGCCTTGCTCCAGGCCACCGCCACGTCCACCGCGCGGGCGAAGATCTTGCCCTTGCCGCCGGCGATGGCCTTCTGCTCGGCGCCGTTGTAGACCTTCTCGAACACCCGGGGCACGCCCAGCAGGAACGTCGGCTTGAAGTCCTGCAGGTCGGGGGCGACGTTCTTCATGTTGGGGGTGTGCGCCATGACGGCGCCCGCCTCGATCAGCACGACCTGGATCATCCGCGCGAAGATGTGCGCCAGCGGCAGGAAGAGCAGCGCGGCCGGGTCCTTGCGGGCGAACAGCGGCTCCAGCGGCCCCCGCAGCACGTTGAGCGCGGTGAACAGCAGGTTGTCGTGGGTGATCCGGCAGCCCTTGGGGCGGCCCGTGGTGCCGGAGGTGTAGACGATCGTGGCCAGGTCGGAGGCGGAGACGAGCTTCCTGCGCTCGTCGACGTCGGAGGCGGAGACCGCTCCCGTCTCCAGCGTGCCCTCCAGCCGCCAGATCGGCTTCAGCTCGGGCACCGCCTCCCGGACGGTCTCCTCGTGCGCGTCCAGCTCGACGAACGCCGCCTTCGCGTCGCTGTCGTGCAGGATCCACCTGACCTGCTCGACCGAGGACGTCTCGTAGATCGGCACGGTCACCGCGCCGACGGACCAGATGGCGTAGTCGGCCAGTGTCCACTCGTAACGGGTGCGCGACATGAGCGCGACCCGGTCACCGTGTTCGACGCCCGCCGCGATCAGTCCCTTGGCCACCTCCACCACCTGGTCGCGGAACTCGGCCGCGGTGACCACGGGCCAGCCGGAGCCGACCTTGCGGCGCATCACGATCGCGCCGGGCTCCTGCTCGGCCCGCCGGAAGACGGTGTCGGACAGGCAGGCCGAAGCCGGCACATCGACCAGGACGGGGACGCTGTACTCGCGCACGGATCAACTCCTCTTCGGGGACCGCCTGGACGTTACCGCCTTAAGTTACGCGCCGGTAGCTCCGTCATTGAGGCGTTATGAAGGGCATTCCTCACGCTAGCAGCCGCCGCCCGTAGAGTTTTCCCCATGAGGGTCCATGTCGTCAGCGACGTCCACGGCAGAGCCGACGCCCTGGCGCGGGCGGGTGACGGGGCGGACGCGCTGATCTGCCTGGGCGACCTGATCCTGTTCGTCGACTACGACGACCACGCGCAGGGCATCTTCGCCGACCTGTTCGGCGCCGAGAACGCCAGGGAGTTCATCGCGCTGCGCACGGCCAAGCGATTCGACGAGGCCAGGGCCATGTCGGCGCGGCTGTGGGCGACGCTCGAGGGCGATCCGCGCGAGCACATCGAGCGGAACGTACGCGCCCAGTACGCGGCCCTGTTCGCCGCCATGCCGGCCCCGGCCTACCTCACCTACGGCAACGTGGACATCCCGCGGCTGTGGAGCGACTATCTCGGGCCCGGCCACCAGGTCCTGGACGGGCAGGTGGCGGAGATCGGCGGCCTGCGGTTCGGCTTCGTGGGCGGCGGGCTCAAGACCCCCTACCGCACCCCGCACGAGCTCACCGACGAGGAGTACGCCGCCAAGGTCGAGGCCGTCGGGGAGGTGGACGTGCTGTGCTGCCACATCCCGCCCGCCCTGCCCCAGCTGCTCTACGACGTGGTGGCCCGGCGGTTCGAGCGCGGCAGCCAGGCCACGCTGGAGGCGATCAGGCGTACGCAGCCGCGGTACGCCCTGTTCGGGCACGTCCACAACCCGCTGCACGCCCGCGCCCGCGTGGGGCGTACCGAGTGCGTGAACGTGGGCCACTTCCGGGGCCGGGGCGTCCCCTACGTCCTGGAGTGGTGACGCCATCCGGGGTCCGCCGCAAGTAGCGGATTGTGCACTACGGTGGGCCCCGTTCAGGGGTCCGCCGCAAGTAGCGGTTTGTGCACTACGGTGGTCGCATGGCTGATCGCACCACTTCGAGCACCACCATCGGCGCCGGGCGCGCCGAGGTCATGGCGGTCATCGCGGACTTCCCGAGCTACCCCGAGTGGGCCGGGCAGGTCAAGAGCGCCGAGGTCCTCACCAGCGACGAGGACGGCAGGGCGCGGACGGTGCGGTTCGTGCTGGACGCCGGCCCGATCAGCGACTCCTACACCCTCGGCTACACCTGGCAGGGCGACGGCGGCGTGAGCTGGCAGGTGGTCGAGCCGGGGAAGATGGTCTCCGACCTCCGGGGGAGTTACCGGCTCACCGACGCGGGCAGTGGCACCGACGTGACGTACGAGCTCACGGTCGATCTCAGCGTGCCCATGATCGGCCTGATCAAGCGCAAGGCCGAGAAGGTGATCGTGGACACCGCGCTCAAGGGCCTCAAGAAGCGCGTCGAAGGCCGCTGAGTTGAGCCCGCGGGTCCTGCTCTTCACCGGCAAGGGCGGCGTCGGCAAGACCACGGCCGCCGCCGCGACCGCCACGCTGGCCGCCGGTCGCGGCCTCAAGACGCTCATCGTCTCCACCGACACGGCCCACTCGCTGGCCGACGCGCTCGGGGCCGAGCCCGGGGAGATCGCGCCGGGCCTGCACCTGCACCAGGTCGACACGCAGAAGACGCTGGAGCGCCACTGGGGCGAGCTGCAGAGCTACGCCCGGGGGGTGCTGGTCGATCTGGGCCTCGACGAGATCACCTCCGAGGAGATCACCGTCCTGCCGGGCGCCGAGGAGGTCATCGCCCTGCTGGAGCTGCGCGAGCACGCCCGCGAGGACCGCTGGGACGTGATCGTGGTCGACTGCGCCCCCACCGCCGAGACGCTGCGGCTGCTGGCCCTGCCCGAGGCGCTCGACTGGCACGTCACCCGGCTCATGCCGGTCGGCCGCAAGATCGTGCGGCTGGTCTCCCCGTTCGTGCGCAGCGTGGCCCACGTGAGCGCGCCCGGCGAGGACGTCATGAGCGCGGCGGAGCGCTTCCACCGCGGCCTCATGGAGGTGCGCGAGCTGCTCACCGGCGACCACGCGTCCGTGCGGCTCGTGCTCACGCCCGAGTCCGTGGTGCTCGCCGAGGCCAGGCGCACCCTGACCTCGCTCAACCTGTACGGCTACCGCGTCGACGCCGTCATCGCCAACCGGGTCTTCCCGGCCGAGGGCGCCGACGAGTGGCGCGCCCAGTGGGTGGCGGCGCAGTCGCGGCTGCTGTCCGAGGCGGAGCAGTCGTTCGCGCCGCTGCCCATACACGTCGTCCCCTACCTGCCCGCCGAGCCCGTCGGCAAGGACGCGCTGGCCGAGGTGGGTGCCGCGATGTACGGCGAGTCCGACCCGTTCGCCGCCCACTCCGTCGAGCCGCCGCTGCGGATGAGCGCCGACGAGGTGGCGCTCGCCCTGCCCGGCGCCGACCGCGACGACATCGACCTGGCCCGCAAGGGCGACGAGCTGATCGTCACCGCCGGCCCGTACCGGAGGATCCTGGCGCTGCCCGCGGCGCTGGCCCGCAGGAGGATCAGCGGGGCGGTGCTGCGCGACGGGGTGCTCCGCGTCACGTGGTCCCCGGACGGTGCCGCCGGCGATCCGCCCGCGCTACCGTCCGACTCGGGGAGCGAATCCGCGACCTGATGAGTTGAATGGATGAGCGACCCCAAACGCAGGGAGGGCCAAGATGACCGAGAGCAATGACAGGGATCCCGCCAGGGACCCGATCGGCACCGTAGCCGACGAGGCGCGCAAGCTGTTCGAGTCGATCCAGGGGCGGGCCACCCGCCAGGTCGGCAAGACCATGTTCAACTCCTTCACCGGCGGCGGCCGCAGGGAGCGGGACGTGTGGGAAGAGGCCGTGTCCGAATCCCACGACGAGTACATCTGCCGTGCCTGCCCGGTCTGCCGGGCGATCGCGGCGCAGCGCGAGTCCGGCGGTGATGTCACCGGGCACCTGGTGGCCGCCGGCGGTGAGCTGTTCGCCGCGTTCCGCGGCGCGCTCGACGCGTTGGGCAGGCCCGCCGCCCCCCGCAGGCCGCGCGACGACCGCGATCGCGACACCGACGACGGCCGCCGCGACAATGTGGAACACATAGATCTCGGATAGGGAGAACGGCGCAAATGCTCACGATCGGTGTCGACATTGGCGGGACGAAAGTGGCCGCCGGTGTGGTCGACGACAATGGCGAGATCGTCGAACACACACTGAGGCCCACCGCCGCCGACCGCCCGGAGGTGGTGGCCGAGACGGTGGCCGACGTCGTTCGCGAGCTGTCGCACGGTAGAGAGATCGAGGCCGTCGGGGTCGGCGCGGCCGGGTTCGTGGACGAGACCCGGTCGATGGTGCGCTTCGCCCCCAACCTCGCCTGGCGCGAGGAGCCGCTGCAGAAGAAGATCAGCGGCCTCGTCGGCCTCCCGGTCGTGATCGAGAACGACGCCAACGCCATGGCGTGGGGCGAGACCCGGTTCGGGGCCGGCCGGGGCCAGTCCCACGTGGTCTGCCTGACGCTCGGCACCGGCATCGGCGGCGGCCTGGTCTTCGACGGCGCCCTCTACCGGGGCCGCTGGGGCATGGGCGCCGAGCTGGGCCACATGCAGGTCCTGCCCGGAGGCCGGCAGTGCGGGTGCGGCAACATCGGCTGCTGGGAGCAGTACGCCAGCGGCCAGGCCCTCGTCAAGGACGCCAGGGAGATCGCCGCGGCCGAGCCGGAGCGGGCGGGCATCCTGCTCGGGCTGGCCGGCGGCACGATCGAGGGCGAGGAGGTGACCGAGGCCGCCCGGCTGGGCGACGACGCCTCGCTGGCCGCCTTCCGCAGCCTGGCCGACTGGCTGGGCCAGGGCATGGCCGACCTGGCCGCCATCCTCGACCCCGGGTGCTTCATCGTCGGCGGTGGCGTCTCCCGGGCCGCCGACCTGTTCATCGACCGGGCCAGAGAGTCCTTCGCCGAGCGCATCACCGGGCGCGGGCACCGGCCGCTCGCCGAGATCAAGCTGGCGGAGCTGGGCGCCTCCGCCGGGGTGGTGGGCGCCGCGGACCTGGCCAGGCAGCGCTAGAGCCGCCGCCCGCACGTGACGATCAGGGTCGCGACCTACAACCTACACGGGCTGCGCGACAGCGTTCCCGCGCTGACCAGGGTCATCGGTGCCGCGCGCGCCGACGTGCTGTGCGTGCAGGAGGCGCCCAGGTTCGGCCGGTGGCGGGCCAGGCGGCGTGCCCTGGCCGCCGCCGTCGGGCTGACGGTGGCCACCCCCGGCCGGGTCGGGGGCGTGGCCGTGCTCACCGGCCGGCGGGCCCGCGTGCTGCACGCCGAGAGCCACCGGCTGCGGGCCTTCCTCGGGCTGGAGCGGCGGGGGCTGGCCGTCGCCGTGGTGCAGGCCGAGGGGGCGCGGCTGGCCGTCGGCTCGCTCCACCTCGACCTCAACGACCCGGCCAGGGTGCACCACGCCGCCGAGGCGGTGGCGCTGATGGAGCGCGTGGCGGCGGCGTACGGCGCGGCGATCGTGCTCGCCGGCGACCTCAACGAGCAGGCCCACCAGCCGGCCTGGCGCTATCTCGCCGGGCGGCTGGCCGACTGCTACGCGGTGGCTCCCAAGGGCGACGGGCCGACCTTCCCGGCCGCCGGGCCCTCCGTACGCATCGACGGGGTGTTCGCCGCGCGCGAGGCGCGTGTCGTGTCGTGCGGGGGAGTGGACGCCCCGATCGCCGATCTGGCCGGGGCCAGCGACCACCTGCCCGTTGTCGCCGAGTTGCGAGTTGGGCACTAACGGGCAAGACCGGCTCTCCAGCCCGTAGCATTTCCTCATGACCCGTCGCTCTCAGCGGCGTGCGCTCTCCTTGTTCTTGGCGACGTCCGTGGCCTTGACGCAGGTCACGCCCGCCGCGCATGCCGATCCACGGCCCGCCGCCGAGGCGTGGCAGCAGTCGACCAGCGTGCGCCTCCAGGCCGACGGCTCGCTCTCCGACGTGCTCGCCGTTTCCCCGAGCGACGTGTGGGCGGTGGGTCAGCAGGAGATCTGGGACGTCTGGAAGAACCGCGGCACCATCCGCCACTGGGACGGCCGCAGGTGGGCCGAGGTGGGCGTGCGCGACGGCACGGCCGCGGGCAACCTGCGCGGGCTGGCCGCCGCCTCCTCCTCCGACGTGTGGGCGGTCGGCGACGGGCACGACGGGCTGCCGTACATCGTGCACGGCGACGCGGCCGGGTTCGACCGGGTCAGGCCGCAGGGGCTGCGGGCCGGAGACTGGCTCGGCGGCGTCGACGCGAAGTCCGGGCGGGTCGTGGCGGTCGGCAGCCGCGAGAAGAACGGGCTCATCCTCACCGGCCAGGGCAACTCCTGGACCGTGCAGGAGACCAAGGAGAAGGGCGCGCTCTACGCGGTGGCGGGCGGGTTCGCCGTCGGCGACACCGGCACCGAGCCGCTGATCGTGCACAGCTCCGGCGGCTCGTGGAAGTCCATGCCGCTGCCCGCCATCCCCGGGGGCTACCTGCGCGACGTGCAGGTGGACAGCTCGAAGCGGGCGGTGGCGGTGGGCGGCGTCTACCGCGGGCCGGGCGACATCACCCCGCTGGCGCTGGCCTGGAACGGCAAGCGCTGGCGCGAGCTGTCGCTGCCCGGCTCCGAGGCCAGGCTCTACGGCGTGACGGGCGACGGCAAGGGCCGCTACTGGATGACCGGCTACGACCCCGCGCGGGCGGCGGAGCCGTTCATGATGCGCTGCGAGAAGAGCGACTGCGAGATCATCCGGGGCGCCGTCAAGCAGGGCAGGAGCAGCGTACGCCTGCAGGCGGTGACCTATCTCGCGGGCAAGGGCACGGTCTGGGCGGTCGGGCACGCGGTCGACACCGCCGACCGATACACCGACGTCGTGGAGTCGTTCGCGCCCCGGACGACCACGCAGAAGTCGTAGGAGTGCCGGGCGCGTCCTACAGGACGGCGCCGTCGTCCCAGCCGGAGTCGTTGGGCGGGCCGTCGCCCATGCGCACCACCAGCGCCACGAACCCGCCGATGAACGCCGCCACGGCCGTGAACAGCGCCCACCCCTCCATGTGCCAGCTCGCCATCGCCGCGACCAGCAGATAGGCGGGGCCGCCGAACAGCGCCACCCACGCGAGCTTGGTCGTCAGGTCCAGCTTGGGCAGGGGAGGCGGCGGCGGGGGCGTGAAGTGCCCCTCTTCCTCGTCGTCGCCCTCGTCCCGCGGCTCGTCGTCGTCCTCCCCGGGGTCCCGGGGATCCCCGGGGTCCCCGGGTTCCTCCTCCGGAGGTTTGACGACCCGGCGGGTGGGCTCGGCGGGGACGTTCTCGCTGTCCGGCCAGGGCTGGTCGGCCGAGTCGTGCTCGGCTGTGTCGTTGAAGGACGCGACGATCTGCCGCCAGACCTCGTCCTCGTCACTCTGGGGCGTCACCTAGATGGGCCTCTCCGCAGCGATCGCGACTTCCCCCTGGGTGCGATCAGTCCCTCTGCAAGGGTACCGAGGCATGTGTCCGGATGAAGTCGAGGCTCCCGGCAAAGATCCTGTCGGCATCGTTGTCCAGTGTCGCAACATGGTAGCTATCGGTAAGCTCCTCGATCGTGGCCTGGGAGACCTTCTCACGGATGATCGCGACACTCGTCGGCTTCACCACGTGGTCCTCCGCGCTGTGGAAGACCAGCAACGGCTGTGTCACCTTCGCCAGGTCGGCCTGCACCAGCGACCACAGCCCCGGCAGCGAGGCCGCGGCCTTCACCGGGGTGCGGGTGTAGGCCAGCTCGGTCACGCCGGGTTTCTTGACGTCGTTGGCGACGCCGGGCACCGACGGCACGAACCATTTGAGCAACGGAGCCAGCTTCAGCAGGGGAACGTCGTTCGCGATCGACGGGTTGACCACCACCACGCCGCGGATGGCCGTGCCGTGCACCTCGGCGAGCCGCAGCGCCAGGCAGCCGCCCAGCGACAGCCCCGCCACGAACACCTCCGCGCAGCGGCCCTGGAGGTCGGCGAACGCCTTCTCCACCTCGGCGTACCAGTCCTCCCAGCGCGTCCTGTTCATCTCCTGCCATCTGGTGCCGTGTCCGGGCTGGCGGGGCAGCGAGACGCTGATCCCGTGCCCGGCCAGATACTCACCCCACGGTCGCAACGATTGCGGCGTGCCGGTGAACCCGTGGCACAGCAGCACGCCGACCTGGCCTGCTTCGTGGTGGTAAGGCTCCGCGCCTGGCATGAGCGGCATAACAGCTCCTCTGTGCTGTTTCATTCCGGCGATTTCCTCCAGAACGGCCCGATCGTCGCATGTTCCGGGGTGTTTGTGCGAGAGCTGATGTAGGAGCATGGCCTTCGAGATGGGAAGATGACTCTGCTCGCCAACGTTGCTCGCCAATGCTCGCCGACGAAGCGGCGCAGGGAAGAGGTGCCAGGGTGTTCTACTGGGTGGTCAAGGCCATCTTGGGGCCGTTCCTCCACCTCGTGTTCAGGCCGTGGACCGAGGGCGCGGAAAACGTGCCCAGGCAGGGCCCCGCGATCCTGGCCGGCAACCACCTGTCCTTCGCCGATCACTTCTTCGGCCCGCTGCAGATCCGCCGCAAGGTGATCTCGCTGGGCAAGGCCGACTACTTCACCGGGCGCGGCATCAAGGGCTTCTTCACCCGGCTGTTCTTCAGCGGGGTCGGCACCGTGCCGATCGACCGCTCGGGCGGCAAGGCGAGCGAGGCGGCCCTGCGCACCGGGCTGCGCATCCTGCGCGAGGGCAACATCCTGGGCATCTACCCCGAGGGCACCCGCTCGCCCGACGGCCGCCTCTACAAGGGCAAGACCGGCGTGGCCCGGCTCGCCCTGGAGTCCCGGGTGCCGGTGATCCCGTGGGCGATGGTCAACACGTACGAGATGATGCCGCCGGGACGCCCGCTGCCCAAGGTCGGCATCCGGCCGGGCGTGAAGTTCGGCAAGCCGCTCGACTTCTCCCGCTACTACGGGATGGAGGACGACCGGCTGGTGCTGCGCGCGGTGACCGACGAGATCATGTACGCGCTGATGGAGCTGTCCGGGCAGGAATACGTCGACAAATACGCCGCCAGCGCCCGGGTCGAGATGGAGCGCGCGGCACGCGCCACCGCGGCCAAGGGATAGCCGCGGCCTGGGGGGTGACCTCCGTGCGTCCGCCGGAGACGGCTCACACGGAGGACCGTAAGGCCTCTTCCGTCTTCCGCATGGCGCTCGTCATCGCGTGCAGCTCCTCGCGGCTGAGCCGGTCGATCAGGTAGGCCCGCACGACCTCCAGGTGACCCGGCGCCACCCGCTCCAGGCAGCGCCGGCCCGCCTCCGTGAGCACCGCCAGCACGCCGCGGTCGTCGGACGGGCACGTCGTGCGCTCCACCAGGCCGGCCTTCTCGAGCTGGCCGACCTGATACGTCAGCGCGCTCTTCGACACCACCACGCCCCTGGCCAGCTCGGTCATGCGCATCTGGCGGCCCGGGGTGTCGGCGAGCCGCACCAGGATCTCGTACTGCGGGTGGGTGAGCCCGGCCTCGGCCTTGAGCTGCTCCTCGATGCGCCGCTCGAGCAGGTGGGAGGTGGACAGGAAGGCGCGCCACGCCGCCATCTCCGTCGCGTCAAGCCATCGGGGGTCCGTCACCGCCTCAGTGTACGGCTCGTTCAGATTTGAACATTCACTGCTAGAGTTGTCGTTCAAATCTGAACAACAATCAAGGAGGCCGCATGGTGGACCAGGCGCGTCCCGTCGTCCTGCTGCTCGCCAGGATCGCCATCGGGGTGATCTTCCTGGTGCACGGCTACCAGAAGTTCGCGACCATGGGGATCGCGGGCACGACCAAGTTCTTCGAATCCGCCGGCATCCCGCTGGCCGGCGTGGCCGCGCCGGCCGTGGCCACGCTGGAGGTGGTGGGCGGCCTGGCGCTGATCGTGGGCGCGGCGCTGCCGATCGTGGGCACGCTGCTGGCCCTCGACATGCTGGGCGCGATCGCCTTCGTGCACGGCGCCAACGGCCTCAGCGGCGAGGGTGGCTACGAGTTCGTCCTGGCGCTGGCCGCGGCCAGCCTGGCCGTCGGGTTCACCGGCGGCGGCGCGCTCGCGCTCGACCGCGTGCTGGGCCGCCGGCGCGGCACGGTTCCCGCGACCGCCTGACCGGCCGCCCGGTTCCGCCGGTCCAGACGATCGAGGACCCCGCGGAGGTCCTCTGCGAACGGCCTCGCCGTGCTCACGGCGGGGCCGTTCGCCTGCCGGTCTGCCGGTGGCTCAGGACAGGTGCGCGCGGATCTGCCTGATGTGCTCGGGCGTCGTACGGCAGCAGCCGCCGATCAGCGACGCCCCCGCCCGCTGCCATTCCGTGGCGGCCTGACCGTATTCCACCGGATCGGTCAGCCCCAGCCAGCGGCGGCCGGCGGCGTCCCACGTCTCGCCCGAGTTCGGGTAGACGACCACGGGCAGGCCGCCGGACAGGCACGAGATCAGCCCGGGGATGTGGCGGGGCGCGGTGCAGTTCGCGCCGACGGCCACCACCTTCGGGTTCCCCGCGAACAGGGCGGCGGCCTCGCGGATCGGCGTGCCGTCGTTGAGCCGCTCGCCGTCGCGGCAGGAGAAGCTCACCCACGCCTTCACGCCGGTCGTGCCGGCCAGCAGCCGGGCCAGCGCCCGCGCCTCCGGGTAGGACGGGAGGGTCTCGCAGGCCAGCAGGTCGGCCCCGGCCGCGGCGAGGATCTCCCAGCGCGGCAGGTGCCAGGCGTACAGGCCGTCCTCGTCGAGGTCGTAGTCGCCGGTGTATTCGGCGCCGTTGGCGAGGTAGGCGCCGTACGGGCCCACCGAGGCCGCCACCAGCCCGTGCCCGGCCTCGTCCCGGGCCTGCCCGGCCAGCTCCACCGACAGCCGGATCAGCCGCTCGGCCTCGGCCACGTCCAGCCCGCGGCGCGCGAAGCCGGGGATCGTGGCCTGATAGCTGGCGGTGGTGGCCACGTCGGCCCCCGCCGCGAAGAAGGCGGCGTGGGCGGCGCGGATCAGCTCGGGCTCCGCCAGCAGCAGCCGCGCCGACCACAGGTCGTCGCGCAGATCGGCGCCGAGCCGCTCGAGCTGGGTGGCCAGCCCTCCGTCCAGGACAAGTGTCGTCACTTATCCAGGGTACGAGCCGACGGATGCCCCGGGAACGCGCCGATGACGTGGTCGAGCAGGTCAGGCGTGTCCTCGGGGGACTCGACCGTGAAGTCCGCCCGGCGCGCCAGCTCGTCGCCGGTCTCCCCGTTCGCCACCGCTACCCTGACGCCCAGGAACGCCGGGTCCCGCTCCTCCCGGCCGCGCAGCGCGTCGAACGCCCGGCCGTCGGACAGGTCGTCGCCGAAGTACCAGGCGCGGGTGAGCGTCTCGGTCTCGCGCTCGATGACCGTGCCCTTGTCCAGCTCGACCGGGGGCCTGAGCTCGACGACCATGCGCCCGTACTGCTCGCGCAGTCCCAGCTCGGCCGCCTTGTCGGAGGCCCAGCGCTCCACCGCGCCGCGCAGCGCGGGGACCGCACGGTAGTGCAGCGCCACCAGCAGCGCCTTGTCCTCCACCAGCACCTCGCCGGGCAGCTCGCGGGCGGCGTCGGCGACCAGGCGGGCCATGACGGGGGCCCAGGGCTGGGCGCCGGCGTCGGTGCGTACGCGGCCGTCGACGACGGTCTGCATGCCGTACAGGCCGAACACGCGCACCTCGGGGGCGCCCGCGAACCGGTCGGACAGGAACGCGGCCGGCCGGGCCGAGACGACGGCGACCCTGCTCACGAGCCCCGCCAGCACCCGCAACCGCTCCACCGCGCCGGCCACCGGGAACACGGCGGCCGGATCTCGCATGATCGGGGCGATCGTGCCGTCGAAGTCGAAGAAGAAACCTGACCTCCGGTGCTCCGAGACGGTGGCGGACACCGCCTCGACGAAGCGGAGAGGGGCGCGAGAGGTCGCCATGCTCAGTGACGATAGAACAGCCTGACCGGCTCGGATAGACACCCGCACGTAATTGCACCGGCCTCCCGGCGCACCCTGTGAGGGCTGGGCGATCACGGGAGCATGGGGCCTACGCGGAGGGCGCGGGAACGGCGGCGAGGCGGGCGAGGGCCGGGCGGTCCAGCACCACCACCTCCCCGGAGCCGATCGCGATCAACCCCCGTCGCTCGAACCGGCGAAGGGCACGGTTGACGCTCACCCTGCTCGCCCCGATCTCGGCCCCCAGCCCCGCCTGCCCGCCGTGCAGCGGCACCCGCCCGGCGTCCGCGTGCCCGCCGTGCAGCGGTACCGGCCCGGCGTCCGCGTGCCCGTCCGGCGGCCCGTCCACCTGCCCGTCCGGCGGCGTGTCCGGTACGCGGGCGGCGGCGCAGCGGCGTACCAGCCAGGCGGCCACCCGCGACGGCACGTCGCGCACAGCCGCGTCCAGCAGCCGCTCGTCCAGGTCCCGCACCGTGGCGGCCAGCGTGCGCAGCAGCCGCGCCGCCACCGACGGCTCGGCGTCCACGAGCTCCAGCACGGCGGTCCGCGGCAGGTAGGCCACCTCCACCTCCGTCAGGGCCGTGCGCGTGGCCCGGTGCGGCCCGTCCACCAGGAGGGCCGTCTTGTCGAACGCCACCGGCGCGGCCTCCACCGCGAGCACCACCTCCCTGCCCTCGGCGCTCACCCTCCCCGCCTTCACCCGCCCGGCCAGCAGCACGATCAGGTGATCGGCCGGATCCCCCTCGGTGCACAGCACCTGCCCGGCCGCGTAGCGCCGCAGCCGGGCCACCGCCGCCGCCCCGCGCAGCCGCTCCTCCCCGAGCTCCTCGAACATGGGCAGGTCCGCCAGTGTGTACGCCATGTATCCGTTGATACACCACCCCCGTGCCCCGCGATGCTGAGCACCGGGACCGCCGGGCCCTAGCGTGCGGGCATGGCGAGATACGTGTTGCAACTGGCCTTCGACGGCGACCCCCGGCGGCTCGCGGCCCGCCCCGCGCACCGGGAACACCTGCGGCGGCTCCAGGAGCGGGGGCGCCTGGTGACCGCCGGGCCCTGGGCGGACGACAGCGGCGCGCTGCACGTCTACGAGGTGGCGGACGAGGCCGAACTCCGGCAGATCCTCCGGGAGGACCCGTACACGGCCGTGAACGGCTACGAGATCGTGCTGCTCCGGGAATGGACGCCCATCATGTGACCTCCCCGGAGCGGGCGCGCCGCCCCGGGGAGGCGGCGCGCCCGCGCGGCAACGGCCTGTGGGATCCAGCCGGTCAGGCGCGCTTCCAGAAGGGGCCGCGCCGGCCCTCACCGGAAGTCCCGGCCCCCGGCCCGGAGCCCGCTCCCGGCATCGGCCCTGGGCCGCCGGAGCCCGGCAACGCCCCCGGTCCCGACCCGGCCCCCGGTCCCGGCATTGGTCCCGATCCCGATCCCGGGGGCGGTGAGCCGCCGCCGACCAACGCGGTCAGCACCTCGACGGCGCGGTCGTGCAGCGCCCGGGCGTCGGCCGCGCCCGGCCGCTCGGCCGCCTCCAGCTCCCGGGCCAGCGCCTCCAACTCCTCGTTCCCCCCGAGGTACGCCGCCAGCGCCGCCAGCCGCGTGCCCAGATCCGCCAGGTACGCCGGATCCGGCACCGGAAGAGCCCTCAGCCGGTCGAGCTCGGCCACCAGCTGCGGCCGTACCGACTCCGGCCGCTGCGTGGGCCGCCCCGCGTACATGCCGGACCGCCCACGACCGGGCGCCGCCGGAGCACGCTTCGGCCCCTTCGGCATGGCCGCCTCCGGCCCGCCCGGCCCCCGGCCCGCCGGCCCGCCGAACCCGCCGGCCTGCGGCCCGCCGGCCACGAACCCCTGCTCCATGTCCGCCACGTCGAGGCCGGGCCCGGACATCCGGGAAACGCTCATGGGGGCGGCGGCCAGCATCGCGTTGGCCGCGAAGCCGCCCACCATCGGCGCCGCCCGCGGCATCTCCCAGCCGCTCGGCGGCTCGACCGGCTGGATGACCCGGTGCTCCGGCCCTTCGCCGGCGACCTGCCTGGTGTCGATGGCCACGTACGCGGTGAAGCGGCACAGCACGCCGTATTCGAGCGACGTACGCACGATCCGGGTCTCCAGGTCGTGCTCGCCCATGGCGTACCGATCCTCCAGCTCCCGCAGGTGGGCCCGGGCCCAGACGGCGCGGATGGCCGGGTTGTCCACCGTCACGCCGGCGACCCGCTCCTCCCACGGCGCCCCCTCCGCCAGCCCGCGTACGGTGGCCGAGGTGCCCTCGCGGTGCCGTCCGTACGCGCGCAGCGGCACGCCCGGGAAGATCGAGCCGAGGTGGGTGACCGTGCCCGGCTCGACCTCGAGACCCTTGATCGACAGGTCGGTGACCAGGGGAGCGCCGATCCTGCGGTGGATGTGCTCCATGGCCGCGTCGAGCCGGTCCTCCGACTCCACCAGCTCGCACCGGCCCGCGCCGAGCCCGGCCAGGCGGCCGAGGAACCCGGCGTTCACGGCCCGGTCGATGCCCACCGTGTGCACGCGCATGGCCGACAGCGCGCCGCCCGCCTGCTCCAGGATCTGGTCCTCGTTGCCCACCTGGCCGTCGGTGACCAGCACCACGACGCGTTCCCGCCCGGCCTGGCCGCCCAGCAGGGCGATGGCCTGGCGCAGCGGTTCGAGCAGCTCGGTGCCGCCCCGGGCGTCCACCCGGGCCAGGTGCTCGACCGCCCGGTAGCGGTTGCGGTCGGAGGCCTCCACCAGCCCCTCGAACGCCTGCTCCACCACCGAGTCGAAGGCCAGCACCGCGAACCGGTCCTGCGGCGTCAGCGTGTCCACGATGCGCGCCGCCGCCCGCCGGGCGCAGACCATCTTCCAGCCGCTCATGCTGCCGGAACGATCGAGCAGCAGCACCAGGTCGCGCGGAGCCCGGGTGGCCTGCAGCGGCGGAGGCAGCACGGTGAGCGCGAACGTCCCCCGGCCGTCGAGCTGCAACGACGTGGAGGCGTCGAACGACAGCCGCAGCACGAAGTCCCGGTCGAGGCGCTCGCCGGGGCGCAGGCGTACGGTGCGGGCCTGTCCGTTGGGGGGTCCCTCATGACCGTCTTCCACCACGTGCAGGCTGGAGGCCAGCTCGCGCAACTCCAGACCGGCGGCGTCCACGGTGGCGGCCAGCGAGAGCCGCACCGGGTTGGGGAAGCCCGGCAGCAGGACGGGCGGGCTGATCCGGGAGGCGTCGGGGACGGCGTCGGTGTCGGGCGCCGTGCCGTCACCGGCCGGCCGCCCGTCGACCGGGCTGCCGGGGATGTAGCGCGGGGCCACGACCAGCGGGAACCTGAACGTGGCCGCGCCGTCCTCGTACGGCAGCGGCTGGCTCATGGTCAGCCGGACCGAGACGCGCTCGCCGGGCAGGATGTTCCCCACCCTGATCGTGAACACGTCCGGCCGGTCCTCCTCGGCGATCGCCGCCCGCCTGCCCTCGCGCAGCGCCTGGTCGTAGTCCGCCCTGGCCTGCCCGCGCTCCTTCAGCACGCCTTCGATCACCCGGTCGTCGGCCTCCATCCGGAACCCCGTCACCGCCGCCCGGTCGGGCAGCGGGAAGACGTACGTGGCCTCCAGCGTGACGTCGAACGGGTTCCTGAACCCCTGCGTGACCTCGACCCCGGCGACGAGCCCGGAGATGTCCGCGGTCACGTCCACGCTCTCCAGCGGCAGGTTGCCGCGTTCGGTCAGCAGCGCGCCGATCCCGGCGTCCGGCACCGGCAGGCACCGTGCGGGCTCCAGCGAAGTGATCTTCATGTCAGCTCCCTCTCTTCGAGCACCGCGAGCAACGGCCCCGCCGCCGCCAGCACCGCCTGTACGTCCTCCTCGGACGGAACCCGGCCCGCGTCCAGCACCAGCCGCACCCCGTCTCCCAGCCTGACCCCGCTGACCACGCTCGCCCGCGACGCCACACCGCCATGCCCGGCCCCCGACTTCGCGGAAGCGGCAGTTCCACGGCCCGCCTCCCCGGAATGAGTCGGCCCGCCGGCTCCACCGGTGTCGTCGCCCCCCGCTCGGGCAGGCGCGACACCCGGGCCGAGCCCCGCGTCGGCCGGCCGACCGCGCACGGCATGCGCGCCGCGCGGGCCCGCCCCGGCACTCTCGTCGGACGCGCCCCCGGGTCCGGCCGGACGGCCGGGCAGCGCGGTCGCGCCCCGCCCGTGGCCCGCCGCGGGCGGCGCCCCAGCGGTTGCGCTTCGCGGGTGTCCGGCCGGGGACTCCGGCGCAGCGGGTGCGTTTCGCGCGTGGTCCGCCGCGGGCTGCGCCCCAGCGGGTGTGCCTTGCGGGCGGCCGGCTGCGGGCCCCGGTCCGGAGGTGTTGCCGTTGCCCGCGGCCGGATGGCCGGGCGCGACACCGGCGTCCTCAGCACGGCCCGCTCCAGGCTTCGGCGGGACGTTGTCCGGTGCCGCTCCGTGGGCGCGCGCGGTCTCGGCACCCGGCCGCTCGGCCCAGAACCGCCCGCGCGCCGTCTCCCCGTCGAACGAGCCCGCCCGCGACCCCGGCCCACCGCCACCGGCACGTCCACCGGCAGCACCGCCCGCCTGGCCCGCGTCCGGCACCGGCGTGCCCTCCACCCGGGCCGCCGTCTCCAGCATCCGGTCCGTCGCCCCGGCCAGCATCGCCTGGATCTCGGCGATCGACCGGCCGGTCGCCTGCAACCGCTTCACGGCCACCAGCTGCAGCAGGTGCCGCCGCCCGTACCGCGCGATCCGGCCGCGCCGGGTCAGCGGCGGGTCCACCAGCCCGATGGTCGTGTACCACCGGATCAGCCGCTCCCCGGGCACGTCCCGGACCCGGCCGTTGGCAGGGGGCGGCGCGCCGTCGCGCAGCAGGCGCCCCGCGTGCTCGGCCAGCTCGCCGATCGTCCAGGTCTCGCTCATACCCTCACAATGACACTGTCACTATTACACTGTCAACGACGCCGGTGATCGGAAGAACTACGCGCCCGATTTCGTTCTAAATGTGTAAAGTCCGACCGTCGGGGAGGAATGACGACATGGCTACGATCACCGGTCCCATCTCAGGCGAAGCCAGGAACACCGTCGCTGAAGCTCTCCAGGGCGCCCTGGTCGACCTCATAGATCTCTCACTCGTCGCCAAGCAGGCCCACTGGAACCTCATCGGCTCCCACTTCCGCCCGATCCACCTCCAGCTCGACGAGGTGACCGAGCTGGCCAGAACGCACATGGACACCATCGCCGAGCGCGCCGTCGCCCTCGGGATCAACCCGGACGGCCGCTCCGCGACGATCTCCCGCTCCACCAAGCTCCCGCAGCCGGAGGGCGGCTGGATCGAGGACGGCAAGGTCGTGGCGACCTTCACCGACATCCTGGGCGGCATCAGCAAGCGCATGTACGAGCGCATCCAGGCCACCGACGAGCCCGACCCCGTCAGCCAGGACCTGCTGATCGCGGTGGCGCAGGACATCGACAAGCAGCACTGGATGTTCCAGGCCCAGCGCTGACAGATCTGCGGAGAGCCCGGGCGTACGGCCCGGGCTTTCGCATGCGCCGAGGCAAGAGGTGATCATCGCTTGTGGATCCGGCGTGCCGCGGCAGGCACCCGCAGCCGGACCGGACGTGCCCGGCTCCGCCACGGTGCTGTCACCGGGACCCGGTTCCGCAGGCAGATGTCCCGGTCCCGGACGTCTCCTCGCCCGCCCGGGAAAGCGGTTTCGCCGTCACGCAACGTCACGGGGTGGGCGGTCGCCGCTTGGCGTGCGTCCGCCAGGCGTACGGAACGTCACCGCCCGCGGAGGGTCGGGCGGAGCGGCGCCGGGGTTTGCGCAGAGTTTGATGTCGCGAGTCCCTGCCATTCATGTCGGTGCGGTCGACTAGCGTGGCACCTAGAGGGAGGCCCCACGATGTCCCACAAGACTCTCCTCCGCACGGGCCCGCTCTTGCCTGGCGGGGTAAGCCCGTATGGACCACTCGCCCTGCCCGGGCCGGGCGGGCTGGCGCTGCCCCACGGGTTCACCGGCAGGGTGGTGGCCCGCTCCGGCCACAAGGTGGCCGGCCTGACCTGGCACGCGGCGCCCGACGGCGGCGCCTGCTTCCCCGACGGCGCCGGCTGGATCTACGTGTCCAACTCCGAGCTCCCGCTGCTCGGCGGGGCCTCGGCGCTGCGCTTCCGGGCCGACGGCAGCATCGGCGACGCCTATCGCATCCTGTCGGGCACCGACCTCAACTGCGCGGGCGGGGCCACGCCGTGGCACACCTGGCTGTCGTGCGAGCTCGGCCACCGGGGCCGCGTCTTCGAGTGCGACCCCTACGGCGCGCGCGCCGCGCGCCCCCGCCTGTCCATGGGCCGCTTCAAGCACGAGGCCGCCGCGTGCGACCCGGAGCGGCGGGTGATCTACATGACCGAGGACGAGCCCGACGGCTGCTTCTACCGATTCCGGCCGGGCGACTGGGGCGACCTGACGGAGGGCACGCTGGAGGTGCTGTGCGCCTCGGGCCACTGGCAGGCGGTGCCCTCGCCGGCCGCCCTGCTCAAGGAGGCCCGCCACCAGGTCGAGGACGCCCGCCACTTCGACGGCGGCGACGGCTGCCACTACGCCGGCGGGGTGTGCTACTTCACGACCAAGGGCGACACCGGCCTGTGGGCGTACGACGCGCAGACCTCGACGCTCGACCGCCTGTGCGAGGGCGTGCGCGCCATCACCGCCGCCCCCTCCGGCGACCTCTACGTCGCCAGGGAGCGCCCGGAGATCGACGTCATCGCACCGGACCGGGCGGTGACCCCGTTCCTGCGGCTCGAGGGCCACGACGGGGCCGAGCTGACCGGGCTGGCGTTCTCGCCGGACGGCCGGCGCCTCTACTTCTCGGCCCGGCGCGGCCGCACGGAGGGCCACACGTTCGAGGTGGCGGGCCCCTTCCGCACCTGACCCACGTGAACGCACCTACCTGGCTCGCGTGAACGCACCTACCTGACCGGCGCGAACGCACCTACCTGGCCCGCGTGAACGCCTGACCCCGCGGCTCAGGCCAGGTAGCGGACCAGCATGTGCTTGAGCTCGTCCACCAGCTCGGCCGACCGCTCCGGCGGCGATGAGGTGATCATCGGCATCACCGCCTTCACCATGGCCAGCCCCATGGTCCCCATGAGCTGGGCGCGCTCCTCCGGCAGCTCGGGGGCGCGGCGCCGCAGCATGGCCGCGAGCTGCCGCGCGATGTCCTCGTGCAGCCGCTGCGAGGCCGCGGCGAACTGGTCGCCGGTCGCCGTCCCGTACAGCAGCGACCAGTACGCCGGCGACTCGCTCTTGAACTTGACGCTCTCGTCCACGAGCTGCCCCACCAGCGCCTCCAGCGGGATCTCCGGCGTGACCGCGGCCAGCCGGGCGGCCCAGAACTCCTGCCGGTCGACGGTGTAGCGGGCCACGAGCCCGTCCAGGATCTCCTCCTTGTTCCTGAAGAACTGGTACAGCGACCCCGGCGACACCCCCGCCCGCGCGGCGACCTGGTTCGTGGTCAGGTCCGGGTAGCCGACCTCGGCGATCACCAGCTCGGCGGCGTCGAGGATCTCGGCCATGCGCTTCAGGCCGCGCGCCTGCCGACGGACCGTGCGTTCAGCCATGGGTCTCCTCGTTGACAAATGCGAGCATTTACTTGTATTCCTGGTTCCGGAAGCAAACACGAGTAGTTTACCGACTTTCCGGGAGACCCCATGAGAACCGTGCTCGTAACGGGGTGCGGCAGCGGGTTCGGCCTGCTGACGGCGCTCACGCTGGCCAGGAGGGGCGACCGCGTGCTCGCCACCGTCCGCGACCCCCGGTCGGAGGGCGCCGAGCGCCTGCGCCGCGCCGCGGCGGACGAGGGCCTGCCCCTCGAGGTGCGGCGGCTGGACGTCACAGAACCCTTCGCAGGCGCCCCTGTCGAGCTCGACGCGCTGGTCAACAACGCCGGATACATCCTGCGCGGCCCCGTCGTCACCCTGTCCGACGAGGAGCTGCGCGCACAGTTCGAGGTGAACGTCCTCGGCCCCGTCCGCCTGATCCGCACCCTCGCGCCCCGCATGAGGCCGGGCGGCGTGATCGTCAACGTCTCGTCCATCGCCGGCTCGGTCGGCGTGCCCTTCGAGGGCGCCTACTCGGCGGCCAAGGCCGCCCTGGAGTCGCTGTCGGCCGCGCTCCGCTTCGAGCTCGCCCCGTACGGGCTGCACGTCGTCGTGATCGCCCCCGGCAACTACGGCACCTCCATCCGCGCCCGCGCCCGCTGGGCCGAGGCGTTCACCGAGGACCACCGCGACCGCGCGGCCCACGACCGGTTCTGGTCGGCGTTCGACCGCTCCCTGGCCGGCCGGGGCGACCCGCAGGAGGTGGCCGACGCCGTCGCCGCGGCCGTCGAGGCCCCCGAGGCGGCCTACCACCGGCTGGTGGGCAAGGACGCCGAGTTCCTGTACGACCTGCACCGCCGGACGTCCCAGGAGGACTTCGAGCGCCTGGTCGGCGAGACCCTGGGGCTCGAACGATGACCGCCGGGACGGCACGCGCGAGGGCGGTGCCGGCATGGCGGTGAACACGCGTCCCCGCCCGGCCCGCGCGGCCACCGGCGGGCCGCCGCTGCGCAGGCTCGGATTCCTCCTCGTACGCCGCCGCAGGCTCGTCCTCTCCCTGGCCCTGGCCCTGCTGATCGGCGCCGGGGTGCTGGCCGCGGGGGCGGTGTCGGGGCTGTCGCTGGCCAGGTTCGAGGCGCCGGGCTCGGAGTCCGACCGGGCGCAGGCCGAGCTGATCGAGCGGTTCGACACGGGCAGCCCCGACATGATCTTCCTGGTGACGGCCAGGAGCGGCACCGTGGACGACCCCGCGGTGGAGGCGGCGGGCAGGGACCTGACCGCGCGCGTCGGCCGCGAGGAGGGCGTGGCCGAGTCGGCCTCCTACTGGACCCGCGGCAAGCCCGCCACCCTGCGCAGCGAGGACGGCAGGCACGCCCTCGTCGTGGTGCGCATCCCGGGCGACGCCGACCACGTGCGCGCCCGGGTGCTCCCCAGGCTCGTCCCCGAGATCACCAAGGGCACGGACCTGCTCCAGGTGCGGGCCGGAGGAGGGGAGGAGGTGTTCCGCGAGACCGTCCCGCTGGCCCGGCAGGACTTCGTCCGGGCCGAGCTGGTCATCTTCCCGCTGGCGTTCGCGCTGCTCTGGCTCTACCAGCGGCGCGCCATGGCGGCCCTGGTGCCGATCCTGGCCGGGGTGTACGCCATGGTGGTCGGTCTCGCGCTGCTCAGCGGCGTCCTGCCGTTCGCCGACATCTCCACCTTCGCCCTCAACCTGACCCTGGCCATGGGCCTCGGCCTCGGCATCGACTACTGCCTGTTCGTCGTCCAGCGCTTCCGCGAGGAGACGCGCGACGGCGCCGACCGGGCGGCGGCGGTCGCCGGGGCGGTCGAGCACGCGGGCAGGACCGTGCTGTTCAGCGGCCTGACCGTGGCCTCGTCCCTGGCGGTGCTGTTCGTGCTGCCGTTCGACTTCCTGCGCTCGTTCGCCTACGCCGGCATCGCGGTCGTCGCGGGCGGCCTGGTCGCGGCGGTCATCGTGCTGCCGGCCGTGCTCGCCACGATCGGCGGCACAATGTTGCCGAAGGGGCTGCCGAAGCGGGCCGGGCCCGAGCGCGCCGACGGGTTCTGGCACGGCCTGGCCACCCGGGTGATGCGCCGCCCGCTGGTGTACGGCGGGCTGGCCACCGCCCTGCTGCTGGTGCTCGCCTCGCCCTTCCTCGGCCTGCGCTTCGGCGTGGCCGACGACCGCATCCTGCCCCCGGAGGCGTCGTCCCGGCAGACCCAGGAGGTCATCCGCCAGACCTTCCCGGCCGAGGAGACGGACGCCATCCAGCTCGTCTCCACGGGGGCGGGGGGAGACGTCCGGCAGTACGCCACGGCCCTGTCCCGCCTGCCCGGCGTCGCCCAGGTGGACTCGCCGGCCGGCTCGTACGCCGGGGGCGCCCGCGTCGGCGACGGGGACACCGGCAGGTTCCGGGGCGAGGGCACCTGGCTGTCCGTGGTCCCGTCGGCCGCGGCCCTGGCGGACGACCCCGTACGCCTGGTCGAGGCCGTACGCGCGGTCGAGCCCCCCTTCGAGGTCCTGGTCGGCGGCTACCCGGCCGAGCTGTCCGACTACCGCTCCTCCGTCGTGGACCGGCTGCCGCTGGTGCTGGCGCTCATGCTCGGGGTGACGTTCGTGGTCCTGTTCCTCATGACCAGGAGCCTGATCATCCCGATCAAGGCGACCCTCCTGAACGTCCTCAGCCTCGGCGTCATGTTCGGCGCCATCGTCTGGATCTTCCAGGACGGCAACCTGTCGGGCCTGCTCGGCTTCACTCCCACGGGCACGCTCGACCCGAGCATCCCGATCCTGATGCTCTGCGTCGCCTACGGCCTGTCGATGGACTACGAGGTCTTCCTGCTCTCCCGCATCAAGGAGGAGTACGACCGGACCGGCGACACGGAGCAGGCCGTGGCCACGGGGCTGCAGCGGGGGGCACCGCTGATCACCGCGGCCGGGGGGATCCTGGCGCTCACGTTCGCCGCCTACGCCACGGCGCAGGTGGCGTTCGTGCAGATGCTGGGCATCGGCATGGCGGTGGCCGTGCTGGTGGACGCGACGGTGATCAGGGCGGTGCTGGTGCCGAGCCTGATGCGCCTGGCGGGCCCGCTCAACTGGTGGCCCAGGGGCCGGTGACCGGCGGCGGGCTCAGAGGTCGCGCGACCACACCTGCTCCTTGACCTCGACGCCGTTCTCCGTCCCCGTCTCCTCCGACTCCAGCTCGAACCCGGCCGCCTGGTAGATGCGCCGCGCGCTCACCAGGCTGTCGCGGGTCCACAGCGTGATCCGCTTGTAGCCCTCGGCGCGCGCGTGCCGCAGGCACTCGTCCACGAGCCGCCGCCCGATGCCCAGGCCCCGGGCGGACGGCTCGACCAGCAGCATCCGCAGCTTGGCCGTGGTGTCGTCCTGCCGCACGCAGAACACGCAGCCGGCCCGCTCCCCGCCGACCTCGGCGATCCACCCGGCGTCGCGCGAGAAGTCCAGCTCGCCGACGATCCTGGAGACGAGCTGCTCGAACTCCGTGCCCCAGCCGTACTCCTCGCTGTAGAGCACGCCGTGCCGGTAGACGACCCAGCCCAGGTCACCCGTGCGCGGGGGCCTGATCACGTACGGCTCGCGCTCCCGCGCCGGGCCGAGCAGCGCCCTGATCGTCGCCATGCCGGCGACCAGCCGCTCCTGGTCCGCCTCCGGCAGCCCGGACAGCAGCCGCCCGATCTCCTCGGCGGAGCGCCGGTCGAGCCCGGCGAAGACCTCGGCCCCCTCCGGGGTGAGCCGCACCAGCTGCTTGCGCGCGTCGGAGGCGGAGCGCTCGCGGCCGATCAGCCCGTCGCCCTCGAAGCGCGCCAGGATCCGGCTGAGGTAGCCCGCGTCCAGGTCGAGCAGCCCGCGCAGCTCGCCGGTCTCCATCCGCTCGGCCTGCGCCAGCTCGAACAGCACCCTCACCTCGGTCAGCGAGTACGGCGAATCGAGCATCCCCGCCTGGAGCGCGCCGATCACCTTCGTATAGAACCGGTTGAAGGCTCGGATCTCAGAAACCCTTGCTTCTGTCAACGAACTCATTGCCATAGTCAACCATAGGAGGATCCCCGCTGTGAAGCACGTGCGCATAGGCGGATACGGCCCCGGCATCGTCACGATCGGCGGCGGCCTCACCAGGGTGGCGGCGCCCTCGTTCCTGGCCGCCCACCCCACCCTCCCGGTGCTGTACGCGGCGGGCGAGCTCGAACGCGGCTGGCTCACCGCGTACGAGGTGGGGGCGGAGCTGGCCCCGCTGGACGAGCGGCCCAGCGAGGGCCACAGCCCCTGCCACGTCGCCGTCGACCCCGGGGGCACCCTGCTCGCGGCGGCCAACTACGGCGACGGCACGGCCCTCCTCCAGCGGATCGACGAGCGGGGCGCGTTCGCTGGCGAGCCGATCGTGCTGCGCCACGAGGGCTCCGGCCCGAACACCGAGCGCCAGGAGGGCCCGCACGCCCACCAGGCCGTCTTCCACGACGGCCTGCTGCACGTCTCCGACCTCGGCACCGACGAGATCCGCCGCTACCGCCTCGACGGCACCCCGCTGGAGCCGATCCGGATGAGCCCGGGCACCGGCCCGCGCCACTTCGCCTTCTCCGGCGGCCGCCTCTACGTGGCGGGCGAGCTCGACGGCACCGTCACCCTGATCGAGGGCGAGCGCCGCACGGTCGTCCCCGCCTCCGGCCACGAGGGCCCGAACGACCCCTCCCACCTTCAGGTCGAGGGCGACTTCGTCTACGTCGCCAACCGCGGCCCCGACACGATCTCGGTGCTGCGCGCCGCCGACCTGTCGCCGGTGGCCGAGGTGCCCTCCGGCGGCCACTGGCCCAGGCACTTCGCCGTCGACGGCGAGCGCATGTACGTGGCCAACCAGCACTCGAACGACGTGACCGTCCTCGCGCTGCGCGACGGCGTCCCCGAGCCGGCCGGCGAGGCGTACGAGGTGGAGAGTCCGGCCTGTGTGCTGATCATGTAAGGAGTTCGCCAAGTCACGGCCCACAGGGCAGTCCGGTCATGACCATGGGCACGTGCGCAAGATCCTTCTCGTTCTCGTCCTGCTGGCCTCCGCCTGCGGCGGACCGCCTCCCGTCACGCCCCCGGTGACCGCACCCGTCGCGCGGGCCCACGCACCCGAGGCGGACGTGCAGGAGTCCTGGCGGCTCACCCGGCAGGGCGCCGAGCACGAGATCGAGGGCTACGCCGACCGGGTGAGCGTCCTGCCGGGCGAGCGGTTCCGGCTGCACGTCTCGACGACCGCCCCGCGCTTCTCCGCGCGCGCCTTCCGCATGGGCGCGAACCCGGCCAGGGTGTGGGAGTCCGCGCAGGTCCAGGGGGTGCGGCAGGCGCCGATGAGGGTCCAGGACGGCACGGTCACCGCCGCCCACTGGACCCCGTCGCTGACCGTGGACACGGCCGGCTGGCCCGAGGGCGCGTACCTCGTCAGGCTCGACGCCTCGACCGGGGCCCAGCGCTACGTCCCGATCACCGTGCGCTCGGCCTCCACCGCCGGCCGCGTGGTGATCGTGAACGCGGTCACCACCTGGCAGGCGTACAACCTGTGGGGCGGCCGCAGCCTCTACCAGGGCCCCGGCGGGTTCGCCGGCCGCTCCCGCGCGGTCACCTTCGACCGCCCGTACGACGGGACCGGCGCCCGCCTCTTCCTGGACTTCGAGAAGGAGGCCCTGGCGGTGGCCGAGCAGAGCGGCGTCCCGCTGGCCTACCTGACCAACCTCGACCTGCGGCCCGGCGCGCTGGACGGCGCCCGGGCGGTGGTGTCGCTCGGCCACGACGAGTACTGGTCGCCCGGCATGCGCAAGGTCGTCACCCAGGCCAGGGACCACGGCACCAACCTCGCCTTCCTCGGCGCCAACGCCGTCTACTGGCGCATCGCCATGAACGGCAGGAAGGTCGTCTGCGACAAGGAGCGCGTCTGCGACCTGTGGCGCGAGTCGGAGCCGGAGAGCACGCTGGTGGGCCAGATGTACGACTGCTTCCCGGCGGAGGGCGTCTACCGGGTGAGCCGGCCGGGCCACTGGATCTTCGCCGGGACCGAGGGGCGGCGCTTCCCCGGGATGGTCGGCGTGGAGACCGACCGCGTGTCGCGCGGCTCGCCGGACAACGTCAAGGTGCTGGCCGAGTCGCCGTTCTCGTGCGGGGGCCGGTCGAGCGTCGCCCACAGCACCTATTACGTCGCGCCGAGCGGGGCCGGGGTGTTCGCCTCCGGCACCATGCGCTGGGTGTGCGCGCTGCGCGGCAGGCGGTGCGGCCACGGGGTCACCGAGCCCGCCGCCGCCTTCACTCGCCGCGCCACGATCAACCTGCTCACCCGGTTCGCGAAGGGGCCGGTTCAGGAGCCGTGAGCGCCCTCGACGGCCAGCCGGACGGCCGCCCGCCAGCGCTCGTACGCCGCGTCGTCGCGCTCGCCCGGCTCGAAGCGCCGGTCGAGCTGCCACGTCTTGCGCAGCTCGGCCCGCGACGCCCACACGCCCGCGCCCAGCCCGGCCAGGAACGCCGCGCCCAGCGCCGTCGTCTCCTGGATCGCCGGCCGCTCCACCGCCGCGCCGAGCTGGTCGGCCTGGAACTGCATGAGCAGGTCGTTGGCGCTGGCCCCGCCGTCGGCCTTGAGCATCGGCACGGACCCGCCGGTCATCGACTCCACCACGTCGCGCACCTCGAACGCGATCGCCTCCAGCGTGGCCCTGACCAGGTGCGCCCGCGTCGTGCCGCGCGTGAGGCCGGTGATCAGCCCGCGCGCCCGGGGATCCCAGTGCGGCGCCCCCAGCCCGGTCAGCGCGGGCACGAACACCACCCCGCCGCTGTCGGGCACCGTACGCGCCACGGCCTCCGACTCCGGGGCCGTGCCGATCAGCCCCAGCCCGTCGCGCAGCCACTGCACCGCCGCCCCGGTCACGAAGATCGACCCCTCCAGCGCGAACGTGCGCTCGCCGGACGGCGTCTGCCAGGCCACGGTGGTCAGCAGCCCGGAGTCCGACCGGACGATCTCCCCGCCGAGGTTGGCCAGCACGAACGAGCCCGTGCCGTAGGTGCACTTCACGTCGCCCACGTCGAAGCACGTCTGCCCGAACAGCGCCGCCTGCTGGTCGCCCGCCACCCCGGTGATCGGCAGCTCCAGCCCGAGGAAGGCCGCCGGGTCGGTACGCCCCAGCGGGCCGTAGTTGGGCACGATCTCCGGCAGCGCCTCCTCGGGCACCCCGAACAGCTCGCACAGCTCCGGCTCCCAGGCGCCGGACGACAGGCCGTACAGGAGCGTGCGGGAGGCGTTGGACGGGTCGGTCACGTACCGCGCGCCCGCCGTCAGCCTGGCGATCAGGTACGAGTCCACCGTCCCCACGGCCACATTTCCGGACTCGACGCCCGCCCACGTCCCCGGGTCGTGCTCGGCCAGCCAGGTGAGCTTGGTGGCGGTGAAGTAGGGGTCGAGGCGCAGCCCGGTCAGCTCCGCCACGCGCGGCTCGTGCCCCGCCTCGCGCAGCCGCCCGCAGATGGCGGCGGTGCGGCGGTCCTGCCAGACGATGGCGCGGCGCGGCGCGGCCAGCGTGCGCCGGTCCCACAGCACCGCCGTCTCGCGCTGGTTGGTGATGCCCACGCAGGTGGGTGTGGTGTCCGTGCCGCGCAGGGCGGAGGCGCAGGCCGACAGCGTGGCCTGCCAGATGTCCTCGGGATTGTGCTCGACCCGGCCCGGCTCGGGAAAGTGCTGGGCGAATTCCTCGTATCCCTTCGACGCGATCTGCCCGTTTTCCGAGACAACGAGCGCCGTCACCCCAGTTGTCCCGGCATCGATGGCCAACACAGTCACGAAATTTCCTCCCTGTAAGGGTTTAGTTTCGAAGCCTGGCGTTTGGTCTAGACCACTGCCTGTGAGGGCGGGCACAATGCGAGTCTGTCATCAAGGACTGGTTCGTGACCCCCATCGGGAGGAACCCGCCATGCGTATTGGAGTGCTGACCGGCGGCGGCGATTGCCCCGGACTCAACGCCGTGATCAGGGCAGTGGTGCGTAAGGGGGTGAGCGTCTACGGTCATGAGTTCGTCGGCTTCCGTGATGGTTGGCGCGGCCCCCTCGAAGGCGACACGATGCCGCTCGACATCCAGGCCGTGCGGGGCATCCTGCCGCGCGGCGGGACCATCCTGGGCTCGTCCCGCACCAACCCCATCAAGATCGAGGGCGGGGTCGACCGGATCAGGGAGAACCTGTCGGCGACCGGCGTGGACGCCCTGATCGCCATCGGCGGTGAGGACACACTGGGCGTCGCCAAGCAGCTCTACGACCGCAGCGTCAACGTCGTGGGCGTGCCCAAGACCATTGACAACGACCTGTCGGGCACCGACTACACCTTCGGCTTCGACACCGCGGTCAACATCGCGACCGAGGCCATCGACCGCCTGCACACCACCGCCGAGTCCCACCACCGGGCGCTCATCTGCGAGGTCATGGGCCGGCACGCGGGCTGGATCGCCCTGCACGCGGGCATGGCGGGCGGCGCCAACGTCATCCTCATCCCGGAGAAGCCGTTCGACATCGACCGGGTCTGCGAATACGTCGAGTCGCGCTTCCGCACGCGCTACTCGCCGATCATCGTGGTCGCCGAGGGCGCGCACCCGATCGAGGGCCAGATGGAGCTGCAGGCCGGCGAGCTCGACGCGTTCGGCCACGTACGGCTGGGCGGCATCGGCGAGGTGCTGGCCAAGGAGATCGAGAAGCGCACCGGCAAGGAGGCCCGCACCACGGTGCTCGGCCACATCCAGCGCGGCGGCACCCCGACCTCCTACGACCGGGTGCTGGCCACCAGGTTCGGGCTCCAGGCCATCGACGCGATCCACGAGGGCGACTACGGCAAGATGGTCGCGCTGCGCGGCACCGACATCGTGCGCGTGGGGCTCGACGAGGCCACGGCCGAGCTGAAGACCGTGCCGGAGTCGCGTTACTCCGAGGCCGAGGTGTTCTTCGGCTGACTGAAAGCGGCTTGCAAGCGGGCGGCCGTACTTTCTGGGCAGCGGGGTTACCGCTACAACCCCCTCAGGGTACGGCTTGCGCCGCAGCGAGTCGGCGGCCCACTACGCGTCGCAAGCCGTACCCCTGGTACATAGCTCAACCGCGGGGCGTGCCGAAGAGATCCACCTCCGGCGCGCCCTCGTCGCGGTCGCGCAGCCGCTCCCTGAACTCCGCCTCGCTGCGCAGCTCCTTCTCCGACGGCGACAGGATGACGGTGAGCAGCAGCCCCACCGTGATCAAGCTGATGCCGACGATGAGGGGCAGCAGGAAGTCGATGGCCTTGGCGCCGGGCACCGGCACCGCCTCGGAGTGCGTCGCGACCGACATCGAGTACATCCCGGTGTAGTGCATCCCCGAGACCGCCACGCCCATCAGCAGCGCCGCGCCGCCGATCCTGAGCGCGCCGCTGACCCGCAGCGTGAACCAGAGCGCCACCGTGGCCGCCGCGACCGCGATCAGCACGGACAGCGTGACGACCACCGGGTCGTAGGAGACGTGGCCGGACATGTTCATCGCGGCCATGCCGAGATAGTGCATGCTCGCCACGCCGCAGCCGGTCAGGACGCCGCCGCCGAGCAGGTATCCCAGCCGTTCACCGCCGTACGCGGCGAGGAACAGCCCCATCCCCACCACGGCGACCGCGATGAGCGCCGAGGCCACGGTGAGCGGCACGTCGTACCGGATCACCGAGCCCGACACGGAGAAGCCGAGCATGGCGATGAAGTGCATCGTCCAGATGCCCGTGCCGCCGATCGCGAAAGCCGCGCCGACGAGCCAGAACTTGGCCTCACGGCCGCCCATGAGCCGTGCTCGCGACGTCAGCAGCAGCCCGAGCATGGACCCCACGCTGGACATGATGTACGCGAATAACGGCGTCAAGAGCCCAAAAGAAAAATGATCGATCGGCGACATGCCCCACCCACATCCCTTACGCACCGATAAGGGAGTATGAACAGGGAGTCGTAACCTTCGCAACTACCTTCGGCGAGCCTGCATCGGCTGTTGGCGCGGAATTGGCGTGGGGTACCGGAGTTGTTGCTGCTGGGTGGTGCGACGGCGCAGTTCGAGCTTGGCCACGAGTTCCGCGTCCTCGTGCAGTTCCTCCTCCGAGGGGGACAGGATGACCATCAGGAGCATGGTCAGGGTGATGAGGCTGATCACGGTCATGAGGGGGACGAGGAAGTCGAGCGCGTCGGCGCCGGCGACCACGCCGGACTCGGCGTCGACCGTGACGTGCATGGCGTACATGCCGGTGTAGTGCATGCCGGCCACGGCCACGCCCATGACCAGGGCGGCGCCGGTGATCCAGATGGGCCGCTTGACCCGCAGCGTGAACCACAGCGCCACCGTCGCGGCCACCACGGCGATGCCCACGGAGAGCGCCACGGTGACGCGGTCGTAGGAGACGTGGGCCGACATGTTCATCGCGTACATGCCGAGGTAGTGCATGGAGGCCACGCCGAGCCCGGTGAGCAGGCCGCCGCCGAGCAGCGACAGGGCCCGGCCGCCGCCGTACGAGACCAGGAACAGGCCGGTGCCGACCACCACGATGGCCACCACCGCGGAGGCCACGGTGAGCCAGACGTCGTACTTGATCTGGGTCCCCTCCACCTCGAAGCCCATCATCGCGATGAAGTGCATGACCCAGATGCCCGTGCCGCCGATCGAGATGGCCGCGCCCAGCAACCAGCGCACGCGGGCGCCGCCGCGCGAGGCGTGCGCCTGCGCGGTGAGCCGCAGCCCGAGCATCGAGCCGATGCAGGACATCACGTATGCGAGCAACGGCGTGAGCAATCCGTAGGTGAAATGATTCACGGCGGAGGTCATCTATCGGTTCCTTGCATTAGGGGTTGTCGGATTGTGCCATCCCGGTTGTCCCTTTCGCATGGATACCGCAACTATCTGTCAAACTGTCATGTCGGAAACATGAGAAGGTCTCATGGCTATCGAGGGGCCGTTCTGGCGCGCGATCGCGGTCTTCCGCGCCGCGTCGCTGCTGTACGCGGCCGTGCTCATGGCCCAGCACGGCGGCTACGAGCAGCCGGTGCTGGGCTGGCTGGTCATCGGGGTGATGGCGCTGTGGACGGCGGGGGCGACGTTCGCCTACTCCGCCGAGGCGCTGCGCCGGTGGCCGCTGCTGGCGCTCGACCTGCTCGTGACGATGGCCTGCCTGCTGGCCAGCCCGTACGTGGAGGGCGCCCAGCAGGGCGCGGCCGGCACCATGCCCGTGCCCGCGACCTGGGTGGCCGGGCCCGTGCTCGCCTGGGCCGTGCACGGGGGGCGGCGCGCCGGGGCCCTGGCGGCGGCCGTCGTGGCGGCCGGGGACCTGTGGTTGCGGCTGCGTACCGATGAGGTGCCGATCCTCGTCAACGGCGCGGTGTTGCTGTTCCTGTCAGGAGTCGTGGTCGGCCACGTGGCGCAGCTGGCCCGGCGGGCCGAGGAGCGCATGCAGCGGGCGGCCGAGAGGGAGCAGCGCGCCGCCGAGATGGAGGCCGCCCAGCGCGAGCGGGAGCGCCTGGCCCGTGACCTCCACGACTCGGTCCTGCAGGTTCTGGCGCTGGTCCAGCGGCGCGGGCGGCAGATCGGCGGCGAGGCGGCCGAGCTGGGGCGCCTGGCGGGGGAGCAGGAGGCCGCGCTGCGCGACCTCGTCGCGGCCGGTCCGCCGCCGCCCCGGGGCACCACCGACCTGCGCACCCTCCTCACCCGCTACGGCTCCCCGTACGCTTCCCCGGACGGTTCCCCGGAGGTGACGGTCGCGACCCCGGCCACGCCGCTCGTCCTGCCCACGGAGAAAGCCCAGGGCGCGGCGGCCGCGGTGGGGGCGGCCCTGGACAACGTGCGCGCCCACTGCGGGGCGGGGGCACGCGCCTGGGTCCTGGCGGAGTCGGCCGACGGCACGGTGACGGTCACCGTCCGGGACGACGGCCCCGGCATCCCACCGGGCCGCCTGGAGGCCGCGGCCGCGGCCGGGCGCATGGGGGTGACCCGCTCGATCCGCGGCCGGGTGAGCGAGCTGGGCGGCACGGTATCCATCGTGAGCACCCCCGGCCAGGGCACCGAGGTCGAGATCACCCTGCCCGCCTGACCCGCCGTCCCCCTGTTCGCCGGCGCCGCTACCTCGGGTGGCCGGGTGCTTGCCTGACCGGCCCACGGCTGTCCGCGCCGGCGGCCCGGTCGCCTCCTGCTCGCGTTCGCCCGAACGCGGGCGCGTAGGGCGGCTCCGCCCTGGTCTGATCGGGGACGCGCACCACGGGTCAGGGGGCCGGGGCGGCGTTACAGTTGCGGCATGGTGCGGGTCATGGTGGTGGACGACCATCCCATGTGGCGCGACGGGGTCGCCCGGGACCTCGCGGAGGCCGGTTACGAGGTCGTCGCCGCCGTGGGCGAAGGGCGGCAGGCGGTGCGGGTGGCCGCGGCGGTGCTGCCGGACGTCGTCGTGCTGGATCTGCGGCTGCCTGACATGTCCGGCCCCGAGGTCGCCGCCCGGCTGGCGGGGATGGAGCCGCCGCCCCGGGTGCTGGTGCTGTCGGCCAGCGCCGAGCAGGACGACGTGCTCCAGGCCGTCAAGGCGGGCGCGTCCGGCTACCTGGTGAAGTCGGCCGGCCGGGAGGAGTTCCTCGACGCGGTCCGCCGCACCGCCGACGGCGACGCCGTGTTCACCCCGGGCCTGGCCGGGCTGGTGCTCGGCGAATACCGCAGGCTGGCCGCGCAGCCGGAGCCCGGCGGGCCGGGAGAGCGGGGGCCGCGGCTGACCGAGCGCGAGACCGAGGTGCTCAGGCTGGTCGCCAAGGGGCTGTCGTACAAGCAGATCGCCGAGCGGCTGGTGCTCTCCCACCGCACGGTGCAGAACCAC
Source organism: Nonomuraea sp. KM90 (assembly GCF_052246675.1). NCBI lineage: Bacteria > Bacillati > Actinomycetota > Actinomycetes > Streptosporangiales > Streptosporangiaceae > Nonomuraea > Nonomuraea sp. KM90. The sequence goes on along the minus strand of NZ_JBQQCB010000001.1, from coordinate 216,147 downwards.
GTTCAGAACACGCTCGGCAAGCTCCAGTTGCACAACCGGGTGGAGCTGGTGCGATATGCGATCGAGCGGGGGCTCGACGCGGACTAAACTCGATGGGTCGCGACGTTTCCAACAACGCCGCCTTTCCCCATCATCCCGGAGGTTCCACCATGACGATGTCCGCCCTGGGCGAGCCGTGCGTTCTGCTCAAGCTGGGCGAGATCGTCCTCAAGGGCAAGAACCGCGAGCTGTTCGAACGCCGCCTGATCAGCAACATCCGCGACGCGCTCCAGAGCCTCGGCATCAAGGTCGACGTGCGCAAGCGGCACGGCGTGATCGCGATCTTCCTGCCCCAGGGCGGCACCGCCGAGCAGGCCGACGCCGTGGCACAGCGGGTCGCCGACGTGCCGGGGCTGGTCTGGATCCACCGGGCGTGGCGGGTCGCCAAGGACCCCGACGCCGTGCTGAAGGCCGGGCTGGAGCTGGTCGGCGAGAGTGAGGAGGCCAAGCGGGGCGCCCGCTTCGCGGTCCGCTCCCGCCGCCGCGACAAGCGCTTCCCCCTGCGCTCCAACGAGCTCGACCGGCTCGTGGGCGGCGCGATCAACGACGAGTACGGCCTGCCGGTCGATCTGAAGAACCCCGAGCTGACGGTGTTCATCGAGGTCGACAGGGACGAGGTGTTCGTCTTCACCGGCGGCATCCCCGGCCAGGGCGGCCTGCCGGTCGGCAGCAGCGGCCGGGCGCTGGTGCTCATGTCGGGCGGCATCGACTCGCCGGTGGCGGCGTACCGGATGATGCGGCGCGGGCTGCACGTCGACTTCCTGCACTTCTCCGGCATCCCGTTCACCACGTCCGAGTCGATCTACAAGGCGTACGCGCTGGTCAGGAAGCTCGACAGGTTCCAGGGCCGGTCGCGGTTGTGGGTGGTGCCGTTCGGCAAGGCGCAGCAGTCGATCCGCACCTCGGGGCAGGACCGGCTGGCCGTGATCGCGCAGCGGCGGCTCATGCTCAAGACGGCCGAGGAGGTCGCCCACCGCATCCGCTCCTCGGCGCTGATCACCGGTGACGCGCTCGGCCAGGTGTCCTCGCAGACGCTGGCCAACATCACCGCCCAGGACAACGCCGTCGAGCTGCCGATCCTGCGGCCCCTGGTGGGCTGGGACAAGACCGAGATCATGGCCGAGGCCCGGCGCATCGGCACGCTGGAGATCTCGGAGCTGCCCGACGAGGACTGCTGCTCGCTGCTGGCTCCCAAGCGTGCCGAGACCCGGGCCAAGATCGAGGACCTCAAGCAGATCGAGAAGCGGCTCGACGCGGAGGAGCTGTGCGTGCAGCTCGCCGACTCGATCCAGGAGTACACCCTCTAGGCGTCGACCTTGAAGGGGTCGTGCTCGGCCAGCAGCTTGTCCAGCCTGGCCTGGTCGACGCGGGTGCTGACCTCCGAGAGCTCCTGCCGGTCGCGGACGACCTTGCACAGGGTGACCGTGGAGGTGACGACGTACAGCAGGCCGAGCCCGAGGAACGCCCTGATCCACCCCTCGGTGGGGAGGTAGATCAGGGCGAGCACCACGGAGGTCAGCGAGATGGCGAACGACAGGATCGCCTGTACGTAGAACGCGGTGGTCTGGGTGGGTTGGATGGGCTTCGTCATGTGGCCATCGTGCTGCCGATGCGAAGCCCGGCACATGGGGTCTCGTACTCAAGTTACTCGTGAGTATGGCCGGCGGGTGGCTTGTGGCGCGGCCGGCCGCGAACGGTGCGACAGCGGGACGGTCAGGCGGCCACGGTGGCGGCGGATGCCTTGCCGAGCAGCGCCGGGAAGTCCGTCATGACCTGCGCCAGCTCGCCCAGATCCGCGTCCACCAGCGCCTGCGGGCCGTCGCAGAGCGCCTGCTCGGGCTGCGGGTGCACGTCGATGATCACGCCGTCGGCGCCCACCGCGATGGCCGCGCGGGTCAGCGGCAGCACCAGGTCGCGCCGCCCGCCCGAGTGCGACGGGTCGACGATCACCGGCAGGTGCGACAGCCGCTGCGCCACCGGCACGGCCGAGACGTCGAGCGTGTTGCGGGTCGCCGTCTCGAACGTCCGGACGCCCCGCTCGCACAGCACGATGTCGAGGTTGCCGCGCTGGGCGATGTACTCGGCGGCCATGAGCCACTCCTCGATCGTGGCGGTCATGCCGCGCTTGAGCATCACCGGCCGCCCGGCCGCGCCGACCGCCTGCAGGAGCGCGAAGTTCTGCATGTTGCGCGTGCCGACCTGCAGCATGTCGGCGTAGGAGGCCACCAGCTCCACGTCCTGCGCGTCGACGACCTCCGTCACGATCGGCAGGCCCGTCTCCTCGCGCACGTCGGCCAGGATGCGCAGCCCATTCTCGCCCAGCCCCTGGAAGGCGTACGGGGACGTACGCGGCTTGTAGGCCCCGCCCCGCAGCAGCACCGCCCCGGCCGCCTGGGCCATCCTGGCCGCGCCCAGCGTCTGCTGGTGCGTCTCGACCGCGCACGGCCCCGCGATCAGCGTCACGGTGTCGGGACCGATCGGCACGCCGCCCACGTGGACCGTGGAACGTTCCGGATGGTTCTCCCGGCTGACCAGCTTGTACGGCGTGGACACGCGCATGACGTCGCGCACCCCGCGCATGCCGCGCAGGCCGGCCGCGTCGAGCTGCGTCACGTCGCCCACCAGGCCGACGATCGTGCGCCGCACGCCCTTGCTCACGAAAGCCTCGACCCCGGCCGCCTGGACGACGGACACGATCGACGCGAGGTCGTCCGCGGTGGCCTCGGGCCCCATCACGATCACCATGTGCTGTCTCCTCTTCCTTACGAAAACCCGCCGGAAACGCGAGAAGGCCCCGGGTCCTGTCGGACCCGGGGCCTTCGTTCGCCTGACTGCTAGCGCAGCGTCAGATGGCGAACGGACTCGGGTCCGTCGCCATACCAAAACAGCCACGCGGTGCGCATAGCCACCAATCGTAGCGCACCACACCCGCTGCCGAGGCACGGACGATCCGATGGCAGGATGGCCCAAGACGCGAGACCGGTGAGGGGAGTGATCGTGGAGGAGTCGCGCCTGCCTCCAGGCCAGTACGTCCCGCGCGGCCGGCCCGTGATCCACTACGGAAGGGTGCCCGCGTTCAAGCCGGAGAGCTGGGACTTCCGTGTCTTCGGCGCCACCGCCTCGGGCGAGGAGCACCGTTTCTCCTGGAACGAGTTCGAGCGGCTGCCGCGCGCCACCCGGCTGGCCGACTTCCACTGCGTCACCAAGTTCTCGCTCATGGCCAACGAGTGGCGCGGTGTCACCCCGGCCACGATCATGGAGGCCGCCCCGCCCGACCCGGGTGTGCGGCACGTGATGATCTGGGCCGAATACGGCTACAGCGCCAACCTGCGCATGTCCGACTTCGCGGCGGCCGGCACGCTGTTCGCCATGGAGCTCGACGAGAAGCCGCTCAGCCCCGACCGCGGCTTCCCGCTGCGGATCGTGGTGCCTCACCTCTACGCGTGGAAGAGCGTGAAGTGGGTGCGCGGCATCGAATATCTCCTGGAGGACCGGCGGGGCTTCTGGGAGGAGCGCGGCTACCACAACGTGGCCGACCCCTGGCGCGAGCAGCGCTACTCCTACCAGGAAGAACCCGGCGAGGGGCCACCCTAGATTCACTCCGGGTTTTCCCCCGGACACGCTCCGTTTTGGCTACGGTTTCCGCATGCTGACCACCGCGTGCGTGGCGCTGTCCTCTCTGACTTTCCTCCTCCTGGGCTACGGGGTCGCCCGGGTTCCGTGGCGCCGTCCCGCATCGCCGGAGAGGGGCTCGGAGAAGGGCAGGGCGGACGACGCCACGTTCACCGCGCTGCACATCGCCGCGATGGCCGCCCCGGCCCTGCGCGCGGGGCTCGACCGCGACTCCGCGCGCAAGGCCGTACGGCATCTGCGCACCCTGCTCGGCACCGACGCCGTCGCGATCACCTCGATGGACGCCGCGCTGGCCTGGGAGGGCCCGTGCACCGACGACGTGCTCACCTACGCCCGGGCCACGCTGGCCGCCGGGCGGGCGCAGGTGTACCCGGGCAAGCCGCAGGGCCCGGCCTCCGGGGCGGTCGTGGTGCCGCTGACCGTGGACGGCACGGTCGTGGGCACGCTGGCGGCCTTCGACGCCGAGGTGAGCGCCGCGCTCGTGCGTACCGTCACCGAGGTCGGCCGCTGGGTCTCCGGGCAGCTGGAGCTGGCCGAGCTCGACGCCTCCCGGCGGCGCGCCCTGGAGGCCGAGATGCGCGCCCTGCGCGCGCAGATCTCGCCGCACTTCGTCTACAACGCGCTCACCACGATCGCCTCGTTCGTCCGGACCAACCCCAAGCGCGCCCGCGAGCTGCTGCTCGACTTCGCCGACTTCTCCCGGTACGCGCTGCGCCGCGCGCACGACTTCACCACCCTGGCCGACGAGCTCACCTGCGTCGACCGGTACCTGCTGCTCGAACGCGCCCGCTTCGGCGACAAGCTGCGCTTCAGCATGCAGGTGGCCCCGGAGGTGCTGCCGGTGCCGGTGCCGTTCCTGTGCCTGCAGCCGCTCGTCGAGAACGCCATCAAGCACGGCATGCGCGGCCGCGGCGGCGGCGGCGAGGTGCGGGTCGTGGTGCGCGACGCGGGCCCGGAGGCGCACATCACGGTCGAGGACGACGGCGCCGGCATGGACCCCGAGTGCGCCCGGCGCATGCTGGACGACGACCCGGCCCGCGAGGGCAGCGGCATCGGGCTGGCGAACGTCGACCTGCGCATGCGCCAGATCTACGGCGACGGCTACGGGCTCGTCGTGGAGACGGCGCTGGGCGCGGGCACGAAGGTGCGGCTGCGCGTTCCCAAGACACAACTTAGCTCGTTGTAGTCAAATACTTACGCTATGCTGGCGTGTCTCTTGTGACCTCTGCTTTCATACGACAGCGTGGTGGACATGCTGAGAGTGCTGGCCGTCGACGACGAAGTGCCTGCTCTGGAAGAGCTCGCCTACTTGTTGCGCCAGGACGACCGAATCGAACACGTCACGACCGCTGCCGACGGGGTCACGGCCCTGCAGGACATGGTCCAGATGATCGGCGGGGGCGAGCGGCTCGACGGCGTCTTCCTCGACATCCGGATGCCCGGGCTCGACGGTCTCGACCTCGCCAGGCTGGTCGGCGGCTTCCCCAGCCCGCCCAGGCTGGTCTTCGTCACGGCGCACGAGGAGTGCGCGGTGCAGGCGTTCGAGCTGGAGGCGGTCGACTACCTGCTCAAACCCGTCAGGGCCGAGCGGCTGTCCGAGGCGGTGCGCCGGCTGGAGGCGGCCACCGGCCCGGCTCCCGAGCCCGGCCAGGACGACGTGATCCCGGTGGAGCTGGGCGGGCGCACCCGCTTCGTGCCGCAGCAGGCCGTCTGGTACGCCGAGGCCAAGGGCGACTACGTGCGCCTGCACACCGTGGACGGCAGCTACCTCGTGCGCATGTCGCTGGCCGCGCTGGAGCGGCGCTGGTCGGATGCCGGGTTCATCCGCATCCACCGCAGCACGCTGGTGTCGGGCCGGCACGTCAGCGAGCTCAGGTTCGAGGGCGGGCGGGTCACGCTCTCCGTCGGCACCGAGACGCTGCAGGTCAGCAGGCGGCACAGCCGGCAGGTGCGGGAGCAGCTCGTACGCCAGCACCGGGGCGCGATCTCGTGAGGGGTGGGGAGCGGTGAAGGCGGAGCGGCGCGTCGTCGTGTCGAGACGGCCCGCCGCGCTCGGGCGGGACCGCGGCCGGCCGGGTCCCGACGAGGGCGTGACCGACGTGCCCGCCATCGTGGGCCTGCAGTTACGGCAGGCGCTGCGCACCGTGGCCGCCGTCGTCGCCCTGCTGCTGGGCGCCCCGGTGATCGCGGTGTGGGTGCCCGCCCCCTGGGCCTGGGTGTTGCTGTCGCTGGCCGTCCAGGGGGCGTGGGTGGGTCTGGCCGTGCTGCAGCTCAGACGGGCGGAGCGGCTGGAGAGATGACCGTCGCGGTGCTCACCGGGATCGCCTTCGTGCTGGTTCTGGGCGTCATGGTGGGCGCCGCGCGACCACGCCGCGCCGGCGGCGTCTCCGACTTCTACGTGGCGGCCAGGGCGGTTCACCCCTGGTGGAACGGCGCCGCGATCTCCTCCGAGTTCACCTCGGCCGCCGCCTGCCTGGGCACGGCCGGGCTCATCGCCACCCGGGGCTCGCCGATGTTGTGGTATCCGGCGGGGGCCGCCGCCGGGTTCGTCGTCATCCTGGCCCTGGTGGTCGCGCCGCTGCGGCGCTCGGGGACGTACACGCTGCCCGACTTCGCCGAATGGCGGCTGCGCTCGGCGCCGCTGCGCCGCTTCGCCACCTGCTTCGCGCTCGTCATCGGGCTGGCCTTCCTGGTCGCCCAGCTCCACGCCGCCGGGGTGGTGGTGCGGCTGCTGACCGGCCTGCCGCCGTGGCTGGGGTGGACGGGCGTCGCGGCGGCGGCGCTGGCGGTGGCGTTCGCCGGCGGGCAGGGGAGCGCGACGAGCGTGCAGGCCTCACAGTTCCTGCTGAAGCTGGTCGTGTTCCTCGGGGTCGGCGTGGCGTGCTGCTGGATGGCCGGGACGTGGCCCCTCGACCGGTTCGAGGGCGCCTACCGGGCCGCGGGCGCGGGGCTGGCGGGGGTGGGCGACCCGTCGCTGCCGGGGGTGCTGGCCGTGCTGCTGGCGTGCGCGCTGGGCACGATGGGGCTGCCGCACGTGATCGTGCGGGTCTACACCAACAGGGACGGGAGCGGGGCCCGGCGGTCGATCGTGGCCACGCAGATCATGCTGGCCGTCTTCTGCGTCGTGCCGCCGCTCTACGGGGTCATGGGGCACGCGCACGCCCGCGACGCGGCGGCGGACGAGATCGTGCTCCTGCTGCCCGCCAGGATGCATCCTGGGGCCGTGGGAGACGTGCTCACGGGGCTGCTGGCCGCGGGGGCGTTCGCGGCCTTCCTGGCCACCGCCGGGGGCGTGCTGGTGGCCGTGGGCGGCGCGGTGTCGACGTTCGTGAGCCGGGCCGGGGTGGGCGCGTTCCGGGTCGCCGTGGTGGTGGTGCTGCTGGGCGCGTTCGTCCTGACGGCGGCCACCGCCCCGGGGACGACGGTGGCGCTGGTGCTGCTCGGCTTCAGCCTCTCGGCCGCCACGTTCTGCCCGCTGCTCGTGCTCGGGATCTGGTGGTGGCGGCTGACGGACGCGGGGGTGGCGGCCGGGTTCGCGCTCGGTGGGGGCGTGACGGCCGTGCTTGTGGCCGGAGGACAGGCAGGCGTGAACATGGGCGCGCTGACTTCCTGCCCCGTCCTGGTCGCCGTGCCGGTCGCCTTTGCCGCGATGGTAGTGATTTCCCTGGTCACACCGGGTCGCATCCCGCGGGAAGTGGGCCGGATGATGGTCAGGATGCATCTGCCCGAGCATCTTGCGGGCCCCCTGACCTACCGTTCGTCGACGCACGGCGACCGCTGGTCGTGATCCTACTCTCCGTATAACGATGACTACTGACCGTTCGACGAGCTGTCCGTAAACAGGGTTTCGCCCACAAGATCGCAACCGTAGTGTTTCGGCATCGGAAGCCATTCCGGCGCATCGGGGGGGACGAGCCGCAAGGCTCACAACAGGTCTGATGCGCCGGCTTCACCGGCGACGCGCAGGTCGCCGCGGCTTGTCGGGCCCTTGACCGGGGGGTGGGGCCCGCCACGCCGGATCCGTGAAGGGGCGCCTGCGAGGCCGCTGGACCAGGCCCCGCGATCCGGCCTTCGGGGGCGGCCGGATCGCGCGAGCAGGCGCCCCTATCACGATGTCAACGATGGTGGGGGTTTTATCCGGCTGGGCGGTGCCGGCCAGGCACCGGGTCAGCCGTCGCGGAGCTTCTTCAGCAGGGTGATGTCCTCGGCGTGCTTGGGCGCCTTGCCCGGCGTCTCGATGCAGATCGGCACCCCGGCCACCGCCGGGTGCCGCATGAGGTCGGCGAACGGCTGGGCGCCGATGTGACCGGCCCCGATGTTCTCGTGGCGGTCCTTCTTCGCGCCGCAGACGTCCTTGGAGTCGTTGGCGTGGATCAGCTTGAGCCGCCCGGGCGCGATCGCGTGCAGGGCGTCGAACGTCTCCTTCACCCCGCCCTCGGCGGCCAGGTCGTGACCGGCGGCGAAGGCGTGGCAGGTGTCGAGGCAGACGCAGGCCCGCGGGTGCCAGTCGAGCGCGGCCAGGTAGGGCTCGAGGTCCTGGACGGTGGCGCACAACATGGCGCCCTGGCCCGCCATCGGCTCCAGCAGTAGGTCGGGGCCGCCCTCGGGGATCTCCTCCAGCAGGGGGAGCAGGTTGTCGCGCACCTGCCGCAGCGCGTCGTCGCGCGACTGCGTCACCGCCGAGCCGGTGTGGACCACGACTCCCTTGGCGCCCGTCTCCACCCCGCGCCGCAGCGTGTGGCGCACGATCGCGATGGAGTTGGCCAGCGTCTCCGGGCTGGGCGAGCCGAAGTTGACGAGATAGGGCACGTGGATGAACGCCTCCACGCCCGACTCGGCCAGCTTGGCGTCCTGGTCGGGTTTGCCCTCGGTGAGCGCCCAGCCCCGCGGGTTGGTGACGAACACCTGGATCATCTCGGCGCCGATCTCGGCCATGTATTTCAGGCCGCCCGTCGCCAGGCCGCCCGTGACGGACACGTGTCCGCCGATCAGGGATTTCAGGGTCATGATGACTCTCAGTGTAGGCGCAGCGGCGGACACTTCCCGCTGACCCGCGCGGCGCGCACAAAGCTTGTTCCAAGACGCCGGGCCGCGAGCCTTGGCGGGGACGCGGGCGGGGAACGCCCTACCGCGTCCGCAGACGCGCGACCGGAAGCGCGGCCAGACGCTCGGTCAGACGGGGAGAGCCCATGCGTGCCATCGCCATTTCCGACTTCGGGGCCGACCCCGAGCTCATCCAGGCGCCCGAGCCCGAGCCGCGGCCCGGCGAACTGCTCGTACGCCTGCGCGCGGCCGCCTACAACCCGGTCGACCACAAGATCGCCAGCGGGGCCATGAAGGACCGGGTGTCGCCCAGGTTCCCGTTCATCATGGGCCAGGACGGTGCCGGGGTCGTGACGGCGGTGGGGCGGGAGGTGAGCGGGTTCCGCCCCGGCGACGAGGTGTACGGCCGCTTCACCGACCCCGCGCGCGGCCTGGGCAGCTACGCCGAGTACGGCGTGGTCGCCCAGGACGGGCCGGTGGCCCGCATGCCCAAGGGCATGATCCCCGAGCAGGCCGCCGCCGTGCCCACCGCCACCGGGACGGCCAGGGACCTGGTCGAGGCGGCCCGGCTGGACGAGGGGCAGACGGTCCTGATCGTCGGGGCGACGGGCGGCGTCGGCCAGTCGGCGATCCAGCTCGCGGCCCTGCGCGGGGCCCGCGTCATCGCCACCAGCTCGCCCGGGGCCGAGGACCTCGTCCGCGCCCTCGGGGCGGCGGAGACCGTGGACCACACCGCCGGACCGGTCGCCGACCAGGTGCGCGCGGCCCACCCCGAGGGGATCGACGCGGTGCTGGACCTCGTCTCGCCGGCCGGCGCCACCCGGCCCCTGGAGGAGCTGCTGCGCCCGGGCGGCGTGATCTGCAGCGTCCTGCACGCGCTCGACCCCGACGCCCTGGCCGCCCGGGAGCTGCGCGGCGTGAACGTGATCAACCGGCTCACCCCCCAGGTGCTCTCGGACCTGGCCGACCTCATCGACGCGGGGCGGCTGCGGGTGCGCGTGCAGGCCCAAGTGCCGCTGGAGCGGACGCCCGCCGCGCTGGCCGGCCTGGCCACCGGGCACGCCCGGGGCAAGACCGTCATCACCATGTGATTGGAGCATGACACGAAAAGTTCCGGGCATCCGGGCCGCGAGTTGGGAGTTCTCGCGGATGGACCGGGCACCTAGCGCATGTGTGTACTTCTGACATGCCCGACACGCTCGACGCCTTCAACGCCCGGTCCCCGGCCGAGGCCGAGGCCGGACTGCTCGCCTGCTGCGCCTCTCGCGCCTTCGCCGGGAAGGTGGCCTCGGGGCGGCCGTACGGCGACCTCGACCGGCTCCTCGCCGCCGCCGGTGCGGCCGTGCTGGAGCTGGGCTGGGACGACGTGCTGGAGGCGCTGGCGGCGCACCCCAGGATCGGAGGGCGGCCCGGCGGGGACGGCCGGGAGGCGTCCTGGTCCCGGCAGGAGCAGGCCGGGGTGGAGGACGGGCTGCGCGCGGAGCTGGCCGAGGGCAACCGGGCCTACGAGGAGCGGTTCGGGCACGTCTACCTCGTCTGCGCCACCGGGCTGACCGGCGCCCAGATGCTGGCCCGGCTGCGGGAGCGGCTGGGCAACGACGAGGAGCGCGAGCGCGCGGTCGTCCGCGGCGAGCTGGCCGCCATCACGAAGCTACGGCTGGGCAAGCTCATGAAGGAGGGAGTATGAGCTTCTCCACCCACGTGCTGGACGCGGTCACCGGCCGCCCCGCCGCCGGCCTGCGCGTACGCCTCGAGCACGACGGCCGCGTGGTGGCCGAGGGGCACACCGACGGCGACGGCCGGATCAAGGGCTGGAACCCGGGGGCCGGGGTCCACCGCGTCGTCTTCGACACCGGGTCGTACCTGGCGGAGACCTTCTACCCCGAGGTCGTCGTCACCTTCACCGTGACAGACCCCGAGCAGCACCACCACGTGCCGCTGCTGCTCAGCCCGTACGCCTACTCGACCTACCGAGGGAGCTAGATGACCGTCAGGCTCGGCGCCAACCGCTACGGCAAGGCGGAGACCAGGCTCGTCCACGTGGTCAGGGACGGCCCCGTGCACCACGTCAAGGACGTCAGCGTCAGCACCTCCCTGTCCGGCGACATGGAGGCCGTCCACCTGACCGGCGACAACGCCGCCGTGCTGCCGACCGACTCGCAGAAGAACACCGTGTACGCCTTCGCCAGGAAGCACGGCGTGGGCCAGATCGAGGAGTTCGCCCTCCGGCTGGCCAGGCACTTCGTCGAGTCGCAGCCCACCGTCCACCACGCCAGGGTGGAGATCGAGGAGTACGGCTGGAACCGCGCCGGGCCGCACTCGTTCGTGCGCGACGGCGGTGAGGTGCGCACGTGCGTGGTCCACCACGACCGCGACGGCCGCGACACGGTCGTGTCCGGGCTCAAGGACCTGGTGGTGCTGAACTCGACGGGCTCGGAGTTCCACGGCTACATCGTGGACGAGTACACCACCCTCCCGCCCACCACCGACCGCGTCCTGGCCACCGCCGTCACCGCCCGCTGGCGGCACGCCGGCGACGGCACCTCCTCCTACGCCAAGTCGTACGAGGAGGTCCGGCGGGCCCTGATCGACGCGTTCGCCGGCACGCACAGCCTCTCCCTCCAGCAGACCCTGTACGCCATGGGCGAGCGCGCCCTCACCACCTGCCCCGAGATCTGCGAGGTCAGGATGGTCATGCCGAACAAGCACCACTTCGCGGTCGACCTGACCCCGTTCGGCCTGGACAACGACAACGAGGTCTTCCACGCCGCCGACCGCCCCTACGGACTCATCGAGGGCGGCGTGCTGCGCGAGGACGCGCCCGACGCCGGATTCGCCTGGGAGTAGGCAGATGGACTTCTTGCGGCCCACGACGTGGGAAGAGGCGCTGGCCGCCAAGGCGGACCAGCCGGAGGCGGTGCCCATCCAGGGCGGCACCGACGTGATGGTGGAGCTGAACTTCGACGTGCGCAGGCCGCCGGCGCTGCTCGACCTCAACCGGGTGGCCGAGCTGCGGGACTGGTCGATGGCGGGCGGCCTGTGCCGGGTCGGGGCCGGGGTGTCGTACGCGACGGTCGTCGCGGAGCTCGGCGGGCCGCTGCCGGGGCTCGCCCAGGCCTCGCGCACGGTCGGCTCGCCGCAGATCCGCAACCGCGGATCCGTCGGCGGGAACCTGGGCGCGGCCTCGCCCGCGGGCGACAGCCACCCGCCGCTGCTGGCGGCGGGAGCGGTGGTCGAGGTGGAGTCGCGCGAGCGCGGGGTCCGGATGATCCCGGCCACGGACTTCTACCTCGGGGTCAAGCGCAGCGCGCTGGAGCCGGACGAGCTGATCAGGGCCGTGCACGTGCCGCCCGCCACCGGGCCCCAGTACTTCTCCAAGGTCGGCACGCGCAACGCGATGGTGATCGCGGTGTGCTCGTTCGCGGTCGCGCTGCACCCCCGGGAGCGGCGGGTCGGCACCGGCATCGGCTCGGCCGCGCCCACCCCGCGCCGGGCGCTGGAGGCCGAGGACCTGCTGGCCCGCGAGCTCGACTGGGACGCGCCGCTCGACCCCGCGCTGCTGCGGCGCTTCGGCGAGCTGTGCGCGCGGGCCGCCGCGCCGATCGACGACGTGCGCGGCACCGCCGCCTACCGCGTGCACGCCATCGGCGTGATGGCCCGCCGCACGCTCACCTGGGCCTGGAACGACCACCTGGAAAAGAGGGCCGCCTGATGCGCGTCACCTTCACCGTCAACGGCCGCGAGGAGATCGCCGAGAACGTCTGGGAGGGCGAGAGCCTCCTGTACGTGCTGCGCGAGCGCCTCGGCCTGCCCGGCTCCAAGAACGCGTGCGAGCAGGGCGAGTGCGGCTCGTGCACGGTCTACCTCGACGGCCTGCCGGTCTGCGCCTGCCTGGTGGCCGCCGGGCAGGCCGAGGGGCGGCGGGTGCGTACCGTGGAGGGGCTGGCCGACGGCGACCGGCTCGACCCGGTGCAGGAGGCGTTCGTCGAGTGCGGGGCCGTGCAGTGCGGCTTCTGCACGCCGGGGCTGCTGGTGCAGGCCCACCACCTGCTCGAACGCGTGCCCCGGCCGTCGGACGCCGAGATCAGGGAGGCGCTGGCGGGCAACCTGTGCCGGTGCACCGGCTACGAGAAGATCCTCGACGCGGTGCGCCTGGCCGCCTCCCGGAAGGCGGCCGGATGAGCGTCCTCATCGAGAACGTGTACATCGCCCCTGTCGCCGGCCCCGAGATCGAATCCGGATATATCAGGATCGATGGGGACCGGATCGCCGAGCTCGGCGCCGGGCCCGCGCCCGCCGTCCCCGGCGCCTCGCGCATCGACGGCACCGGCTGCCTGGCCACCCCCGGCCTGGTCAACACCCACCACCACCTGTACCAGTGGGCCTCGCAGGGTCTGGCGCAGGACGCGACGCTGTTCGAGTGGCTGGTGGCGCTCTACCGGGTGTGGGCGGCCATGGACGCCGAGGTGGTCAAGGGCGCGGCCCAGGCCGGGCTGAGCTGGCTGGCGCTGTCGGGCTGCACCACCTCCAGCGACCACCACTACGTCTTCCCCAAGGGCCGGGGCGACCTCCTCGCGGCCGAGATCGAGGCCGCCCGCGAGGTGGGCCTCAGGTTCCACCCCGCGCGCGGCTCCATGGACCGGGGGGAGTCGAAGGGCGGGCTGCCGCCGGACGTCGTGGTCGAGGAGCTGGACGACATCCTGGCCGCCACTGCCGAGGCCGTGGACGCCTATCACGACCCCTCGTTCTCCTCCATGCTGCGCGTGGTGGTCGCGCCGTGCTCGCCGTTCTCGGCCAGCGCCGAGCTGATGACCGAGTCCGCCGCCCTGGCCCGGGCCAAGGGCGTACGCCTGCACACCCACCTCGCCGAGACCCTCGACGAGGACGAGCACTGCCTGCGGGAGTTCGGGCTGCGCCCGGTCGACTACATGGAGAAGCTGGGCTGGCTGGGCCCGGACGTGTGGTTCGCGCACGCCGTGCACCTGAGCGACGCCGACATCGGCAAGCTGGCCGCCACCGGCACCGGCTCCGCGCACTGCCCCTCCTCGAACGGGCGCCTCGGCGCGGGGATCGCCCGCGTGTCGGAGCTGCTGCGCCGCGGCGCGAACGTGGGACTCGGCGTGGACGGCAACGCCTCCTCCGAGCTGACCGCGCTGGCCGGGGAGATGCGGCAGGCCCTGCTGTTCCAGCGCGCCAGGTACGGCCCCGAGGCGCTCACCGCCAGGCAGGCCCTGGAGCTGGCCACGCTGGGCGGCGCCCGCAACCTCGGCCGGGAGGGCGAGCTCGGGTCGCTGGAGCCCGGCAAGCTGGCCGACGTCGCCCTGTGGCGGGTCGACGGGCCGTACACCGCCGCCGTCGCCGACCCGGTGTGCGCGCTCGTCTTCGGGCCCGTGCCGCCGCTGGCCAGGGTGCTGGTCGGGGGGCGTACGGTGGTGGCCGACGGCGAGTTAAGGACCGTCGCCCAGGACGCGGCCGGGCGGGCGGGCGCCGCGGCGCACCGGCGGCTGATGCGGCTCGCGGAGGAACGCGGGATCACCGCCGCCAAGGAGGTCCACCAGGATCAGGGCGACGCCGGAACCTGACGGGACCCCTGCCGCACTCTGGCGCTCTCGTGCTTGCTGTCACTCGTCATGGGACCCATCGTGTCCGGGCCACTAAGGTGTAAATGTCCGAAACGAGCAGGAAAGGCGGTCCCGTGTCGGCGGAACTCCCAGACGAGCGGCTGGCGCAGCTCAGGAACACTTTCGCGTCGATCGACACCGACGGCGACGGCTACATCAGCGAGGCCGAGCTGAAGCGGCACTTCCCCGACCTCCCGGCGGAGGCGCTCGGGGCGATGAGCCAGGAGGCCGACTCCGACCAGGACGGCCGCTACTCGCTGGAGGAGTTCATCCGGACGCTCTCATAGGGCCGACAGCGCGCGTTCCAGCGGGGTGCGGAAGCGGGGGGTCACCGTGATCCCGCCCAGCCAGGAGGCCAGCCCGGCCACCTCGGCCTCGATCGCGGCCCGCGCGTCCGCACCCACGTCCGCGCCCGGCAGGGCGCGCCACACGATCTCGCCGCCGGGCCGCTGCGCCCAGCCGCCCACCACCCGGCCGTCCCACCAGACGGTGGGGCCCACGTTCCCGCTGCGGTCGAACAGCTCGGCCCGGTGCTCCGGCGGCAGGTACCAGTCGCGGGCCTGCCAGCCCATCGGCGTCGGGTCGAGCGCGGGCAGCAGCGCCGCCCACGGCTCGGGCGCCACGACCTCTTCCCGCTCGTCAGGCAGGTCGTCCGGCAGCACGTAGCCCGTGCCCTCGTCCAGCTCCACCGCCACCGCGCCGGTGGCGGCCAGGGCCCGGCGCACGTCCTTGAGCGTCCAGCCGGTCCACCACTTGAGGTCCGCCTCCGTGCCCGGGCCGAACGCCGCCAGCCACCGGGCCACCAGCGCCGCCTGCGCCTCGTGCGCGGCCAGCTCGGCCATCTCCGGGGCCAGGCCCCAGTAGTGCGTGCCGCTGACCCACGTGCCGGACACGCGGGCCCGCCGTACCAGGAGGCCGTCCATCGCCATCAGGGCGAGCAGGCGCGAGCCCAGGCTCACCACGCCCTCGTACGGCTTGCCCACCGCCACCGTGAACCGCTCGCGCAGCCGCGGCTCCAGCGCCCCCAGCTCGGCCGCCGTGGCGTCGCCCGACTCGGCCAGCAGCCGCAGCACCGACGCCTCGACGTCCTTGAGCCGGGTCTCGTCCCAGCCGCCCAACGCGATCACCTTCAGCACGGACGCGCGCTCCCTGCGGGCGATCGCCGGCATCGAGGAGTGGTGCACGACCGGCACCAGCTCCGCCGGGACCACGAAGACCGTGCGCCGCATGCCGGTCATCCGCACCAGCGTGCGGTCGGCGTACAGGGCCCGCTCGACCGGCTCCGGGCCGGGGGCCGCCAGGCGCGCGCCCGCCGACAGGAACACCGTCGCCGGGTCGGTGCCGTGCAGCGCCACCACGGACTCCGCCGCCTCCTCCGGCGTGGCGGCCTTGCGCGCCAGCCGGTGCCGCAGGGCCAGCCGCACCTGCCGCTGTCTCGTCGTCATCCGCACAAAGGCCCCCTTTCCCGCAGTGAGCCTAGTTGGAGGATCACACACCTGACGACAGGTGCGGCGGGCAGCGGTTGATGGGCTTGTGCATAGGTTCGCGGGGAGATCGCTTGTTTCACTTGAGGTCACCCCCTGAACCTGGAGTGACTCATGAAGAGTGAGGTGCATCCGGTCGACGCCCGCCTGCCGGCCGCGCAGCTCGGCACGCTCGGGCTGCAGCACGTGCTGGCGATGTACGCGGGCGCCGTCGCGGTGCCGCTCATCGTGGGCGGTGCGCTCGACCTGCCTCCCGACCAGCTCGCGTACCTGATCAACGCCGACCTGCTGATCAGCGGCATCGCCACGCTCATCCAGTGCGTCGGGGTGTGGCGGTTCGGGGTCCGGCTGCCGATCATGCAGGGCTGCACGTTCGCGGCCGTCACCCCGATGGTGCTGATCGGCACCACCCAGGGCGGCCTGCCGGCCATCTACGGCGCGGTCATCGTGTCGGGGCTGCTCGTCGTGGCCGTCGCCCCCTACTTCGCCCGGATCGTCAGGTTCTTCCCGCCGCTGGTCACCGGCACCATCATCACCATCATCGGGATCTCGCTGCTGCCGGTCGCCGCCCGCTGGGCCGCCGGGGGCGCGGGCAGCCCGTCGTACGGGGAACCGCGCAACATCGCCATGGCCGCGGCCGTGCTGCTGTTCATCCTCGCGATCTACCGGCTGTCCAAGGGATTCCTGGGCCGGGTGGCCGTGCTGGCCGGCATCGTGGCGGGCACGCTCGTGGCGATCCCGCTCGGGTTCACGGACTTCTCGAACGTCGGCTCGGCCGACCTGTTCGGGATCAGCACGCCGTTCGCGTTCGGGATGCCCACGTTCCAGGTCACGGCGATCATCTCGATGTGCGTGGTCATGCTCGTCTCCATGACCGAGACGACCGGCGACTTCGTGGCGGTGGCCGAGATGACCGGCTCGGAGCTCACCCCGCGGCGGCTGGCCGACGGGTTGCGGGCCGACGGGTTCTCCACCGCGCTGGGCGGCGTGTTCAACACCTTCCCCTACACCGCCTACGCCCAGAACGTCGGGCTCGTCGGGCTGACCGGTGTACGCAGCCGCTGGGTCGTCGCCACCGCCGGCGGCATCCTCGTGCTGCTCGGCCTGATCCCCGTGCTCGGCGCGGTGATCGCGGCCATCCCGCAGCCGGTGCTCGGCGGCGCGGGCATCGCCATGTTCGGCACCGTGGCCGCCTCCGGCATCCGCACGCTGGCGAAGGTGAGCTTCGAGGGCAACCACAACCTGGTCATCGTGGCGGTCTCCCTCGGCGTGGCCGCCATCCCGGTCGGCGTGCCGGACTTCTACGACAAGTTCCCCGACTGGGCCCAGACCATCCTCAACAGCGGCATCAGCACGGGCAGCCTGCTGGTGATCCTCCTGAACCTCGTCTTCAACCACCTGCGCCCCGCCCAGCGCGCGAGCTGAGCGGGCCGGGATGTGATGATGAGTCACGCCTTCCTGCCCGCTCGCACCGGGCAGGAAGGCGTGTCAGGACATTGTTCATCATCAGGTGGGAGTTCGTAGTGGTTCAGCACGTACTGGTCGCCCCCGACAAGTTCAAGGGGACGCTGACGGCGGCCGAGGTGGCATCCCGGGTGTCGGCAGGGCTCGGCGTGCCCACGGTCGAGCTGCCCGTCGCCGACGGGGGCGACGGCACCGTCGACGCGGCGGTGGCGGCCGGATTCGGCCGGATCACGATCGAGGTCACCGGCCCCACCGGCGAGCGGATCCCCGCCTCCTACGCCTGGCACCCCAACGGCACCGCCGTGGTCGAGCTGTCGGAGGCGTCCGGGCTGCGCCGGCTGCCCGGCGGGCGCGAGCCCCTGACCGCCACCAGTTACGGCACCGGCGAGCTGGTCGCCGACGCCGTGCGCCGGGGCGCCGAGCGGGTGGTCCTGGGCCTGGGCGGCAGCGCGTGCACCGATGGGGGAGCGGGCATGGCGCAGGCCCTGGGCGCCCGCCTGCTGGACGCCGGCGGCGCCGAGCTGTCCCGGGGCGGGGCGGCGCTGCAGGCGCTGGCCCGTATCGACATGTCGGGCTTCCTGGACGTCTCGGGCGTCGAGTTCGTGGTGGCCAGCGACGTGGACAACCCCCTGCTCGGCCCGCACGGCGCCGCCGCCGTCTACGGGCCCCAGAAGGGCGCCACACCCGACGACGTCAAGACGCTGGAGGCCGCGCTGTCCCGCCTGGCCGCCGTGGCCACGGCCACGCACGGGCTGATGGGGGCGGTCGAGCACGACGACGTCCCGCGTGCCATGGGCGTGGCGGGAGCGCCGGGGGCGGGGGCGGCCGGCGGGGTCGGGTTCGCGGCGCTGGCGTTCCTGCACGCCGAGCTGCGGCCCGGCATCGACTACCTGCTCGACCTGCTCGGGTTCGGCGAGCTGGTCCAGGGCGCGCGCCTGGTGATCACGGGTGAGGGGTCGCTGGACGAGCAGTCGCTGCGCGGCAAGGCGCCCGTCGGCGTGGCGCAGGCCGCCGCCAGGGCGGGCGTGCCGGTGGTGGCCGTCTGCGGGCGCCGTACGCTCAGCGACGCCGACCTGAAGGCCGCGGGCATCGAGGCCGCCTACGCCCTGACGGACCTGGAGCCCGACCCGGCCCGCTGCATGGCCGAGGCCGGCCCGCTGCTCGAACGCCTGGCCTCCCGGCTCGCCGCCGACCGCCTCCTGGAGGGGACCGGATGACCGGATTCGACACCGAGTTCGACACCGTCGTCAGATCGCGCAGGACCGTCACGCCGGAGGGCG
This sequence comes from Nonomuraea sp. KM90, assembly GCF_052246675.1. Taxonomy (NCBI): domain Bacteria; kingdom Bacillati; phylum Actinomycetota; class Actinomycetes; order Streptosporangiales; family Streptosporangiaceae; genus Nonomuraea; species Nonomuraea sp. KM90. The sequence continues at coordinate 197,583 of NZ_JBQQCB010000001.1, read as the reverse complement.
AGCGGGCCGTCGCCGTGGCCGTACGGGGCGAGGTGATCGCCGCCCTGTACGACTACGCCGCCCCGGTCCCCGCCACCGAGGACATCGACCTGCGCGACGTGGCCCTCCTGCCGGGCCTGGTCGACACGCACGTCCACGTCAACGAGCCGGGCCGCACCCACTGGGAGGGCTTCGACTCCGCCACCCGGGCCGCCGCCGCGGGAGGCGTCACCACGATCCTGGACATGCCGCTCAACTCCCTGCCGCCCACCGTCTCAGCCGGGGCGCTCGAGGTCAAACAGCGGGCCGCCGAGGGGCAGTGCCACGTGGACGTCGGCTTCTGGGGCGGCGCGGTGCCCGGCAACGTCAAGGACCTCGCGCCCCTGCACGAGCGCGGCGTCTACGGGTTCAAGTGCTTCATGTCGCCCTCGGGCGTGGACGAGTTCCCGCCGCTGGCCGACGACGAGCTGCGGGAGGCTCTGGAGGAGATCGCCGGGTTCGGCGGGATGATGGTCGTGCACGCCGAGGACCCGGCGCTGCTGGCCGAGCCCGGCGGGCCGACCTACCGGGAGTTCCTCGACTCCCGGCCGGGGGAGTCCGAGCGCAGCGCCGTCGAGCGGGTCGTCCGGCTGGCCGCCGAGACCGGCTGCCGGGTGCACGTCCTGCACGTCTCCAGCGCCGCCTGCCTGGACGTCCTGGAGGCCGCCCAGGCCCGGGGCGTGGCGGTCTCGGCCGAGACCTGCCCGCACTACCTGACGCTGGCGGCCGAGCAGGTGCCCGAGGGCGGGACCGCGTACAAGTGCTGCCCGCCGATCCGCTCCGAGGCCAACCGCGACCTGCTGTGGGACGGGCTCGCGCGGGGGGTGCTGAGCTGCGTGGTGTCCGACCACTCGCCGTCCACGGCCGAGCTCAAGGTGCCCGACTTCGCCGCCGCGTGGGGCGGCATCGCCTCGCTCCAGCTCGGGTTGCCGGCCGTCTGGACGGAGGCCGCGCGCCGGGGGCACCGGCTGGGGGACGTGGTCCGCTGGATGTCGGCCAACCCCGCCGCCCTGGCCGGCATCTCCGGAAAAGGCGGGATAAAGGTCGGAAACGACGCCGATCTGGTGGCCTTCGATCCCGGCGCCGACAACCTGATCGACGCCGCCCGCCTCCACCACAAGAACCCCGTCACCCCCTACCACGGCCGCACCCTCAAGGGCGCCGTGCTGACCACCTGGCTGCGCGGCCGCCCGGTGGACGGCACGCCGCACGGACGATTCCTGCCGGGAGCGCAGTAGATGATCCGCTTCACGACCCTGCCCGACCTCGCCCTGCGCACCCTCGGCGGGTCCGTCGTGGCGGCCAGCGACGAGTCGTTCGCCGAGAAGGAGAGCCTGATCAGGCCGGGCCGGCCGGAGTTCTCGCCCGCGACGTTCGGCAACAAGGGGCAGGTGTACGACGGGTGGGAGACCCGCCGCCGCCGCGAACCCGGCCACGACTGGGCACTCGTACGGCTCGGCCTGCCCGGGGTGATCCGCGGCGTGGTGATCGACACCGCCTGGTTCAAGGGCAACTACCCGCCCCACGCCTCCGTGGCGGCCACCTGCGTGGCGGGCTACCCGTCACCGGCCGAGCTGCTGGCGGCGCCGTGGACGGAGATCGTGCCGAGGTCCGACCTCAAGGGGGACGCCGAGCACCACTTCGAGGTCGCCGACGAGTCCCGGTACACGCACGTACGGCTCAGCATCCACCCCGACGGCGGCGTCGCCCGCCTGCGGGTGCACGGCGAGGCGCGCCCCGACCTGTCCCTGTACGAGGGCCTCGGCCTCGACCTGGCCGCCCTCGCCAACGGCGGTCTGGTCACCGCCTGCTCCGACGAGTTCTACTCCGCGCCCAACAACGTCATCGCGCCGGGGCTGGCCCGGCACCAGGCGGAGGGCTGGGAGACGGCCCGGCGGCGGGGCGAGGGCAACGACTGGCTCGTCATCCGGCTGGCCGGGCGCGGGATCGTCCGGCTGGCCGAGATCGACACCACGAACCTGCTGTTCAACGCGCCCGGCGCGGTGTCGCTGACGGGGCTGGACGGGGAGCGCGAGGTGGAGCTCCTGCCCAGGACCCGCCTGCAGCCCGACACGCCGCACCGCTTCCGCCTCGGCCACGCGGAGCCGGTGACGCACGTGCGGGTGGACATCCACCCGGACGGCGGCCTGGCCCGCGTCCGCCTGCACGGCCACCTCGCCTGACGGCATCGAGCGCCCCGGAGCCCCGGGGCGCTCGCCGGCTCACTGCCAGAGGTAGACCGTGGTGCCGGGCGGCCGCTCGCTGTTCGGGAGCGGCCGCTGGTACTGCACCACGCCCCGGTTGCCCAGCCGCTGCACCCGGACCTTGAACCCCAGCGCCTCCAGCTCCGCCTTGGCGTCGTTGATGTTCTTCCCGATCACCCCGGGCACCAGGCTGAACTGCTGGTCGTCGCGGCCCTCGTTGTCGCCGCGGAACCACTGCCAGAAGTCCGTCTGGCAGCGCGCCACCGTGATCATGACCGGCGCGCCCTTGTCCACCTCGGACTTGGCCTTGGGGGACTGGGCGATGACCGTGCACGGCTCGGCGTCGTCATCGACCTCGTTGACCTGCACCTGGAAGCCCTGCTGCCCGAGGTAGCCGGCGGCCTCGTCCTTCGGCATGCCGCCGACGTCGGGCATGACGAGCCCGGCGCTGACGTAGATGTCGATCGAGGCGTTCTTCTTGACCTTCTCGCCCACCTGCGGCGAGGTGCGGATCACCTTGTCGCGCTCGACCTCCTGGTTGGCCAGGCGCTTGACGGAGCCGACCGTCAGGCCCGCCTTGGCGATCGCGGCGCGGGCCTCGTTGCCGGTCATGGCCGACACGTCGGGCACCACGATGCGCTCGGGGCCCAGCGAGGGCACCAGCGTGATCGTGGAGCCCTTCTCCAGCTGGGATTCGGCCGCCGGGTCGGACCGCAGGATCAGGCCCTCGGCCAGCTTCTCGTCATATTGGCCGTCGGCCTCGCGCATCTTCAGGCCGAGCGCGGCGAGGTTCTTCTGGGCCACCGCCAGGTTCTTGCCGACCAGGTTGGGCACGGTGACGTATTCGGGCTGCGCGAAATACCAGCCCGTCAGCCCGACCGCCACCACCATCACGGCGGCGAGCACCACCAGGAACCAGTTGGGCCGGAACCCGCGCCGCTGCGGAACCTCGGCCCGCGGCTGGACCAGCGTGTGGGCGGGGGCGGCCAGCGGCACCGACCGGGCGGCCGACGCGCTCCCGGCCCTCGGTGGCTGCGAGTGCGCGTAGACCGGCCCCGTGCCCGGCGGTGTGGTCGTGCGCGGCAGCATCCGGTGCGCCTCGACCGCCGCCACGAGCATCGCGGTCGCGTCGGCGGGCCGGTCGTGCGGCTCGCGGGCGGTCGCGTGCGCCACCAGCGTGTCGATCAGCGGCGGCACGTCGGGCACCACCGACGACGGCGCCGGCACGGTGTCGTGGACGTGCCGGTAGGCCACCGACATCGGCGTCTCACCGTCGTACGGCTGCTGCCCGGTCACCAGCTCGAACAGCATGATGCCCGCGGCGTAGACGTCGCTGCGCACGTCGGCGGCGCCGGTGGTGACCTGCTCCGGCGCCATGTAGCCGATCGTGCCGATCATCACGCCGGTACGGGTCTGGTTGGTCGCCTCGATCGCCCTGGCCAGGCCGAAGTCGACGACCTTGACCCGGCCGTCGTCGGTCATCAGGACGTTTTCGGGCTTGACGTCGCGGTGCACCAACCCGGCCTGGTGGGCCGCGCCGAGGGCGGCGAGCACCGGGATCATGATCTCGAGCGCCTCACGGGCCGGCAGCCTGCCCCGCTCGCGCAGGATGTCGCGCAGGGTGCGGCCCGGGACGTATTCCATCGACAGGTAGACGACGTCGTTGTCGGTGCCCTGGTCGAAGACGTGCACCACGTTGGGATGGGAGAGGCTGGCCACCGACTTGGCCTCGCCGATGAACCGCCTGACGAAGGCCGGGTCCTCGGCGAGCGAGCGGTGCATGACCTTCAGCGCCACCGTCCGGTCGAGCCGGATGTCCAGCGCGAGGTAGACGGTCGCCATACCGCCCCGGGCGATCCGGCTCTCGATGCGGTAGCGCCCATCGAGGAGCCGCCCGACCAGGGGGTCCGCAGTCGTCGTATCCACCCCGCTGAGTTTACGGGCGTTTTGCCACTGGCAGGGCCCGGGCGCCCGAAACCGATGCGGAGACGTTCCCGTTGGAACGTCCCAGCTTCCGGCGAAGCGGACACGACCCCTCCCAGGTCACGACGGCCACCGGGGTCACGGGCGCCTCCGGGGTCACGGCGTCATCGGGGAGGACGCCTCGGCGTAGCGGCGGCGCGGGATGCGGCCCGCCTGCCGCGCCAGCCGCCCGGCGACCACGGCGCCCTTCATGGCCGCCGCCATGAGGTCGGGCCGCTGCGCCCTGGTGACGGCCGTGGCCAGCAGCACGGCGTCGCAGCCCAGCTCCATCGCCAGCGCGGCGTCGCTCGCCGTGCCGATGCCCGCGTCGAGGATCACCGGCACGCCGGCGGCCTCCACGATGAGCTCGATGTTGTGCGGGTTGCGGATGCCCAGCCCCGAGCCGATCGGCGCCCCCAGGGGCATCACGGCGGCGCAGCCGGCCTGCTCCAGCCGCCGGGCCAGCGCCGGGTCGTCCCCGATGTACGGCAGCACCACGAACCCGTCCGCCACCAGCCGCTCGGCCGCGTCGAACGTCTCGATCGGGTCCGGCAGCAGCGTCCGCTCGTCGGCGATGACCTCCAGCTTGACCCAGTTCGTGCCCAGGGCCTCCCTGGCCATCCGGGCCGTCAGCACGGCCTCGCCCGCGGTGAAGCAGCCGGCCGTGTTGGGCAGCACCTTGATGTCGCGCCTGTGCAGCACGTCCAGCACGGAGCCCCGTGAGCCCGGGTCGAGCCGCCGCATCGCCACCGTGGTCAGCTCGGTCCCCGACGCCGCCAGCGCCTGGTCGAGCACCTCCAGCGAGGGCGCGCCGCCGGTCCCCATGATGAGCCGGGAGGAGAACTTCTCCCCGGCGATGATCAGATCATCCACCTTGCACCGCCGTCAGAACCTCCACGCGGTCACGGTCGCGCAGCGCCGTCGAGTCCCAGGCGCCGCGCGTGACCACCTCGTCGTTCACGGCCACGGCCACTCCGGTGGTGACCGCGGTCAATATGCGTACGGCCTGCGCCACGGTGATGCCGTCGACCACCTCGTGCGCGGCCCCGTTGATGGTAACAATCATGAAATTTCCCGAAATCTCTCCGGCGTGCACAGGGCCGCCAGCTCGCTCTCCTCGCCCAGCAGGATGGCCGTCGTGAGCGGGGCCAGCAGCACGCCGCCCCGGTGGTGCCCGGTCGCGAACGCCAGCCCCGGTGTCCCGCTCGGCCCGATGACCGGCAGGTTGTCCGGTGTCCCCGGCCGCAGCCCCGCCACCACGTCGGCGACCTCCAGCTCGGTGACGCCCGGCACCAGCTCCCTGGCGTCCCGCAGCAGCTCGTAGAGCCCGCCGGCGGTCACCCGGGTGTCGAATCCCAGCTCCTCCTGCGTGGCCCCGACCACCAGCTCGCCGTCGCCCCGGGGGACCAGGTAGACGTACGAGCCGTGCACGGTTCCGCGTACGCACCGGCCGAGCAGCGGCTGCGGCGAGCGCAACCGCATGATCTGCCCCTTGACCGGCCGCACCGGCACCTCGGCCAGCTCGGCGCTCCAGGCCCCGGCCGCCACGACGACCCGCTCGGCCCGCAGCTCGGCGGGGTCGCCGTCCAGGCGCACGCCCGTGACCGCCCCACCTTCGCGCCCGCCCTCGCGCAGCAGCCCAGTCGCGCGGGCCCTGACCAGCGGCACGCCCCTCCGTTCCAGGGCGGCCAGCAGCGCCGCCGTCACGCGGCGCGGGTCGACCCAGGCGTCACCGGCCGCCAGCAGCCCGCCGCGCACGGAGGGTGCCAGCATCGGCTCCAGCCGGCGGCACTCCCGCCCGGTCAGCCGCTCGACCGGCAGGCCCAGCTTGTCCATGAACGCCGCCAGCTCGTCCAGCGCCGCCAGGTCGTCGGCCCCGAACGCCACGTCGAGCGTCCCGTCCGACCGGAGATCCAGCCCTCGCCCCGCGCCGGGCCGGTTCAGCCCCCGACCCGCGCCGGGCCGCTTCGGCCCCTGCTCCGCGCCCGGTCCGGCGGCTTCGTCCAGGCCGGCGTCCGCGGAGAGCTCGGCGGCGAAGGCGGGCCAGCGGCGCAGCGAGGCCATCCCCAGCCGCAGCAGCGGCGCCTCGGTGTAGGTCACCTCGCTGACCGGGGCCAGCATCCCCGCCGCCGCGTGCGAGGCACCCGTGCCCGGAGCCGGGTCGACCACGGTGACCTGCCGCCCCTCACGGGCCATCCGCCAGGCGACGGAAAGCCCGACGACCCCGCCACCCACGATCACGTCCACATGCGCTCCCTTCGCCGGCATGATCCGGATCAGGTGTCTTGCGGTCGAAGGCCCGGTGCAGCCTTCCTCTCAGCCCGGTTACGGCCGGACTCCCGCGCGTCTTACGTCCACAGCCTACGGCCTCGGTGCGACGTCCACGCACCGCCCCCGTTATGGTCATCAACGTGAAGCATGTCGTGGTGGTGGGAGCGGGCCTGGCCGGAGTGCGTACGGTCGAGGCACTGCGCGGGCGCGGGTTCGACGGCCGGATCACCCTGGTGGGCCAGGAGCGCCACCGCCCCTACGACCGCCCGCCCCTGTCCAAGGCCGTCCTGGCCGGCGACGCCGACTCCAGCTACGTCGAGACCGACCTCGAGTCCATGGGCGTCGACTTCTGGCCCGGCGTCAGCGCCAAGTCGCTGCGCGAGGGCGTCGTGGAGACCACCGAGGGCGAGATCGGCTACGACAGCCTGGTCATCGCCACCGGCGCCGAGCCGATCAGGCTGCCCGGCGACGGCCCCCAGCACGTGCTGCGCACCATCGACGACGCCCACGAGCTCAGGGCCATGCTCGTCCCCGGCGCCCGCCTTGCCATCGTCGGCGCCGGCTGGATCGGCGCGGAGGTGGCCACGGCGGCCCGCCGCGCCGGCTGCGAGGTGACGGTGATCGAGTCCGCCGAGACCCCGCTCGCGACCGCCGTCGGCACCGAGATCGGGGCCCGCACCGAGCGCTGGTACGACGGCATCGACCTGCGGCTCGGCACCATGGTCGACTCCGTGGACGAGGGCGGCGTGCGGCTGGTGGGCGGCGAGTTCGTCGAGGCCCACGCGGTCGTCACCGGCATCGGCGTGCGCCCGGCGGTCGAATGGCTGGCCGGCGCCGACATCGACCTCCACAACGGCGTCGTCACCGACGAGCACCTGCGCGCCTCGCTCCCGAACACGGTTGCCGTGGGCGACTGCGCCGCCTGGTGGTCGCGCCGCTGGCAGGTCAGGCTCAGGGTGGAACACTGGGACACCGCGCTCAACGCCCCCGAGGTCGCCGCCGCGACACTGCTGGGGGAGGAAGCCGTGTACGATCCGGTGCCATACTTCTGGTCCGAGCAGTTCGGGCACATGGTGCAATACTCCGGCCACCACCCCGCGGGGGAACGGCTGGTCTATCGAGGAGAGCCCGAGGGCAAGTGGTCGGCCGTCTGGCTCACCGCCGGCGACACCCTCGCCGCGGTGCTCGCCGTGGACCGGCCGCGCGATCTCGTACAGGGGCGGCGGATCATCGAGGCGGGCCACCGCCTCGACGCGGAACGCCTGGTAGATCCACAAGTCCCCCTACGGGATTGTGTTGTTTGAGCAAGGACGGCATGTGGTAGTTGTGGTTTCGTGACGCTTTCTGTTGCACAGATCGACCGGGAGACCGAGCAGCTCGTCGACGAGTGGCTCACGCTCCCCGAAGTGGCCTCGCGCCTTGACCTTTCGATCGGGCGGGCCAAGCAGCTCCTCAAGGACCACAAGCTCCTCGGCGTGCGCCGCGGGAGCGGCGGGCCACAGGTGCCCGCGGTGTTCCTCGATGGGAAGGACGTGATGAAGGGCCTGCCCGGCACGCTGACCGTGTTGCAGGACGCCGGCTACGACGATGTCGAGTCGCTGCGCTGGCTCTTCACCCCAGACGAGTCGCTGCCCGGATCGCCCATAGAGGCGATCAAGGCCGGCCGTCATACCGAGGTCAAGCGGCGTGCCCAAGCCCTCGCTTTCTGAGGCCCGCCTCTATCTCTGCACAGACGGCCGCCGCGACCGCGGCGACCTGGCAGAGTTCCTCGATTCGGTGCTGGCCGGGGGCGTGGACATCATCCAGCTGCGGGAGAAGGGCCTGGAGGCTCGCGAAGAACTCGCGCTCCTCGAGATCTTCCGCGACGCCTGCGACCGGCACGGCAAGCTGCTGGCCGTCAACGACCGGGCGGACATCGCCTACGCCGCCCGGCCCGACGTGCTCCACCTGGGGCAGGACGACCTTCCCGTGACGGTCGCGCGAGAGATACTCGGCGACGACATCGTCATCGGACGGTCCACCCACTCCGCCGCCGAGGCTTCCGCCGCGGCCGTGGAGGAGGGCGTCGACTACTTCTGCTGCGGCCCCGTCTGGCCCACGCCCACCAAGCCGGGCCGCCCGGCCCCCGGCCCGCCGCTGCTCAGGCATGTGGCGTCGCTGGGGACGTCGCGGCCGTGGTTCGGGATCGGCGGCATCGACCTCGCCAACCTCGACGAGGTGATGTCGTACGGCGTGCGCCGGGCGGTGGTGGTCCGGGCGATCACCGACGCCGACGACCCCGGGGCCGCGGCGGCGGAGTTCGCCAAGCGGCTGTCGGCCCGCTGACCCCGAGGCGCCCGCCCTGACAGCGGGCGCCTCCAACGGACCCGGCTCCGCGGTCCCGGCGGCTCCGGCTCCGCGGGCCCGGCTCCGCGGTCCTGGCGGCCCCGGCTCCGCGGTCCTGGCCTGCCCGATCGCCGCTTGCCCGTGCCGCTTTCACGCGCCGCCGCCGCGCCCGGCTTCCGCGCCCGCCGCCGCGCCTAGCTTCCGTGCCCGTTGCTTCCGTGCCCGTTCTTCGGGCGCCGCCTTCCGGGCGTCACGTCCGGGAGATGTGGTGGCGGGCTCGGGGCCCCCTGCCGGTATTCGTGCCGCTTTCCCGCGCCCGTCCTTCGCGCTGCGGTGCCGCGCCTCCTTCGAGCGTGGCCTGTCCGGTCGTCGCCTGTGCCCGGGGTCTGTGCGCCGTCTCCGTGCGCTGCGTACGTGCGGTGTGTTCGGGGTGCGAGGCCGTCGGCCCGTAACGGCGCGTTGGGTCCAGGCCCGGTGGCCAGCGGAGCGGGGTGGTCAGGTTTTGCGGGAGGTGGCGGCGATGGCGAGGTCGGTCAGGGCGGCACGGGAGTCCGGGGTGACCGGGGCCGCGTCGAGCGCCGCCAGCGCCTCCCCCAGGTAGTCGCCGATCAGGTCCTCGCATTCCTGCAGCGCACCCGTGTCGTCGATGATCCGCCGCAGCGACGCCACCCCGCGCTCGTCCAGCGCCGGATCCCCCAGCAGCCGCCGCACCGTGGCGGCCTGCGCCGGGGAGGCGGCCGCGAGCGTGCGGGCCACCAGCATCGTGCGCTTGCCCTCCCGCAGGTCGTCCCCCGCGGGCTTGCCCGTCTGGGCCGGGTCGCCGAACACCCCCAGGATGTCGTCGCGGAGCTGGAACGCGATCCCGACCCGCCTGCCGTAGCCGGTGCACAGGTCGTCCATCCACGGCGCGAGCTCCCGGGCGGCGAGCACCAGGCCGAGCCTGAGCGGCTGCTCCACCGAGTATTTGCCGCTCTTGTACAGCGCCACCCGCAGCGCCGAGTCGAACGTGTTCTCCCCGTGCGCCTGCTCCAGCAGGTCGAGGTATTGCCCGCACATCAGCTCGGTGCGCATGTGGTCGTGGACCGGCTGGGCGGCCTCCAGCGACTCGCGCGGCAGGCCGCTGGCCCGCCACATCTCCCCCGACCAGATCAGCAGCAGGTTGCCCAGCAGGATCGCGGCGCCCTCGCCGAACTGCTGCGCCGAGCCGTACCAGCCGGACTTCTCGTGCATCGCCTGGAAGCGGCGGTGCGCGGACGGCATGCCCCTGCGCAGGTCGCTCTTGTCCATCACGTCGTCGTGCACCAGCGCGCTGGCCTGGAGCAGCTCAAGAGAGGCGGCGGCGCGGAAGACGCCGGGCTCGTCCGTGCCGCCCGCGCCGCGCCAGCCCCAGTAACAGAACGCCGGACGCAGCCGCTTGCCGCCGGACAGCAGCTCGTCGGCCGCCGTGCGCAGCGGGGCGAACTCGGGGTCGCCGCCGGGGGGCAGCTGCCGTTCGACGAACTCTCCGAGGGCACGCTCCACCTGCGTGCGCAAGGTGTCCATGCCGGCGGCGTCAGTGGTCATGTCATGAGACTAGTGGCCGGATGTACGCGATCGGATTGCCAGGTGTCCCGTCTGGCCCGGTGGCTCGGAAGATGTAGCGGTAGCCTTGGGGCCATGGCGCTTGGTCGACCCTCCATCCGGCCCGATCGTGTTCCCACCGTCCGCGACATGCTCGCCGCTGGTGGCCGGTCGTTCTCGTTCGAGTTCTTCCCCCCGAAGACCGACGAGGGCGAGCGGCAGCTCTGGCGGGCGATCAGGGAGCTGGAGTCGCTGCGGCCGACGTTCGTCTCGGTGACGTACGGCGCGGGCGGCTCCACGCGTGACCGCACGGTCGACATCGTGGAGCGGATCGCCCACGACACCACGCTCACGCCTGTGGCGCATTTCACCGCGGTCAACCACTCCGTCCGCGAGCTGCGCCACCTCGTGGGGCGCTTCGCCGACGCCGGCGTGCGCAACATCCTGGCCGTCCGCGGCGACCCTCCGGGCGACCCGACGGCCGAGTGGGTGCAGCACCCGGAGGGCGTGCTCTACGCCGAGGAGCTGGTGCGCCTGATCAGGCAGTCGGGCGACTTCTGCGTGGGCGTGGCCGCCTTCCCCTACAAGCACCCCCGCTCGCCGTCCATCGAGTCCGACACCGAATACTTCGTCCGCAAGTGCGAGGCGGGCGCCGACTACGCGATCACCCAGATGTTCTTCCAGGCGGAGGACTACCTGCGGCTGCGTGACCGGGTGGCGGCCAGGGACTGCGAGACGCCGATCATCCCGTGCATCATGCCGGTCACCCAGATGAGCACGATCGCGCGCTCCGAGCAGCTGTCGGGGGCGCCGTTCCCGCCGGACGTGGCGGCCAGGTTCGAGGCGGTCAAGGACGATCCGGCGGCGGTGCGGCGGCTGGGCATCGAGCACGGGGCCGAGCTGTGCCAGCGGCTGCTCGACGAGGGCGCGCCGGGCATCCACTTCATCACGTTCAACCGGTCGAGCGCGTCCCGCGAGGTGTTCCAGCGGCTCGACCGCATCCCGCTGACCGCCTGAGCCGGCCAGTCCGGCCACCCGCCCGCAGGGGGACCGGGCGGGTGTCGGACGGCGGCCGGATCGGTAAAGGGTCGGTTACTTTCCGTGATTAAGGTCTGCCCGGCGTCATGCCACGGCAAACCCTCAGGTCACAGGTTCATCAGGCGTGACACTCAGGTCAGCGGCAGGGGGCGGCCCGCGATGGCGTATTCCTCGTGGCCGCCCGGGAAGACGAACCTCGTCAGCAGGTCCGTGAAGCCCATGCTGGCGTAGAGGTGGCGGGCGGCGGTGGGCCGGTCGTGGGTGGACAGGACGGCCGACCGCTCGCGGCGGCCGGCGCACAGCGTCCTGATCATCGCGCGGCCGATGCCCTTGCCCTGGTAGTCGGGGTGCACGTGGATCTCGGCCAGCTCGAACGCGAACCCGAGCCAGGCGTTGGCGGCCTCCTGGCCGAGCTGATCCTCCAGGCCCCTGAGGACGACGTCGTGCCACCATTGCCCGGGCGCGCCCCGGAAACCGTACGCGAAACCGACGACTCTGGGTTCGGGGGCGGGCAACTCGGGGGATGAATCACGCAATTCCGCGAAATAACACTGAAAATGGGGATATGTCCCATGATTTCGCATGATGGTCTTGCGGCCGGTGATCTGGTCCACGGGTGGGTCCATCGCCGCCGTGTAAATCTCGATCACCGTCTCCAGCCGCTCGGTGAACTCGGCCGGACCGGCCCCGCGAAACTCGATCACCCGTCGCACACTACTCGACGTCCACCGGGGTGCCCCCGGTGATCCGCACGAGCTCGTCGAACGTCGTCGGGAACACCGTCAGCGGATGCCCGCCCGCCGCCCACACCACCTCGTGCTTGCTCAGCCAGGTGTCCACCAGGGTGCGCACGGGCGCGGGGTGCCCGACCGGGGCCACGCCGCCGATGGGCTGGCCGGTGGCCTCCCTGACGAACTCCGGCGTCGCCCGGCGTACCCGCCGGACGCCCGCCGTACGTGCGACGAGCTCCACGTCCACGCGGTGCGCGCCGCTGGTCAGTACGAGCAGCGGGGCCCCGTCCGCGTCGAAGATCAGGCTGTTGGCGATGGCGCCGACCTCGCACCCGAGCTGGGCCGCCGCGGTGGCCGCCGTCGGAGCCTTCTCCGGCAGGACCACGATCTCGCCGCTCGCCCCGAGTTCGCGCAGCGCGGATTCAACGACGACGGCATTCGCCGGCAACTTCTCAGACATGAAGACACTCTAAACAGGTTGACGGCTTGATTACCTATTCATGGTGAGTGGTGTAGGGTCCTCTGATCTGTTCTTTAAGTCGGTGAGAGGTGGTACGCGTGGTGGCTCGACGGCTGCCCGGGGTGGCTGCTCTCCTGACGGCCTGCGCGGTCGTCGTCTCGGGTTGCGGCACGCAGGCGGAGCGGCGTACCGACGCCTCGCCCGGCGCCACGGCCGCCACCTCCTCGGCGGCCGGCCGGAGCGGCCCGTCCGCCACACCCTCCACCACCGAGCCAGCGGTCACCGCCCCTCGCAAGACCCTCAAACTGGGCGCCAAGGGCAAGTCCGTCACCTGGCTGCAGAAGCGGCTGATCGAGCTCGGCTACCGGCCCGGCAAGGTCGACGGCCGGTACGGCGGCACGACGCTGGCGGCCGTGTGGGCGTTCCAGAAGGTCAACGGCATCAGGCCGAGCAGCACCGTCGCGAAGCGGACCTGGGAGGCCCTGGAGACGCCGAAGGCGCCCAAGGTCCTGGTCAGGAACGGCAAGCCGACCCGCGCCGAGGTCAACCTGACCAAGCAGGTCATGGTGATGTACGTGGACGGCGAGGTCGAGCTGATCACCCACATCTCCTCCGGCAGCGGCGTCCCCTACTGCGAGACCACCACCTGGCAGGGCAAGGAGCAGCAGTTCTGCGGCTCGGCCAGCACCCCGACCGGCAACTACCGGACGACGTGGCGCACGAGCGGCTGGCACAAGTCGTACCTGGGCGAGCTCTACAACCCGATCTTCTTCAACGGCGGCATCGCGTTCCACGGGGCGCTGTCCGTGCCGCTCCACCCGGCCTCCCACGGGTGCGTGCGCATGCCGATGAACGTGGCCGAGGTGCTGCCCGGGATGCTCGGCAAGGGCGTGCCGGTGCACGTGCGGGGCAAGTTCAAGCGCCCCTGAGCCCGGCGTAACGTCCGCATAACCGGATTCGGTGACGGGCGGATTATCGCCGTTCTGGTGGGCTTCCTCCTGACTTTGGGGGGAGCTCATGACAACCGCGTTCATGGTGGGGACGCCCGCTCCGGCCGTGCGCCGGAGCGGTGGCCGGTCCTGGGTGTGGTGGCCGCTGGCCGCCGGATGGGTCGCGCAGGTGGCGCTGCGGCTGTGGTTGCACCGCTATCACGCCGGGCCCGTGGCCAACCCGGACGAGACCGGCTACCTCCTCGCCGCCCGGTGGCTGGCCGGCGGTGCCGGGGCCGACCTGTCCGGCTCGACGTTCTACCAGGCCGGCTACGCGCTGCCGCTCGTCCCGGTCTTCTGGCTGACCTCCGACCCGGAGACGGCGTACCGGCTGGTGACCGGGATCGGGGCGGTGGTGGCGGCGGGCGCGTACCCGGTGGCGTACCTGCTGCTGCGGCGGCTCCGCCTGGGCCGGCGGGCGGCGCTGGTCCTGGCCTTCGCGGCCGGGTTGTCGCCCGGGCTGCTGGTCTTCTCCGGGTACGCGCTGGCCGACGCGATCCTGCCGGTGCTCGTGCTGGCCTGGCTGGTGGCGGTGCACGACCTGGTCGCGTACGGCTCGGCCGGGGCGGGGATCGCGGCGGGCGGGCTGGCGGCGTACGCGATGGCGGTGCACCTGCGGGGGACGGTGATCCTGGCGGTGTGCCTGGTGGTCGTGGCCGTGGTGCTGCGGCGGCTGCCGCGCGGGGCGGCGATCGCGGTGTCGGCCTCGGCGGTCGCCGGCGCGGTGGCGGGCCAGGCGCTCAACGGGGCGCTGGAGGCCGCGCTGTACCCCGGCGGGCCCCGTGACCTGTCGGGACTGCTGCTGGCCCGGCTCACGAGCCTGGAAGGGCAGGCGTGGGCGCTGTCGGGAGCGGCCGGGCAGCTCTGGTACCTCGTCGCCGGCACGTGGGGCCTGGCGGGCGTCGGGCTGGCGGGGGCGGCGGCCCTGCTGGCCCGGCGGGCCGCGCCCCTCCCGCACCGCGTCCTGGCGGGCGCGCTGCTGCTGGTGACCCTCGGCATCGCGTACGCCTCCTCGGCCGCCCTGCCGGACGAGCACCGCGTCGGCAACCACGCCTACGGCCGCTACCTGGCCTGCGTCGCCGTGGCCTGGACGCTGGCCGGCATGCTCGTGCTGCTGCGCGGCGGGCGGCTCGCGGTGGCGCGGAGCGCGCCCGCCGCGGCGGGGCTGCTGGCCGTGTCCGGCGGCGTGGCCGCCTGGTACGCGGGGGACCGGCTGCGGCGCCACGCGTTCATCGCGTTCGACTTCCCCGAGGTGATCTTCCTCACGGGGACGCGCGACTCGCTCGACCTGGTCGCCGCCTCCCTGGCCGCGCTCGTCCTGCTGGCCTGCCTGGCGGGCGCGGCCCTGCTCACCGCCCGCCGGGCCCTGCTCACCGCCCGCCGGGCCCGGCCGCTGGTCACGGGGGTGCTGGCACTGATCCACGTCGCGTTCATCGCGCATCTGGCGCCCGCGGCCCCGCCCGCGCCGGGCCCGGACTGGCTGCCCGCGCCGCCGCCCGGCCGGGTGGCGGTGGCGGCCGGGGTGAACTGGAACGTGTGGGTGCCGCTGTCGTACCGGGTGTGGTGGACCGAGATCGAACGCTTCGACGGGGTGCCTCCCCGGGGCGTGTGCACGGCCGTCGTCCCGCCGGACGCCGGGCCGCCGCCGCTGGGCTGGGCCGCCACCGGCGCGGGCGGCGTCAGGCAGGGCTGGACGACCTGGTCGAACCCGCTCTGCCGGTGACCGCCGCCGCTTCAGGAGGGGGCCGGCTCGCCGACGGTGGCGCGCCTGCCCTTCGCGGAGGCCATCGGCAGCCCGACGGCCTGGATCAGCCCGGCGGCGAGCAGGAGGAGGAAGATGTACGGCTGCCACGGGGGCAGGCCGGCGGCGAAGTCGGGGGAGTCGTACAACTGGGCTAGGAGCTTGACGGGGTTGTTCATCGCGACGAAGACCCCCAGGGCGTACGGGACGATGAGGACGCCCGAGACGACCAGGAGGAGCGCGCGGCCCCGGCCCGCCCGCCGCAGCAGCGTCCCGATGGCCGTGTAGGCCACCGCCACCAGGCCCACGACCAGCGCGGTCCACCAGGTCACCCGCCAGGTGTCGATGCCGAGCGAGGTCATCCCGGAGGAGTCGATCGAGCCGCCCTCCCACTCGGGGCCCGCGATCTGCGCGCGCACCGCCGTACGGACGGCCAGGTGACCGGTGCCCGCGTACGCGGCGACCAGGACCGGCCCCAGGGCCAGCAGGACGACATCGACCGGCCGTCCGCGACCGCTCCCCGACATCCGCGCTCCTCTCCGCTCCGCGTTCCGGGGACAGCTTCTCAAAAATGCGCCATCCGGGGCGAGCCGGCCGCGCGTCCCGCCCTCGACCCACCCGAGGGGGCGCGGGAGCCCTACCCGAGGGAACGCAGGCCGGCGAGCGCCACGTCGGCCGCGCGGCGCGCGGTGCCGATGATCTCCTCCAGGGAGTGGTCCTGCTCCAGATTGGCGATGACCGCCACCTTGACCGCCCCGATCAGCGCCCCCACCGCCGCCGCCGACTCCACCAGCGTCAGCCGCTCGGGGAACGCCTCGTGCAGCGCCCTGGCCAGCTTGAGCTGGCTGTCGAACAGCAGGTGCAGCGCCCGCGCCTGCAGCGCCGGCTCGGTCAGCACGAGCCGCGCCCGCAGCGCCGCGTCCTCGAACGTGAGGTCCTGGGCCACGAGCACGTGGTCGAAGCTCACGTCGATGATCCTGAGCAGCAGGTCGGTCACCGACTCGTCGGGCTTCCGCGCCGCCAGGGCCGCCACGGCCAGGTCCAGCCGGGACTGGGAGTCGTAGAAGACCACGTCCTCCTTGCTGACGAAGTAGCTGAAGAACGTGCGCGTCGACACCTCGGCGCGCGCCGCGATCTCCGCGAGCGTGGTCTCCTCGAAGCCCTTCTCCTCGAACAGCCGGAGCGCCGCCTCGATCAGCGCCTGGCGCGTGCGCTGCTTCTTGCGCTCCCGTAGTCCCACCATGCCGGAACTATACTGCACGCGCTTAGGATTTTCACCCATTGAAGTTTTGCATCCATTGAGGTTTTCTGGGGGAGGAGCTCGGAAAGGAGCCGGAACATGTCCGAACTGACCCTGCCCACCGCCCGCCAGCGCCCGTTCGACCCGCCGGAGGAGGTGACGCGACTGCGACAACAGGGCGCGATGCACCGCATGACGTACGCGGACGGCCACCTGGGCTGGCTCGTGACCGGCTACGCGGCCGCCCGCGCGGTGCTGGCGAGCCCGCACTTCAGCAACCGGCCGGAGACGATGCACCCGCCGCTCCCGTCCAGGATGGAGCTGGTCGAGAAGGGGCGGTTCAAGGTTCCGCCCGGGTTCTTCCTGCGCATGGACGCGCCCGAGCACACGCGCTTCCGCAAACTGCTGACCGGGCAGTTCACGGTGCGCCGGATGAAGATGCTCGAACCCAGGATCGAGGAGATCGCCAACGCCTGCCTGGACGCCATGGAGGCCGCGGGCGGCCCTGTGGACCTCGTCGAGGCGTTCGCGCTGCCGATCCCCTCGCTGGTGATCTGCGAGCTGCTCGGGGTGCCGTACGAGGATCGTGCGCGCTTCCAGGAGGACTCCAGGATCCTGGTCAACCTCGAGACCAAGGCCGACGACGCGCTGGACGCGATGGGGCGGATCTGGGCGTACCTGGCGGGGCTGATCGAGCGCAAGCGCGAGGAGCCGGCCGACGACCTGCTCAGCGGGCTCGTCGAGAGCGGGGAACTGGACGACCAGGACCTCACCGGGGTCGCGATGCTGCTGCTGATCGCGGGGCACGAGACGACGGCCAACATGCTGGGGCTGGGGACGTACGCGCTGCTCACGAACCCCGACCAGCTCGCCGCCATGCGCGACGACCCCTCGGTGGTGGACAACGGCGTCGAGGAGCTGCTGCGCTACCTCACGATCATCCACCTCGGCCCGCTGCGTACGGCGGTCGAGGACGTCGAGATCGAGGGCACCACGATCAAGGCCGGCGAGACGGTCACCATCCACCTGCCCGCCGCCAACCGCGACGAGTCCCGCTTCGCCGACGGCGAGCGGCTCGACGTCGCCCGACCCGTCACCGGGCACCTCACCTTCGGCCACGGCATCCACCAGTGCCTCGGCCAGCAGCTCGCCCGCGCCGAAATGCGCATCGCCTACCCTGCGCTGCTGCGGCGCCTGCCTGGCCTACGCTTGGCGGTAACGCCCGAGGAGGTGCCGATGCGCTCGGACATGAGCATCTATGGAGTGCACCGCCTCCCTGTCACTTGGTAGGTCGCCATGGAAATCAAGGCAGATACAACGGTGTGCATCGGCGCGGGCATGTGCGCGCTGACAGTGCCGAAGGTGTTCGACCAGAGCGAGGACGAGGGCACGGTCGTGCTCCTGCAGGACGTGCCGCCGCAGGAGTTGGAGGACGCCGTCCGCCGCGCCGTGACCCTCTGCCCGTCCGGGGCCATCTCGGTCTCGTGACGCCCTCCTTTGCCTTGACACCCCCCTGACACGACACCCGGCCGCCGCCGCGCCGATCGCGCGGCGGCGGCCCTTTCATCCGCCGCCTCCGGCGAAGTGGGGCGGCGGCCGGTTCGTCGCGCGATCCCGCGAACCCGCGAGACGCTCGCCCCCTGCGGCCCACGACACGTCTCTCCGGCGAACCCACCCGGCCCTGTCACCGGCGGGCCCCTGTGACACCCACCTGGCTTCTGTGACACCTGGCGGGCTCCTGCGATACTCGGCGGGCTCCTATGAGGCCCCAGGCTTCCGATCCCGGTCCCTGCATCCCGCAATGCCCCGACCCCGACCCCTGCGATTCGCAAGGCGGTGCGACACACAGGACCTTGCACCCCTGCAAACGGGAGGAGTGGGCTCTCGCTCCTGCGAACAGGGCGTCCCTTGCCGCGTGTCGGTCCTTTCCGTCCATGGTCATCGAACCTATGTTCGTGGAACCAGTTGACACCGAGCGTGATCGAAATTATGTTCGACCTAGTGACGGTGAGGCTCGCGGCTCAACGTCACCAGGACCTGGTCGCGGGCCGTTCGCTTCCCCAAGCGATACCCCGCGGCCAGGCCCACGGGCGAAGGGTGCGTCCTCGTCGTCGGCGGAGACGAGTGGGCGTGTCCTGGCCGGACGGGGAGAGGGGAAGCTCCTCGTCCGGCCTGCCCGGCGGAAATGTCGGTGGCGTCTGCGATTGTTGGCTTCACCGGTGGAGACGCCGGCCGCCGCCCACGACTCCAAGGAGGCGCGCAAGATGGCACCACGGCCTAGAGACACGCCCGGGCCCCGGCTGTCGCCTGCGGTTCGGGCACACCTGACCGACTCACGTTCCTGCCTGGCGGAGGCGACCGGCGCTCGCACCCCGGCATCCCGATATGTGGCCGCTCACCTGGCAGCTCTCCGAGCGGCGGCGGCGATCCTGGCCGCCCATCCCCGTCCCACGGAGGGGCGCCGACGCCGGCTGCGCAGCGCCTGGGAGCTGCTGCCGGAGGCGGAGCCGCACCTGGAGGAGTGGGCCGCCTACTTCGCTCAGACCGCCGACAAGCGCGCCGCCGCGGAGGCCGGCATGGTGCGCCGGATCTCGGCGGCCGACGCCGACGAGATCCTGGCCGAGGCGGAGACGTTCGTCTCGACGGTCGAGGCCCTCCTGGGTGTCCCGTCCCAACCCCAACTCCCGGTGGACGTGCCGCTGGCCGGCTGACCACGGCTCCCCGCCCCGCGCCCACTTGGCTCGCAGGCCGCTGGATGGGAGGCCGCTTCGGTCGCGGGCCCACAGCGGCGCGCCTGAGTTCACGGGCCGGCCGTGCCGGGACCGGCCTGCTCGCGCGCTGCGAGGTCGAGCACCGCTTGGTCGCGGACGACAGCTGGGCAGCAGGCGCCTGGTCGCGCGCGTTCGATCGCGTGCCGTTTGCTCCGGAGCCTTGGGCCGCATGCCGCCTGTTCGCGCCGCCTCGGGTGTCGTCCGGTGCGTGGCCGCGTGCTCGCACGCCGCGTGGCCGGGCCCTGCTTGACCGGTCGGCCGCAGGTCACGTCCACGGTCGAGGGTTGCTCGGTCGGGTGCTGCCTGGCGGCAGGTCGCCTTGCTCACGCGTGTCCGGTTGAGCCCCGCCTGCTCACGTGCGGCCCGGCCGGGAAGGGGCCTCAATGCCAAGGGGCCCGCCGGTGTGCGGCGGGCCCTCGGTTCGAGCGGGCGACCTCAAACTGACGACCTCAGGCCCGCCGGAGGGGCGGACCGAGGCCGGTGGTGCGGCCTGGGGACAGGCCTCAGAAGGACTCCACGGCCCGGCGGGCCTCGGCGTCGAGGACGCCCCAGCTGATGAGCTCCTCGGTCAGCTCGCTCGGCGACTTGTCGTAGATCACGGCCAGGGAGCGCAGGTCCTCCTGGCGGATCGACAGCACCTTGCCGTTGTAGTCGCCGCGCTGGCTCTGGATCGTCGCGGCGTAACGGGCGAGGGCGCCCGCCTTCTCCTTCGGCAGTGTGGCCAGGCGCTCCAGGTCGATCACAAGCTTGGGTGTCGGCCCGAGCGGGCTGGGGGCGGCGCCGCCCGGCAGCAGCTCGGATACGGGCACCCCGTAGAAGTCGGCAAGCTCGGCAAGCTTCTGCACGGTCACCGCTCGGTCGCCGCGCTCATAAGAGCCCACGACTACGGCTTTCCACCTGCCACGCGACTTCTCTTCGACTCCATGCAGGGACAGCCCCTGCTGGGTGCGGATGGCGCGGAGTCGTGCACCCAGCGACTTTGCGTACTCAGACGGCATCGTGTGGCCCCCCGGCTCTCGTATGTATCGCTCTCAGTAGATTGTGCTCCCTTGCGGCGTATGCCCGGGCCACCGGGGGGTCTGGTGCCAGGCTCGGCACCATCGGTAGCCATGGCCCTGGGTTTACCCCAGAACGCCGCGCGGTGTGGTTACGCACAGTGACGGTAAAGGGGTGGACGCCTAAGGTCAAGCTGATTGGAAAAAAGATGCCGAATCCGGTCCGGTAGGGATCGCCACAAACGCCCCCCATGTCCCAGTGGTAACCCTACTTCGTCATAGTTTGACGAGGGACCGCGGCGAGTCAGGGCTGGCGGGTGAGAATCATGACAGGGCTGGTCGAGGCCCTTACGATCTTGATCGAGGTGTCCCCGAGGAAGACCCGCCGGAGTGGCCCGGTGTCGCTGGAAGCGCATATGATCATCTCGCCGGGCAGCCACGAGGTCGTTCCGAGCGCCTGGGCCACGTTGCGGCCCTCCAGCACCTCGACCTCCACGGGCGCGCGCCGGCGCTGACCCCGTGCCGCGGCACGCAGGTCGGCCGCGGCCTGGTCGCGCAGGCGTACGAGCATCTCCTCCTCGATCCGCGCGCGCCGGCCCGTGCTGATCACCAGCGTGACGAGCCGCAGCGGTACGTCGAGCGCCGCGGCCGTCCGGGCCGCGTCCTTGACCGCGGCGTCGCAGCCGGGCCCGCGGCGGTAGGCGACGGTGAGGCGGTCGAGCGTCGCGGGCGGTTCGTCGGCGTAGCCGCGCGGCGCGAGCAGGACGGGGACGGAGGAGGAGTGCAGGAGCTGGTCGGCCGTGCTGCCCACCGAAATGCGGCCCTTGCCGCCGCCCGGGGCCGAGCCGATCACCACGACGTCGGCGGCCCGCTTGCGCGCCAGCTCCACCAGCCCGCGCCCGCTGCCCCGGTGCGTGTGCGTCAGGTATTCGGCGTCGTCGCCGGCCAGCTCGCGGGCCTGCGCGAGCGTCGCCTCGGACTGCTCGCGCAGGTAGGCGCGCCACGCGCTCTCCTCGGCCCGGGCGGGCCCGGGCGTGGACGCGGCGGGCGGCTGGACGGTCGCCACCGTCAGGCGGGCGTGCGCCTGGTCCCTGAGCAGCAGGGCCAGCGCCAGCCCGTCCCTGCCCCGGCTCCCCTGGACGTATCCGGCCAGTACGTTGTCGAGCTTCATTCACCCCACCTCGGCATTCAGCCGCGAATGGCCATAGCCGTACAGGAAGTAGCAGATCAGGCCCACGAGCATCCACAGCCCGAACGCCAGCCAGGTCACCCCGGCCAGCCCCGCCATGACCACCACGCACATGATCGCGCCGAGCACCGGCGTGGCCGGGAACAGCGGCGTGCGGAAGCTGCGCGGCAGCTCGGGGCTGCGGTAGCGCAGGACGAGCACGCCGACGTTGACGATGGCGAAGGCGAACAGCGTGCCGATGCTGGTCGCCTCGGCGAGCTGCCCGAGCGGCACCAGCCCGGCCAGCACGGAGATGAACGCGGCCACGATGAGGGTGTTGGCCACGGGCACCTGGCGGCGGGGGTTGACCTTCTGGAAGACGCGGGGGATGAGCCCGTCGCGGGACATCGCGAACAGGATGCGGGTCTGCCCGTAGATGACGGTGAGCACGACGCTGGCGATCGCGATGACCGCGCCGAACGAGACGATCAGGCCGGGCCAGGTGGCGCCCACGGCCAGGTCGGCGATGTACGACAGGCTGGCCTCGGTGCGGCCCGGGTCGAACTCGGTCCACGGCATGGCCCCGACCGCGGCCAGGGCCACCAGCACGTAGACGGCCGTCACGATGGCCAGGGACAGCATGATCGCCAGCGGCAGGTCGCGCTTGGGGTTCTTGGCCTCCTCACCGGCCGTGGAGGCGGCGTCGAAGCCGATGTAGGAGAAGAAGACCTGCGAGGCCGCGGCCGTGATGCCGGCCACCCCCATGGGGGCGAAGGGCGCGAGGTTGCCCGACTGGAAGGCGGTGAACGTCACCACGCAGAAGAACAGCAGCACCGCAATCTTGATGAGCACGAAGAACGCGTTCGCGGTGGCGCTCTCGGAGGCGCCGTACAGCAGCAGCCACGTGGCCAGCGCCACGATGACGATCGCGGTGACGTTGACGACGCCGCCGTCCTGGCCGGGGGAGCGGGTGATCGCCTCGGGCAGCGTGAAGCCGAACAGGGAGCGCAGGAACGAGTTGAGGTATTCGCCCCAGCCCACGGCCACCGCCGCCACCGACACGGCGTACTCCAGCATGAGGCACCAGCCGCAGATCCAGGCCACGAGCTCGCCCAGCGTCGCGTACGCGTAGGAGTAGGACGACCCGGACACCGGGATCGTCCCGGCCAGCTCGGCGTACGACAGCGCCGAGAACAGCGCCGTGATCGCCGCCAGCACGAACGCCAGCACCACGGCCGGCCCCGCCTTGGGCACCGCCTGCCCGAGGATGACGAAGATCCCCGTGCCCAGCGTGGCGCCGACGCTGAACAGCGTGAGCTGCCACAGCGACATCGTGCGCCGCAGCTCGCCGCCCTCGCCGTGCCCGCCCTCCGCCACGATGCGCTCGGTCGGCTTGGTACGCAGGAGCCGAGTGGCCATGGTCATCCGGCACCCCCTAAAGCGTGCTCGTCAGCGGCCACCTGCCGTTGGGCGTGACGATCGTTCCCGCTGAGCCGCCGAGTATGCGCTCGGCCTCGTCCAGCTTCCCGATGGCCGCCATGTCGCCGGTCGTCTCCACGAACCGGCAGGCCGCCTCCACCTTCGGCCCCATCGAGCCCGCCGGGAAGTCGAGGGCCCGCAGCTCGTGCGGCGTGGTGTGACCGATCTCGCTCTGCTGCGGCGTGCCGAAGTCCCGCATGACGCGCGGCACGTCGGTCAGGCTCAGGAACGCGTCGCACTCCAGGGCCTCGGCCAGCATCGAGGTGGTGAGGTCCTTGTCGATCACGGCCTCCACGCCGGTGAGGCGGCCGCGCTCGTCGCGTACGACGGGGATGCCGCCGCCGCCCGCGCACACCACGATCACTCCCTCGCCCATCATCCGGCGGATCAGCCGGGTCTCGACCACGCGCTGCGGCGCGGGGGAGGGGACGACACGCCGCCAGTGGCGGCCGTCCTGCCCGACCGTCCAGCCGCGCTCGGCGGCCAGCTTCTCGGCCTCCTCCTGCTCGTAGACCTGGCCGACGAACTTGGCCGGGTGCTCGAAGGCCGGGTCGACCGCCGACACCAGCGTCTGCGTCACCATGGTCAGCACCTGCCTGCCGGGCAGCGCGTTCTGCAGGGCCTGCTGCATCCAGTAGCCGATCAGGCCCTGCGTCTGCGCGCCGAGCGCGTCGAACGGGTACGGCCTGGTCAGGTTGGGGTCGGCCGCGCTCTCCATGGCCAGCATGCCGACCTGGGGGCCGTTGCCGTGGGTGATGACCAGCTCGTGCTCGCCGGCGAGCCGGGCGAGCGTCTTGACGGCCGTGCGCACGTTGGCCAGCTGGACGTCCGCGTCCGGCCGCTGCCCGCGCCTGAGCACCGCGTTGCCGCCCAGTGCCACGATGACCCGCATTCAGTCCCCCAAGGTCGCGACCATGATGGCCTTGATCGTGTGCAGCCGGTTCTCGGCCTGGTCGAAGACGATCGAGCGCGGCGACTCGAAGACGCTCTCGGTCACCTCCAGCGCGTCGAGCCCGGTCTTGTCGTAGATGTCGCGCCCGACCGCCGTCTCCCGGTCGTGGAAGGCGGGCAGGCAGTGCATGAACCGCACCGCCGGGTTGCCGGTGGCCCTCACCACGGCGTCGTTCACCTGGTACGGCAGCAGCAGCTTGATCCGCTCGTCCCACACCTCGGCGGGCTCGCCCATCGACACCCACACGTCGGTGTAGAGGAAGTCGACCCCGCGCACGCCCCTGTTCAAGTCGTCGGTGACGGTGATCCGGGCGCCGGTGGCCGCGGCCAGCTCCTCGGCGGGCCCGACCACCCGGGCGGGGTCCGGCCACAGCGCCCTGGGCGCGACGAGCCGTACGTCCATGCCGAACATGGCCCCCGTCACCAGCAGCGAGTGGCCCATGTTGTTGCGCGCGTCGCCGAGATAGGCGTAGGACACCTCGCGCAGCGGCCGGTCGCTGTGCTCGCGCATGGTCAGCATGTCGGCCAGCATCTGCGTGGGGTGCCATTCGTCGGTCAGGCCGTTCCACACCGGCACCCCCGACAGCGCGGCCAGCTCCTCGACGTGGGCCTGTTCGCTGCCGCGGTACTCGATGCCGTCGAACATCCGGCCCAGCACCCGCGCGGTGTCGCCGACCGACTCCTTGTGCCCGATCTGCGAGCCGAGCGGGTCGAGGTACGTCGTGTGCGCGCCCTGGTCGTGGGCGGCCACCTCGAAGGCGCAGCGGGTGCGCGTGGAGGTCTTCTCGAAGATCAGCGCGATGTTCCTGCCCCGGAGCCGCTGCCGCTCGGTCCCGGCGTACTTGGCGGCTTTCAGCTCGGCCGACAGCCGCAGCAGGAAGCCCAGCTCCCCCGGAGTGAAGTCGAGCTCCTTGAGGAAGCTGCGGTTGCGCAGGTTGAAGGCCATCATGGAAAAGCGGTCCCCCTAGACGGCGTCACGCTCGAGCGGGCAGCTCATGCACCGCGGCCCGCCGCGCCCGCGGCCGAGCTCGCTGCCCCTGATCGTGATCACCTCGATGCCGTTGTCGCGCAGGTGGTTGTTGGTGGTGGCGTTGCGCTCGTAGGCCACGACCACGCCGGGCTCCAGCGCCAGCCCGTTGCAGCCGTCGTCCCACTGCTCCCGCTCGGCGGCGTACACGTCCTGGGTGGGTGTCAGGACCGTGATGTCCGGCAGGTCGAGGGCGTGCGCGATGGCCTTGTGCATGTCCTGTGGCGGGTGGTCGGTGACCTCGAGCTCCTTGGAGGTCGCGCCGGGCTCGATGGTGTACGCCGGCAGCATGCCCAGGCCCGCGTACTTGGTGAACACCCCGACGTCCAGCATCGTCATCACGGTGTCGAGATGCATGAACGCCCGCGCCTTCGGCATGTCGAGCGCCACGATCCGCCGCGCGGAGCCGGCCCTGAACAGCCGCTGCGCCAGCATCTCGACCGCCTGCGGCTGGGTGCGCTCGCTCATCCCGACCAGCACCGCGCCCCGGCCGATGACCAGGACGTCGCCGCCCTCCATGGTCGCCGGGGCCACCGACTGACCGGGCATCCAGCAGTGGTAGCCGCCCTGCCCCGGCCGGTTGAAGCCGCCGGCGAAGGTCGGGTGATACATGTAGACGGCCTCCATGTTGACCGTCTCCCGCATGCGGGCCTTCTTCTTCATCGCGTTGATCGACACGCCGTCGTAGATCCAGCACGACGTGTCGCGCGTGAACAGGTGGTTGGGCAGCGGCGGCAGGATGAAGTCGTCGTCGGCCGTGGCGTGGAAGGTCACCGCCTTGGGGTCGCAGCCCAGCGCGATCAGCTCCCGCTTGGTGATGCCGCCGGTCAGGTAGACCTGCAGCGTCGCGGAGTCCATCCCGTCGAGGGTGTTGCGGATGTCGTCGAGGGCGACCGGGCCGAGCCAGCGCTCGTCGATGACCGCGTCGAGGATGTGCTTGCGGGCCTCGGGGATGTCGATCGTCTCCCTGAGCAGGTCGGCCAGGAGGTGGACGCGGATGCCCCGGGCGGTGAGCACCTGCTGGAACTCCTCGTGCTCCTCGATCGCGCGCTGGACCCACAGCACGTCGTCGAACAGGAACGCGTCCTTGCTGGTCGGGGTCAGCCGTTTCAGCGCCAGGTCGGGCTTGTGCAGCAGCACCTGCCGCAGGCGCCCGACCTCGGAATCGACATGGAAAGTCATCTCTGCTGTATCCCCCTCCAGGGAGCGGAAGTCACGCGCCCCGACCGCCCCCGCGCGCCGGTGACGTGCCCCGGCCGCGGGGCGCTGACACGGCGGCGGCCCGGGAAATTACCTGATCGAGGACGTCGGCTGAATCCGCTACCGGACCGTTGCTCCGCGTACGGGCCTCACCGGGGGCTCTCACGTTGTAGCTGGTAGCCCCTGGTACTGTGTGTCCCGACCAACACCCTTTTAAGACCCGTCCCGTGAGGCGGGAAAGGTGGTGAGATTCGCCATGTCCGATTCCAGGGCCGTCCTAGAGGGCCCGGACATCCATCGGGCGCTGACCCGGATCGCGCACGAGATCCTCGAGCGCACCAAAGGCGCCGACGACGTCGTCCTCCTCGGCATCCCGACCCGCGGCGCGACGCTGGCCCGCCGGCTCGGCGACCGCATCGAGCAGTTCGAGGGCGTCAAGATCCCCGTCGGCTCGATCGACATCACGATGTACCGCGACGACCTGCGGCGCGGGCCCGTCCGCCCGCTCGGCCGCACCGAGCTGCCGTCCGACGGCATCGACGGCAGGGTCGTGGTGCTCGTCGACGACGTCCTCTACTCCGGCCGCACCGTGCGGGCCGCGCTGGACGCGCTCAACGACCTGGGCCGCCCCACCGCCGTACAGCTCGCCACGCTGGTCGACCGCGGTCACCGCGAGCTGCCCATCCGCGCCGACTACGTCGGCAAGAACCTGCCGACCGCCAAGAGCGAGAAGGTCAAGGTCTACCTGCAGGAGATCGACGGCCGCGACGCCGTCCTGCTCATGAAGGGGGGCGCCAAGTGAACCGGCACCTGATCTCCGCCGGAGACCTGACCAAGGACGACGCGCTGCTCATCCTCGACACCGCCGAGGAGCTGGCGAGGGTCTCGGAACGTTCCATCAAGAAGCTGCCCACGCTGCGCGGGCGCACGGTGGTCAACCTGTTCTTCGAGGACTCCACCCGGACGCGGATCTCGTTCGAGGCGGCGGCCAAGCGGCTGTCCGCCGACGTGATCAACTTCTCCGCCAAGGGGTCGAGCGTGTCCAAGGGCGAGTCGCTCAAGGACACCGCGCTCACCCTGGAGGCCATGGGCGCCGACGCGGTCGTCATCCGCCACAGCGCCTCCGGCGCGCCGCACCGCCTGGCCAACTGGGTGCACGGCAGCGTCGTCAACGCCGGCGACGGCACCCACGAGCACCCCACGCAGGCGCTGCTCGACGCCTTCTCCATGCGCCGCCGCCTGGGCGGCCTGGAGGGCCGCCGGGTCACCATCGTCGGCGACGTGCTGCACAGCCGGGTCGCCCGCTCCAACGTGCTGCTGCTGCACACGCTGGGGGCGGAGGTCACGCTGGTCGCGCCGCCCACGCTGCTGCCCGTCTCCGTCGGGAGCTGGCCGTGCGAGGTGTCGTACGACCTCGACGCCGTGCTGCCCAAGTCCGACGTGGTGATGATGCTGCGGGTGCAGAAGGAGCGGATGAACGCCGCGTACTTCCCGAGCGAGCGCGAATACTCCCGCCGGTACGGCCTCGACCGCGACCGGTTCGCCAAGATGCCCGACGACGCGATCGTCATGCACCCCGGGCCGATGAACCGGGGCATGGAGATCGCCGCCGAGGTGGCCGACTCGGCCCGGTCCACGATCGTCGAACAGGTCGCCAACGGGGTGACCATCCGCATGGCCGTCCTGTATCTGCTCCTCGGGGGAGAGATCGCATGATCATTAAAAATGTCAGGATCCTGGGCGGGGAGCCGGCCGACATCCGGATCGCCGACGGGGTGATCGCGGAGATCGGCCCGGGGCTCGACGGGCCCGAGGTCGTCGACGGCGCGGGCGCGATCGCGCTGCCCGGCCTCGTCGACCTGCACACCCACCTGCGCGAGCCCGGCCGCGAGGACGCCGAGACCGTGCAGACCGGCACCCAGTCGGCCGCCCGCGGCGGCTACACCGCCGTGCACGCCATGGCCAACACCTCGCCCGTCGCCGACACGGCCGGCGTGGTCGAGCAGGTGTGGCGGCTCGGGCGCGAGTTCGCGCACTGCGACGTCCACCCGGTCGGCGCGGTCACCGTCGGGCTCGAGGGCAGGCAGCTCGCCGAGCTGGGCGCGATGGCCGACTCGGCCGCCCGCGTGCGCGTCTTCTCCGACGACGGCAAGTGCGTGGACGACGCGGTGCTCATGCGCCGCGCCCTGGAATACGTCAAGGCGTTCGACGGCGTCATCGCCCAGCACGCCCAGGAGCCCAGGCTCACCTCCGGCGCCCAGATGAACGAGGGCGTGGTCTCCGGCCGCCTCGGCCTGACCGGCTGGCCGGCCGTCGCGGAGGAGGCGATCATCGCCCGCGACTGCCTCCTGGCCGCCCACGTCGGCTCCCGGCTGCACGTCTGCCACGTCTCGACGGCCGGCTCGGTCGAGATCATCCGCTGGGCCAAGTCCAAGGGCTGGAACATCACCGCCGAGGTCACCCCGCACCACCTGCTGCTCACCGACGACCTCGTCGAGGAGTCGCCGGTCGGCGCGTACAACCCGATCTACAAGGTCAACCCGCCGCTGCGCACCCGCGCCGACGTCGAGGCGCTGCGCGCCGCGCTGGCCGACGGCACGATCGACATCGTGGCCACCGACCACGCGCCCCACCCGGTCGAGGACAAGGAGACCGAGTGGTCGGCCGCGGCCATGGGCATGGTCGGCCTGGAGACGGCGCTCAGCGTGGTCCAGGAGGCCATGGTCGAGACGGGCCTGCTCGACTGGGCCGGCATCGCCCAGCGCATGTCCGTCGTGCCCGCCCGCATCGGCCGCCTCGGCGGCCACGGCCGGCCGCTGGAGGCGGGGGCTCCGGCCAACATCACGCTCTACGACCCGTCCGTACGCACCAAGGTGGACCCCGCCGCCTTCGCGTCGAAGAGCAGGAACACCCCCTACGAGGGGATGACGCTGCCTGGCCGGGTAGTGGCCACGTTCCTGCGCGGCAGGCCGACCGTTCTCGAAGGGAAGCTGGTTTGAACACAGCGGTGCTCGTCCTGGAAGACGGCCGCGTCTTCCACGGGATTCCATACGGCGCCGAAGGTGAGACGTTCGGCGAGATGGTCTTCAACACCGGCATGACCGGCTACCAGGAGACCCTGACGGACCCCTCCTACCACCGGCAGATCGTCGCCATGACGGCGCCGCACATCGGCAACACCGGCGTCAACGACGAGGACCCCGAGTCGCGGCGTGTCTGGGTGGCCGGATACGTCGTGCGCGAGCCCTCCAGGGTGGTCTCGAACTGGCGGGCCAACCGCTCGCTCGACGACTACCTCAAGGAACAGGGCGTCGTCGGCATCGCCATCCCCGGCACCCGCGCGCTCACCCGCCACCTGCGCGAGCGCGGCGCCATGCGGGCCGGCATCTTCAGCGCCCCGGCCGAGCCGGTCGAGGAGCTGGTCGAGCGCGTACGCCACGCGCCCCGCATGGAGGGCGCCGCCCTCGCGCCGGAGGTCAGCACGGCCGAGCCGTACGTCGTCCCCGCCGTCGGCGCCAGGCGCTTCACGGTCGCGGCCGTGGACCTGGGCATCAAGGGCATGACGCCGCACCGCATGGCCGAGCGCGGCTGCGAGGTGCACGTGCTGCCCGCCGACGCCACGTTCGAGCAGATCATGGCGGTCGAGCCGGACGGGGTGTTCCTGTCCAACGGGCCCGGCGACCCGGCCACCGTGGACGTCACCGCCCTGCGGAAGGTCCTGGAGGCCAGGGTCCCGTTCTTCGGGATCTGCTTCGGCAACCAGATCTTCGGGCGGGCCCTGGGGCTGTCCACGTACAAGCTGCGTTACGGGCACCGGGGGGTCAACCAGCCGGTCCAGGACGTGCGCACCGGGAAGGTGGAGATCTCGGCGCACAACCACGGGTTCGCCGTGGAGGCGCCGCTCGACGGGCCGTTCGAGACCCCGTACGGGCCGGCCGAGGTCAGCCACGTCAACCTCAACGACCGCTGCGTGGAGGGCCTGCGCCTGCTCGACGGGCGGGCCTTCAGCGTCCAGTACCACCCGGAGGCCGCCGCGGGCCCCCACGACGCCGCCTACCTTTTCGACGAGTTTTGCGAGGTCATGAGCCGTGCCCAAGCGTGATGACATCAGGTCCGTCCTGGTGATCGGCTCGGGGCCGATCGTGATCGGACAGGCGTGCGAGTTCGACTACTCGGGCACCCAGGCGTGCCGCGTGCTGCGTGCCGAGGGCTTCCGGGTGATCCTGGTCAACAGCAACCCGGCGACGATCATGACGGACCCGGAGTTCGCCGACGCCACCTACGTCGAGCCGATCACCCCCGAGTTCGTCGAGAAGATCATCGCCAAGGAGCGCCCCGACGCGCTGCTGCCGACGCTGGGCGGCCAGACCGCGCTCAACACCGCGGTCGCGCTGCACGAGTCGGGCGTGCTGGACAAGTACGAGGTCGAGCTCATCGGCGCCGACTTCGACGCCATCCAGGCCGGCGAGAACCGCGAGCGGTTCAAGGAGATCGTCGCCAAGGTCGCCCGCGAGCGCGGCCTCAACGCCGAGTCGGCCAGGTCGCTCATCTGCCACACGATGGAGGAGTGCCTGGCCGCCGCGGGCGAGCTGGGCTACCCGGTGGTCGTGCGGCCCTCGTTCACCATGGGCGGGGCCGGCTCCGGCTTCGCCTACGACGAGGAGGACCTGCGGCGCATCGCCGGCGCCGGGCTCGACGCCTCCCCGACCACCGAGGTGCTCCTGGAGGAGTCCATCCTCGGCTGGAAGGAGTACGAGCTGGAGGTCATGCGCGACAAGGCCGACAACGTCGTCATCGTCTGCTCCATCGAGAACATCGACCCGATGGGCGTCCACACCGGCGACAGCGTCACCGTCGCGCCCGCGCTGACCCTGACCGACCGCGAATACCAGAACATGCGCGACGTCGCCATCGCGGTCATCCGCGAGGTCGGCGTCGACACCGGCGGCTGCAACATCCAGTTCGCGGTGGACCCGAGCACCGGGCGCATGATCGTCATCGAGATGAACCCGCGCGTGTCCAGGTCCTCCGCCCTGGCGTCCAAGGCCACCGGCTTCCCGATCGCGAAGATCGCGGCCAAGCTGGCCATCGGCTACACGCTCGACGAGATCCCCAACGACATCACCAAGGAGACCCCGGCCTCCTTCGAGCCGACGCTCGACTACATCGTGGTGAAGGTGCCGCGCTTCGCGTTCGAGAAGTTCCGGGGCGCCGACCAGACGCTCACCACGCACATGAAGTCGGTGGGCGAGGCCATGGCCATCGGCCGCTCCTTCCCCGAGGCGCTGCAGAAGGCCCTGAGGTCGATGGAGAAGAAGGACTCGTCCTTCACCTGGGCGGGCGACGTCCGGCCCAAGGACGAGCTGCTGGAGGCGTGCCGCACGCCGCACGACGGCCGGCTGCGCACGATGCAGCAGGCCATCAGGGCCGGCGCCACGCCCGAGGAGCTGTTCGCGGCCACGAACGTGGACCCGTGGTTCATCGACCAGCTCTTCCTGCTGCACGAGGAGGCCGGCGCGGTCGCCGAGGCGGCCGAGCTGACCGCCGAGGTGCTCGAGCGGGCCAAGCACCTCGGGTTCAGCGACGTGCAGATCGGCGAGATCCGCGGCATCGACGAGGCCAGGGTGCGCGACCTGCGGCACGCGCTCGGGCTGCGGCCGGTCTACAACACCGTCGACACCTGCGCCGCCGAGTTCGCCGCCAAGACGCCCTACCTCTACTCGACGTACGACGAGGAGAACGAGGTCCCCACCGGGGAGCGGCAGAAGGTCATCATCCTCGGCTCCGGCCCCAACCGCATCGGCCAGGGCATCGAGTTCGACTACGCGTGCGTGCACGCCTCGTTCGAGCTGTCCAGGGCCGGGTTCGAGACCGTCATGGTCAACTGCAACCCCGAGACCGTCTCGACCGACTACGACACCTCCGACCGGCTCTACTTCGAGCCGCTCACGCTGGAGGACGTCCTGGAGGTCGTCCACGCCGAGCAGCAGACCGGCCCGGTGGCGGGCGTGATCGTGCAGCTCGGCGGGCAGACGCCGCTCGGGCTGGCGCAGGCGCTCAAGGACGCCGGCGTGCCCGTGGTCGGCACCTCGCCCGAGTCCATCCACCTGGCCGAGGAGCGCGGCGCGTTCGGGCGGGTGCTGGCCGAGGCGGGCCTGCCCGCGCCCAAGCACGGCACGGCGCTGACCGTGTCCGAGGCGCTGGAGATCGCCGAGGAGATCGGCTACCCCGTCCTCGTACGCCCCTCGTACGTGCTCGGCGGGGCCGGCATGGCCATCGTGTACGACGACGAGACGCTCACCACGTACATGGCGGCCCAGGAGGGCGGCCACCCGGTGCTGGTGGACAAGTTCCTCGACGAGGCCATCGAGATCGACGTGGACGCCCTCTACGACGGCGAGGAGCTGTACCTGGGCGGCGTCATGGAGCACATCGAGGAGGCCGGGATCCACTCCGGCGACTCGGCGTGCGCCCTGCCGCCCATCACGCTCGGCAGCCACGACATCAAGCGCATCCGCGCCGCCACGGAGGCCATCGCCGCCGGGGTGGGCGTGCGCGGGCTGCTGAACGTCCAGTACGCCATGTCCGCCGGCGTCCTGTACGTCCTGGAGGCCAACCCGCGCGCCAGCCGTACCGTGCCGTTCGTGTCCAAGGCCACGGCGGTGCCGCTGGCCAAGGCGGCGGCCAGGGTGATGCTCGGCGCGTCGATCGCCTCGCTGCGCGAGGAGGGCATGCTGCCCGCCACCGGCGATGGCGGGACGCTGCCCCTCGACGCGTCCATCGCGGTCAAGGAGGCGGTGCTGCCGTTCAACCGCTTCCGCGGCGTGGACACCGTCCTGGGGCCCGAGATGCGCTCCACGGGCGAGGTCATGGGCATTGACGAGTTCTTCGGGATCGCCTTCGCCAAGTCCCAGGCGGGCGCCTACGGCGAATTGCCGACCAAGGGACGCGCGTTCGTATCCGTGGCCAACAGGGACAAGCGTGCGATGATCTTTCCTGTGAAGGCGCTGGCGGATCTCGGATTCGAGATCCTGGCCACCGAGGGGACCGCCGAGGTGCTGCGCCGCAACGGCGTCCATGCCAAGATCGTGCGAAAGCACAGCGAGGGAACGGGTCCCGGAGGTGAGCCCACGAGCGTGCAGGCCATTCTCGACGGCGAGGTCGACCTGATCGTCAACACGCCCTTCGGCAGCCCCGGGCAGTCGGGGCCGCGGCTCGACGGCTACGACATCCGCACGGCCGCCGTGCTGCGCGGCATCCCGTGCATCACCACGGTGGCCGGGCTCGCCGCGGCGGCCGCGGGCATCCAGGCGATCGTACGCGGCGACGTCGGCGTGCGGTCCCTCCAGGAGCACGCACAGGCACTCCGGGGCTGACCCCGCACGGGAGGTGAAGACGACTGGCCGGCACACCGGTGCAGGTGACGGGCACGGTGCTCACGACGCGCCGGGTCGACGCCTATCATGCGCTGACGGTGGTGGCGCCCGGCATCGCCGAGCGTTACCGCCCCGGTCACTTCGTCTCCGTGGCGGTCGGCGGGGCGCACACGTCGATGGTGACGCGCCGCGCGCTGTCCATCCACGACGTGAAGTCCGACTACGGCGGCACGGTGGAGCTCGTCTTCACCGTGCGCGGCCCGGGCACCGCGTGGCTGGCCGACCGGCGCGCCCGTGACACGCTCGACCTGGTCGGACCGCTCGGGCGCCCCTTCCCGCTGCCGCGCGACCCCGTCAACTGCGTGCTGGTCGGCTCCGACTACGGCTCCGCCGTGCTCTTCCCGCTGGCCGACGCGCTGCTGGCGCGTGGCTGCCGGGTCGACTTCGTGCTCGGCGGCACCGGGGCGGAGCGGGTGTTCGGGGCGATGCGGGCCCGCAGGATGGCCCAGACGACCACGCTGACCACCGAGGACGGCTCGCTCGGGCTGCGCGGCAAGGTCACCGACGCGCTGCCCTCGGTGATCGCCGACACGCGCGCCGACGCCGTCTACGCGTGCGCGCCCATGGAGACGCTGCGGGCGGTGACGGCGGTGGCGATGGAGTTCGACATCCCGGTGCAGGTGGCGGTCGAGGAGTCGATGGCCTGCGGGATCGGCGTGTGCATGACGTGCGTGCTGCCCGTGATCGGGGACGACGGGGCGACCAGGATGGTCAGGGCGTGTGCGGAGGGGCCGGTGTTCCGGGGGGAGCGGGTGCGCTTCGAGGACGTGGGAACGATCCCGTTCGACGCGCTCGGCGCCCCCGGAGGCGGTGCACGACATGTCAGTTGATATGCGTACGTTCCTGGCGCACGTGGAACTGGCCAACCCCATCACCACCGCCGCCGGCTGCGCCGCCTCGGGACGGGAGCTGGCCCAGTTCTTCGACCTGCACCGGCTCGGCGCGCTGACCACCCGCTCGATCACCATGGCGCCGCGCGCCGGCCGGCCCACGCCGCGCATGGCGGAGACGCCCTCCGGCATGCTCAACGCCGTCGGGCTGCAGGGGCCGGGCATCGAGGCGTTCCTGGAGCGCGAGCTGCCCTGGCTGGCCCAGCGGGGCATCAAGACCATCGTCTCGATCGGCGGGGGCACCGTCGCCGAGTATTCGGAGCTGGCCCGCAGGCTCGCCGACGCGCCCGGGGTGACCGCGCTGGAGGTCAACCTCTCCTGCCCGAACATGGAGGACCGGGGCCGCGTCTTCGCCCGCGAGGGCAGCGCGGCGGCCGAGGTGATCGCCTCCGTACGCTCCATCATGCGCTACGACGTGCCGGTCGTCGCCAAGCTCGCGCCCGACGTGGCCGACATCGTCTCCGTCGCGCGGGCCTGCGTGGACGCCGGGGCCGACGCGCTGTCCATGATCAACAATCCGCTCGGCATGGCCATCGACACCGAGGCGCTGCGGCCCTCGCTCGCCGCCGTCACCGGCGGGCTGTCGGGGCCGGCCATCCTGCCGCTGGCCGTACGGTGCGTCTGGCAGGTCCACGCGGCGCTGCCCGGGGTGCCCCTGATCGGCATCGGCGGCGTGATGACCGGCCGGGACGCCTTCCAGCTCGTCCTGGCGGGCGCCTGCGCGGTCGGAGTGGGCACGGCGCTGTTCCACGACCCCTACGCCTGCCTGCGCATCGAACGCGAGCTCGAGGACCTCCTGAGGGCCCGTGGCTTCCAGCGGCTGGCCGACGCCGTCGGCCTCGCGCACCGCCCGCCGGGGAGTGCCCCCCGGCACCTGTTGGTCGATACCGAGGAGAGCACGCCTTGACTCCCGAATCCCAGGAGAGCCCGTCTTGACCCCCGCGCCCATAGCCGTCGCTCTCGACGCCCCGGACCTGGAGACCGCCGCCCGGTGGGCCGCCCTGGTCACGCCCCATGTCAGCACGGTCAAGGTCGGCCTGGAGCTCTACCTGCGCTACGGCCCCGACGTGATCGCCTCCGTGCGGGGGGCCAGCGGCGTGCGCGTGTTCCTCGACCTCAAGCTGCACGACATCCCCAACACCGTCGCCGGCGCGGCGCGCGCGGTGTCGCGGCTGCGGCCCTCGATCCTCACCGTGCACGCCGCCGGCGGGCGAGCCATGATCAGGGCCGCCGTGGAGGCCGCGCCGCACACCCAGATCGCCGCCGTGACCGTCCTGACCTCCCTGACCGAGGCCGACCTTGACCGCATCGGGCTCGCCGGGCCCGCCGAGGACGCTGTACGCCGCCTGGCGGCGCTGTCGGTCGAGGCGGGCGCCACGGCGCTCGTGTGCTCGCCCAACGAGGTGTCGGCCGTGCGGGCCGAGGTGGGGGAGGGGATCACCCTCATCACGCCCGGCGTGCGGCCCACCGGAGCCGCCACGCAGGACCAGGTGCGCGTGGCCACGCCGGAGCAGGCGCTGGCCGACGGGGCGGACCTGCTGGTCATCGGGCGGCCCATCACGGGCTCGCCGGACCCGGGGGCGACCGCCGCCGCCATCGCCGCCTCACTCCGCCGCGCCTCGTAACGCCCTCGGCAACCTCGGCCGCCTCCGGTCCGCGCCCGCCCGGCTTACCTGCCCGCCCGGACTGCCGCGCCCGCGCGGACCCGGCCGTGGCCGTACGTCACCGCCGCCGCACGAACCCCTCCGGTCGCCCCGCCCACCAGACGGTCACCCGGTGACAGGACGGACCCTCGGAAGTGGACGCGCAGGACACGCCCGGAAGACCCCCGCTCACAAGATCGTAATGCATCCGTGCGGGAGGTCGCGCACCATCGCCGCATCGGGTTTCGGCCCTGGTGCGGGGCGGGTTTCGGACATCGGCCGATGACGGGAATGCGATCATCGTTGCGTTTCGCGACATCGGCGCGAGCCGACGCGCGAAGACGGATGTGAGGGCGATTTGATCAGCGGAATGTGATTTTACGAATACGCAGAGTGATGAAGTGGATTTTGTGGCGAGAGAAACCGCTCTTGACGTTGCTTAGGGGGCGATGACCAGCTAGTTTCCCTTCCCGTCCGAGTACATCGACAGAAATTCGAGGTGACCCGGCGTGGCTCTTCCTCCCCTGACCCCTGAGCAGCGCGCCGCAGCCCTGGAGAAGGCTGCCAAGGCCCGTAAAGAGCGTGCCGAGGTCAAGAACCGGCTCAAGCATGGCGCGGTTTCTCTGGCTGAGGTGCTCAAGGATGGGCAGACCGACGACGTCATCGGCAAGATGAAGGTGTCGGCTTTGTTGGAATCGCTCCCTGGCGTGGGCAAGGTCCGCGCCAAGCAGCTCATGGAGCGGCTTGCCATTGCCGAGTCCCGCCGCGTGCGGGGTCTCGGTGCGAACCAGAGGGCCTCCCTCGAGCGCGAGTTCGGTGGCAACGAGAGCTAATCTCTGTTCCACACGAAATCGCAGGTTCAACGGGGGGTAGGAAGTGACCGACAGGTCCTGGTCCGGCGATGTCAGTGCCCACGAGGCGGTCGGATCGGTAGCGGAGGTCGGCTTCCTGCCCTTGAGCGAAAGGCGGCTGACGGTCCTTTCAGGGCCGTCGGGCGTCGGAAAGTCCACGGTCGTCGCCGAGCTCCGGCGGGCACACCCAGAGGTGTGGCTGTCGGTCTCGGTGACAACCAGGAGGCCCCGGCCCGGTGAGGTCAACGGGGTCCACTACTTCTTCGTCGACGGAGAGGAGTTCGACCGCCTCGTGGAGGCGGGCGAGCTGCTCGAGTGGGCGGAGTTCGCGGGCAACCGCTACGGCACGCCGCGCGAGCCGGTGCTGAAGAAGCTCGCCGACGGCGTGCCGACCCTGCTCGAGATCGACCTCGAGGGAGCCAGGCAGGTACGCCGGAGCATGCCGGAGGCGCTGCTGATCTTCCTGGCCCCGCCCACGTGGGAGGAGCTGGAGAAGCGGCTGCGCGGGCGCGGCACCGAGCCGGAGGAGGTCATCGCGCGCCGGCTGGAGGCCGGACGGATCGAGATGGCCGCCGAGGGCGAGTTCGACCTCACCCTGGTGAACACGAGCGTCCAAGACGTGTGCCATCGGCTGATAGCCTTGATGACTGACCCTCAGGGGGTCACGACAACCACCAACCGAGAGGTCTGACAATCGTGGCAGGCACCACCCCGGCCGCGGAGGGCATCACCAACCCGCCGATCGACGCGCTGCTCGACATCGTCGACAGCAAATACTCCCTGGTGATCATGGGTGCCAAGCGCGCCCGCCAGATCAACGCCTACTACTCCCAGCTCGGCGAGGGCCTGCTGGAATACGTCGGGCCACTGGTCGAGACGCATGCTCAGGAGAAGCCACTGTCCATCGCGCTGCGCGAGGTCTCCGAGGGCCTGCTCAACGCCGAGCCCATCGAAGGCGCGGTCTGACCCCTTCGATGAAGGTCGTCCTGGGCGTCAGCGGCGGCATCGCCGCGTACAAGGCGTGTGAGCTGTTGCGCCTTTTCACCGAGTCCGGCCACGAGGTGCGGGTCGTCCCGACCCGCGAGGCCCTGAAGTTCGTGGGCGCGCCCACCTGGGCCGCCCTGTCGGGCAACCCCGTGTCGGCGGAGGTGTGGGACGACGTTCACGAGGTGCCCCACGTACGGATCGGCAAGAGCGCCGACCTCGTCGTGGTGGCACCGGCGACCGCCGACGTGCTCGCCAGGGCGGCGCACGGCATGGCGGGCGATCTGCTCACCAACACGCTGCTGACGGCCACGTGCCCGGTCGTGTTCGCGCCCGCGATGCACACCGAGATGTGGCAGCACCCCGCCACCCGCGCCAATGTCGCGACGCTGCGCGAGCGGGGAGCCGTCGTGATCGACCCGGCGGTGGGCCGGCTCACGGGCGCCGACACCGGCCCCGGGCGGCTGCCCGACCCCGCCGAGATCTTCCAGGTCTGCCTGCGCGTGTCGCGCGGCCGGCCCCGCGACCTGGCCGGGCGCAAGGTCGTGGTCTCCGCCGGGGGCACCCGCGAGGCCATCGACCCCGTCCGCTACATCGGCAACCGCTCCTCCGGGCTGCAGGGCTACGCCCTGGCCCGCACGGCCGCCGCCCGCGGCGCCGAGGTGACGGTGCTCGCCGCCAACGTCACCCTCCCCGACCCCGCCGGTTCCACGGTGGTGCGGGTGGAGTCCACGGCCGAGCTGCGCGAGGCCGTGCTGGCCGCCTCGGCCGGCGCCGACGTGGTGGTCATGGCCGCGGCCGTGGCCGACTTCCGGCCCGCGACACGCCATGACGCCAAGATCAAGAAGACGGACGGCGAGCCCGAGGCCATTCGGCTGACCAAGAACCCCGACATTCTCGCCGAGCTGGGCGAGCGCCGCCGTGCCGGATCGGCCGGCGCCGTCGGCGGGGCGCGGGCCCAGGTGATCGTCGGGTTCGCGGCCGAGACGCACGACGTGCTCGCCAACGGGCAGGCCAAGCTCGCGCGCAAGGGCTGCGACCTGCTGGTCGTCAACCAGGTGGGGGACGGGCTGGCGTTCGGCACCCCCGGCAACGCGGCCACCGTGCTGGTGGCGGGCGGCGAGCCGGTGGAGGTGCCGTTCGGGCCCAAGGAGGACCTGGCCGACGCCGTGTGGGACCTGGTGGCCGCCCGCCTCCACTGATTCCCCCGAAACGGTCATTTAGGGGACGCGCTACCCGTATCGCGTACAAAGCGTGCAGAGCCAATTACTCGATCACCTGTTGCAACACCCCCGGACGCCTGCGGATACTTGGGGCAAAGGGGGATGGAATGCCGGTGGGTTCTGCTGTCAGGGATCGTTGTAGAACATTGCTCGGCGACCAAGGGGAGATCCAGTACGTCTTCCCCGCGTTCTCCGCGGGGCCGGCCGGTACGGGGAACTTCCTGATCGTCGTCACCGACTCGGCCATTTCCGTGCTGGCCACCAGGACGCTCAGGATCGATCGGCCGGTGTCGGTGTTCGCCGAGTTCCCGCGCGACACCAGGCTCGGCCCCATCCTGACTGGACACGTACTCGAGCTCGGCTCGATGGTGTTCGAGTTCGATGAGGAGTACGCCGCGGTGGTGTCGGCCGCCGACGCGGAGATCTTCGCGCCGGAGACGCTGCCACCCGACCCCCTGCCCGATCTGTGATGGGAGCCAGATGGTGGACGGTTTCGCGACCGGGCACCGGGTAGGGCTAGACTTCGGCGAGGCCCAGGCATGCCCATCTGCCCCGGGCCTTACATACGTCAGCAGCCGCTGCATGAGGAGCCACTGAGTTGTCACGTCGCCTGTTCACCTCCGAGTCGGTCACCGAGGGCCACCCGGACAAGATCGCCGACCAGATCAGTGACGCGATTCTCGACGCCATGCTCAAGGACGACCCCAAGAGCCGGGTCGCCGTCGAGACGCTGATCACTACCGGCCAGGTCCACGTCGCAGGCGAGGTCACGACCGAGACCTACGTCGACATCCCCGGCGTCATCCGGGAGAAGATCCTGGAGATCGGCTACGACGCCTCCCACAAGGGCTTCGACGGCGCCTCCTGCGGCGTGTCGGTGTCCATCGGCGCGCAGTCGCCCGACATCGCCCAGGGTGTCGACGACGCCTACGAGCACCGCATCGGCGGCGACGCCGACGAGCTCGACCGCCAGGGCGCCGGCGACCAGGGCCTCATGTTCGGCTACGCCTGCCGCGAGACCCCCGAGCTGATGCCGCTGCCGATCACGCTGGCCCACCGCCTGGCCCAGCGCCTGGCCGAGGTGCGCAAGACCGGCAAGGTCCCCTACCTCCGCCCCGACGGCAAGACGCAGGTCACGATCGAATACGACGGCGACACGCCCGTCCGCCTCGACACCGTGGTCGTCTCCACGCAGCACGCGGCCGAGATCGACCTCAAGGAGATGCTGGCGCCCGACATCAAGGAGCACGTGGTCGACCCCGTGCTCGCGGAGCTCGACCCCGACCTCGACACCGAGGGCTACCGCCTGCTGGTCAACCCGACCGGCCGCTTCGAGATCGGCGGCCCGATGGGCGATGCCGGCCTCACCGGCCGCAAGATCATCATCGACACCTACGGCGGCATGGCCCGCCACGGTGGCGGCGCCTTCTCCGGCAAGGACCCGTCCAAGGTCGACCGCTCGGCCGCCTACGCGATGCGCTGGGTCGCCAAGAACGTCGTCGCCGCCGGGCTCGCCGACCGGTGCGAGGTCCAGGTGGCGTACGCGATCGGCAAGGCCCAGCCGGTCGGCCTGTTCGTGGAGTGCTTCGGCACCGAGAAGCTGGCGGTGGAGAAGATCCAGGACGCCGTGCTGCAGGTGTTCGACCTGCGCCCGGCCGCGATCATCCGCGACCTCGACCTGCTGCGCCCGATCTACTCGGAGACCGCCGCCTACGGGCACTTCGGCCGCGAGGGCTTCTCCTGGGAGTCCACCGACCGCGCCGAGGCCCTCAGGACCGCCGCCGGCCTCTGACGGCTCCCCCCGGACCGGCCCGACCTGGCCGGTCCGGGAGCTCACCTGCCCGGTGCCGCCATGCTCCACCTGAGCGGCGGCGCCGGCTTCGGCGTTCCCCGGGGATGGCCTTCGCGGGTGTCCGCGGTGACGCCCTGCTGGAAAGCCGTGGCGGCGCCCGGTCGGTGCACCGCCGCTCCCGCCACCTCGCCGTCCCCTCCCACGGGCCGCCCCTCTCCACGGACCTCAGCGGGGCGGGCGTGGTGACGTGCGGAAAGCGGGCCCGGCCGGGAGGCGTGCCGTCCCGTGACGCCCGCACTCCGGATCCGAGGGTGTGGTGCCCGGAGGCCGGGTGCGCGGCTCTCGGGCAGCGGGCGTGGCCGGGCGTGGGGGTCTGGTAGACGTTATGCGTGACCGACTCCTCCGACGACGCCCTCCTGCCGCTCGAAGCCGTGCGGCCCGCGACGTCGTCGAAGGACACCAAGGGCGCCGTCGTCCCCGCCCCCGACGATCCGGTGGCGCGGGTGGCCGTGGACAGCCCGCTGCCGCACCTCGACCGCCTCTTCGACTACCTGGTCCCGGCCGCCCTGCACGAGACGGCCGAGCCGGGCGTGCGCGTGCGGGTGCGCTTCGCGGGCAAGCTCGTCGACGGGTTCCTGCTGGAGCGGGCGGCCGGGAGCGACCACGAGGGCAAGCTCACCCCGCTCGAACGCGTGGTGTCGCCCGAGCAGGTGCTGACCCCGGAGATCGTGGGCCTGGCCAGGGCGGTCGCCGACCGCTACGCCGGCACCCTGGCCGACGTGCTGCGCCTCGCCGTCCCGCCCCGCCACGCCAAGGCCGAGGCGGAGCCGCCCAAGGAGGACCCGCCGGGCGAACCTGCCGAACCGGCCACGAGCGCCTGGGCGGCGTACCCGACCGGCCCTTCCTTCCTCGACGCCCTGCGCGCCGGCCGCGCGCCCCGGGCCGTGTGGTCGGCGCTGCCCGGCGGCGGCGGTTGGGCGGACGCCATGGCCGAGGCGGTGCGCGCCACGCTGGACGGCGGCAGGGGAGCGGTGGTCGTGGTCCCCGACGGCAAGGACGTCGCGCTGGCCGACGCCGCGTTCGGGCGGCTGCTCGGCCCCGGCAGGCACGTGGCGCTCACGGCGGACCTGGGCCCGGCGGAGCGGTACAGACGGTGGCTGAAGGTGCTGAGAGGCCAGGTGCGCGCCGTTGTCGGCACCAGGGCCGCCATGTTCGCCCCCGTCTCCGGGCTCGGCCTGGTGGCCATCTGGGACGACGGAGACGACCTGCACGCCGAGCGCCTGGCCCCCTACCCGCACGCCCGCGAGGTGCTCGGGTTGCGGGCCCACCGGACCGGCGCGGGGATGCTGATCGGCGGCTACGCGCGTACCGCCGAGGCCACCCAGCTCGTCGCCACCCGGTGGGCCAGGCCCATCGTGGCCGCCCGCACGACGATCAGGAGCCTGGCCCCCCGCGTACACCCCGCCGGCGAGGACGCCGAGCTGGCCAAGGACCAGGCCGCCCGGCAGGCCCGCCTGCCCAGCATCGCCTGGCGGGCCCTGCGCCACGGGCTGGAGAGCGGCCCGGTGCTGGTGCAGGTGCCCAGGCGCGGCTACCTGCCCGCCCTGGCCTGCGGGCACTGCCGCACCCCCGCCCGCTGTGTCCTGCCGCCCACCCGGACGGCCCCCCGGGTCCCGGAGGCGGACGGCCAGGCCGAGGTCCAGCTGAGCGGCCAGGACGAGAGCCGGCTGCTGTGCCACGGGCCGCTCGCGCTCAGGGGCGGCCACGCGGCCCCCTACTGCCGCTGGTGCGGCCGGGTGGACGCCGGCTGGCGGTGCCCGTCCTGCGGCAGCCCCCGGCTGCGCGCGGTCGTCACGGGCGCCAGGCGTACGGCGGAGGAGCTCGGCCGCGCCTTCCCCGCCACCCAGGTGCGCACCTCCGGCCGCGACGGCGTCCTGGCCACCGTGCCCGCCACCCGCGCGCTGGTCGTCGCCACGCCGGGCGCCGAGCCGGTGGCGGAGGGCGGCTACGCGGCGGCCGTGCTGCTGGACGGGTGGGCCCTGCTCGGCCGGGCGGACCTGCGGGCGGCCGAGGAGACGGTACGCCGGTGGATGAACGCCGCCGCCCTCCTCCGCCCCGCCGCCGAGCTGGTGGTGCTCGGTGACGCCGCGCTGCCCCCCGTACAGGCCCTGCTCAGGTGGGACCCGATCACCCACGCGGAGCGCGAGCTCGGCGACCGCGCCGAGCTGGGGTTCCCGCCCGCGGTGCGGATGGCGACGCTGACCGGCGCCGCGAGCGCGGTCAGGCAGATGCTCGACGAGGTACGCCTCCCGCCCGACGCCCAGGTGCTCGGCCCCGTGCCGGTGGACGAGTCGGGTCAGGAACGCGCCATGATCCGGGTACGCCGGGCCGGCGGCGCGGCGCTGGCCGCCGCGCTCAAAGGTGCCAGTGGGGTGCGTGCGGCGCGTAAGACGCCAGATGTCGTGAGGGTGAGTGTCGACCCTCTCGACCTGATTTAGACCGTTTCCCCGATTCGCTCATCCGTGGGCCAGCCGTTAGCGTGCCCCTGTGTCGATCGAATGGGTGAACCGGGCCATCGACGACCTGCGTGCCTGGGGCCGCGCGCGGGAAGTCGAGGTGGACGCGGACGAGGTCCGCCTGCTCTGCGACTACGCCAGCGACTACCTCAACGTCAACGAACTGGGTGATTTCACTCCGGAGACCTTCGACGAGCTGCTGCTGTCCATCTACCCGCGCAAGGTCATCGCCCCTCCGGAGAGCGCGCCGGAGACCGTCGCCGCCGCCCGCACGTTCGTCGACTACCTCAGCGAGGCGGGCCGGGTGAGCCAGGGCACGGTGACGCGGATGCGCGAGCGGCTCGACGACATCGCGGTCCGCATGCCCGAGGCCCTAGCCGACCCGGCGAACTTCGGCATGGCCAAGAGCCTGTTCAGCTCCATCGGCCCCGAGTCGCTCGAGCAGTCGATCGCCATCCCCTCCGGCGAGCTGCCCGACCTGGGCGAGGCGCCCTGCGACTGTCCCGGGTGCACCCCGCTGCCCGCCGTACGGCTGGCCGCGCCCGACGACCTGCGCGCCGCGCTGAAGAGCGTGCCGATGCTGGCCGAGCAGCCGCTGCCCGGCGAGGAGGACCCGCTGGCCGCCTGGGCGGCACGCGTGGCCCACGTGATCGAGGAGGACACCGGCGGCACGATCACCGGCTCCGCGGAGCTCGACGAGGGCCTCTACGACCTGTTCGACATGCTCTACCGCCTCCAGGTGCGGGTGCCCGTCACCGTGATCGCCGAATACCTCGGCGAGATCGCCGGCGACGGCGAGATCGACCTGGTCGACGTGCTCGGGCGGCTGGAGTGGTGCGGCATGATCCGGGTCACCGGCGACACCGCGGAGCTCACGCCGCCCGCCGTCTGGGCGCTGCGCGAGCACTACCTCTCCCTGGGCGTCGACGCCCCCCAGGCCCCCGACCTGGCCGAGGGCGACGCGCGCGGGCTCATCGAGGGACTGCTCGAAGGCGTGCCGACCGAGCTCGCCGAGGACGACATCAGCCGCTGGCTGGCCGGCCGGGGGCCCGGCGAGGCCGCCGCCGAGCTGCTGGCCGCCGCCTCCGGCGCGCCCGCCGTGGCCCGTGGCATCGCCATCACCATCGTCGACCGGCTCGGCGCCGAGGCCGAGCCCGAGGTGCGCGCCTACCTCGAGGACGACGAGCTGCGGCCGCACGCCATCCACTGGCTGGCCGCCAGGAGGCTGCCCGCGCCGCCGCTCACCCAGGACGAGCTGCTCTGGGTCA
Source organism: Nonomuraea sp. KM90 (assembly GCF_052246675.1). Lineage (NCBI taxonomy): Bacteria > Bacillati > Actinomycetota > Actinomycetes > Streptosporangiales > Streptosporangiaceae > Nonomuraea > Nonomuraea sp. KM90. The sequence goes on along the minus strand of NZ_JBQQCB010000001.1, from coordinate 152,850 downwards.
GCGTCGACATGCTGGCCCTGGCCATGCCCGCGGCCGAGGAGGACCCCGAGATCTTCGCCGAGAACATGGCCGCCTCCGGTCCGACCGCCCACATGATCGAGGAGATGTGGCGGGTCGACCACCCCGACGTGGTCGAGGTTCTCGAACTGCTCGGACGCTCCATCACCGACGGCACGGTGGCCAAGGCGGCGCGCAAGGCCGCGTTCAAAGCCCGGTCCCGAGCCATCCGTTGAGTACGCTCCTGTGACCGCTGTGCAGTAAGTTTCGTGGGTGGCAAACAATGTCTTCGACCTCGCCGAGCTGCGCAAGCTGATCGATGAGCAGGCCGCCGTGCCGCCACGGCCCCCTGAGGAGACTCCCGTGGAGCATGAGGCGCTGACGTTCCCACCGGTCCTGCTGGCGCCCGACGCGGAGCTCGCCAGGGCGGTGCCCGCCGTGCCTCTCGTGGCCGACGCCATCAGGCTCAGCACCTGGACGGGCAACCGCCAGGTGACCCCTCAGGGACACCTGGCGGACGCCGACGCCGCGGCGGCGGCCGAGGAGCTCGGCCTGCCCGCCGCCCGGCTCCGCCTGATCTGGATCGTCGCCGTCAACACCGGGCTGTTGCAGATCCTCGGCGGCCGGGCCTCCCGGGGGCCGCTGTCGATGCGGCTCACGGTCGAGGCCACGCTGGAGTTCTGGGACGGCGTGGTCATGGACGTGCTCGACCGCGCCGACGAGGGGCTGACCGGCTCGGCCGTGGTGGACGGCCACCTGGCCGAGATGCTGGCCACGATCTATTCCGTACGTTCGGGCGTCGCCACCGCCAACCTCGCCCGCGGCATCCTCCAGTCCCACGAGGTCGCCTGCGCCCCCGGCCCCGTCGAGATGCGCAAGATCGCCGCCGCGCTGCCCGCCGAGCTCCTCGAGGCGCTGTCGCTGCTGACCTACTGCGGCCTGGTCGAGCAGACCGCCGCGGGTCGCACCGCGCTCACCCCGCTCGGCGTCTGGGCCGTCCGCCGCGACCTGCTGCGCGAGGGCCACGACGCGCCGACCACCGCGGAGGTGGAGGTGTTCGCCGACCTGTCCGCGGCCGAGCTGGTGGAGGCGCTGGTCAAGGGCGCCGCCACGCAGAGCGCCGTGGCCGGGTGGCTGGAGCGCCGCTCGCCCGAGTCGGCCGCCCGCGACCTGATCGAGATCGCCGCGTCCGGCACGGCCGGCCAGCGCGGCGCGGTGGGCGCGATCCTGGAGGAGCTGGGCCCGGAGGCCGAGGCCCCCGTCAGGCAGGCCCTCGACGACCCGCTCATGCGCCGCTACGCCGCCTCCTGGCTGCACATCCGCGACCTCCAGGCCCCGACGCTCAGCCCCGAGGACCACACCTGGATCGCGGTCGACTCCCTGGCCGCGCTCATGCACCTGTCGGGCGCCGCCGCCGGCCGGCTCGACACGCCGGAGCCGGGCGAAGACCTGATCAAGCTGGTCGGGGAGATGCCCGCGGTCGGCCACCCCGACACGATCGCCGTGCTCGACATGCTCGCCACCGCCCACGACGACCAGGCCGTGGTCAAGGCGGCGCGCAAGGCCGCGATGAAGGCCCGCTCGCTGGAGCACGCGCGACCGCACACGGCGGGTCACGGCCGCTGACGGGCCGCTGACGAGCCGATGGAGGGGTCCCTACCTACACTAAACTTGACTGATCCACGCTTGAGAAACGGAGTGACCCCCTTGGCGATCCAGTCGATCCGGCTGTTCGGAGACCCGGTGCTGCGCACCCCGGCGGCCCCGGTCGTCGACTTCGACAAGGAGCTCCGCAAACTGGTCAAAGACCTCACCGACACGATGATGGACGCCCCGGGCGCGGGCCTGGCGGCCCCGCAGATCGGCGTCGGGCTGCGGGTGTTCACCTACTACGTGGACGACCAGCTCGGCCACCTGATCAACCCCGACCTCGACCTCTCGCCGGAGCTAGACGAGGAGGGCGAGGAGGGCTGCCTGTCCTTCCCCGGCCTGTCCTTCCCGACGCCGCGCGCCGTCCGCGCCGTGGCCAAGGGCTTCGACATGTACGGCGAGCCGGTCACGCTGGAGGGCACCGACCTCATGGCCCGGTGCTTCCAGCACGAGACCGACCACCTCGACGGCGTCCTGTTCATCGACCGGATGGACCCCAAGCAGCGCAAGCTGGCCATGAAGGCCGTGCGCGAGGCGGAGTGGAGCGGCCTGGCCGCCCCCGTGTTCAAGGTCTCGCCCCACGCCACCGGTGGAAAGGCACTCTGAGAGCATGCGTCTGGTCTTCGCGGGCACACCCGAGACGGCTCTGCCGTCGCTGCGCACCCTGATCGACTCCCCCCGGCACGACGTCGTGGCGGTCGTCACCCGTCCCGACGCCCAGTCCGGCCGGGGCCGCAAGGTCCACCCGTCGCCGGTGGCCGCGCTCGCGGAGGAGGCGGGCATCGAGGTGCTGCGCCCGCAGAAGGCCGGCGAACCGGAGTTCCTCGACCGGCTGCGCGCCCTGGAGCCCGACTGCTGCCCGGTGGTGGCCTACGGTGCGCTGCTGCCGCAGTCGGCCCTCGACGTGCCTCGGCACGGCTGGATCAACCTGCACTTCTCCATCCTGCCCGCCTGGCGCGGGGCCGCCCCCGTCCAGCACGCGATCCTGCACGGCGACGAGATCGGCGGGGCGACGACGTTCCAGATCGTCAAGGAGTTGGACGCCGGGCCCGTCTACGGCGTGGTGACGGAGGAGATCCACACCTCCGACACGAGCGGATCGCTGCTGGAGCGGCTGTCGATCTCGGGGGCCGGGCTGCTGGCCGCCACCCTCGACGGTGTCGAGGACGGCACCCTGGAGGCCCGGCCGCAACCGGCCGACGGCATCACCATCGCCCCCAAGATCTCCGTCGCGGACGCCCGCGTCGACTGGACCAAGCCCGCCCTGCACGTCGACCGGCTGATCCGGGCCTGCACGCCCGGCCCCGGGGCCTGGACCGACTTCCGGGGGCAGCGGGTGAAGGTGGGGCCGGTGCGGATGGTCCCGGGTGAGCGCCTGGCACCCGGGGAGATCGCCACCACGAAGACGACGGTGCTGGTCGGGACGGCCACCGACGCGGTGGAGCTGGGCGAGGTGCAGCCGCAGGGCAAGCGGTTGATGGGGGCCGGGGAGTGGGCTCGCGGGGTTCGCCCAGAGGGTAAAGAGGCCTTCAAGTGACTGAGCGTGTTGATCTTGTTTCGGACAGTAATATCGACGTCATGACTCTCACCAGTAGCGAAGCGCTCGCTCTTTCGAAGCGGATGGACAGCCTCCGCCAGGACCAGGACGCCTACATGCTGACGCTCTGCGATGTGCGCGACGAGTGTCGCGGCATCAAGGGCGACGTGCGGCGGATGGATCGCCGCCTGGCGAAGGTGGAGGGCAAGGTCGACCGGATCGAGCAGAAGGCCGACAAGGCTCTCGGGCTCACCGTGCAGCTCGGTCAGAAGTTCGACGGCCTGAGCGGCCGATTCGACGGCCTGGACAGCCGGGTCGCGGTCCTCGAAGGCGACGTGGCCGAGCTCAAGACGGACGTCGCGGTGCTCAAGACGGACGTCGCGGTGCTCAAGACAGATGTCAGCGAGCTCAAGACCGATGTCAGGGAGCTGAAGTCGGATGTCAGCGAGCTCAAGACCGGCATGGTCGACGTCAAGGCGCTCCTCGGTCATGTGCTCGACAGGTTGCCACCCAAGGCGTGAGTGAAAGTTTGAGGGGATGAAGACCAGGGGGCACCAGGGGGCCAACGGCAGAGGCGGCGAGGGCCGTGCTCCGAGGCCGCGGAAACCGGCGCGGGATCCCGCGCGCAACGCGGCCTTCGACGTCGTGCGGGCGGTGGACGAGCGCGACGCGTACGCCAACCTGCTTCTGCCGCGCCTCCTTCGTGAGCGTGGCATCAAGGGGCGCGATGCCGCGCTCGCGACCGAGCTCGCGTACGGGACGCTGCGCGGGCTCGGGACCTACGACGCCATCATCGAGATGTGCAGCGACCGCGCGCCCGACCCGGACGTGCGCGACGCCCTGCGGCTCGGCGCCCACCAGCTTCTGCGCATGCGCGTGCCCCCGCACGCGGCCGTCGGCACCACCGTCGATCTCGTACGCCTGCGCATCGGTGCCGGTGCCGCCAAGTTCGTCAACGCGGTGCTGCGCAAGATCGGCTCCAGGACGCTCGAGGAATGGGTGCCCATCGTCGCGCCCGACCCGGCCGACGACCCCGTCGGGCACCTCGCCGTCGCCTACGGTCACCCCCGGTGGATCGTCTCCGCCTTCCGCGACGCCCTGGGCGGGCCGGGCGAGCTGGCCGACCTGCTCGACGCCGACAACGCCCGCCCGCTGGTCACGCTGGTCGCGCGGCCGGGACGCAGCTCGGTGGAGGAGCTCGAGGACTCGGGGGCCATGCCGGGCCGCTACTCGCCGTACGCGGCATACCTGCGCGAAGGCGATCCCGGGCAGATCGAGGCGGTGGCCGAGACACGTGCCGCCGTTCAGGACGAGGCCAGCCAACTGGTGGCGCTCGCCCTGACCCGCGTGCCGGTCGACGGGGACGGTGACGAGCTGTGGCTGGACATGTGCGCGGGGCCCGGCGGCAAGGCGGGGCTCCTGGACGCCATCGCCGTCCATGGTGACCTGGCCGCGCTTGACCACGAAGCCGGCCGCCGCACCGCCGAGCCCGCACCGCCGGAAGGAGCGGCGAGGGCTTCCGCTGTCGACGCTTTTCCGGGTGGGGCGCGGTTGGTGGCCGCCGACGTTCAGTATCACCGGGCGCGGCTGGTCTGGGAGACCACCAGGGACGCGTCGGTGGTCACCGTGGACGGGACCGAGCCTGCCTGGCGGCCGGGCGTGTTCGACCGGGTCATGCTCGACGCGCCCTGCACCGGGCTCGGCGCGCTGCGGCGGCGGCCCGAGGCGCGCTGGCGGCGCGATCCGGCCGGGATCGCCGAGCTGGGCAAGCTGCAGCGGCGCCTGCTCGACACAGCGCTGGACGCCGTGCGCCCCGGCGGCGTCGTGGCCTACGTCACGTGCTCTCCGCACCTGGCCGAGACGCGGGTGGTGGTCGGCGATCTGATGGCGCGCAGGAACGACCTCGAGCAACTCGATGCCCGCGACTACCTGCCCGAGGTGGACGAGCTCGGCGACGGGCCGCACGCCCAGTTCTGGCCGCACCGGCACGGCACCGACGCCATGTTCCTGGCCTTGCTCCGCAAACGCCCCTGACGCTGGGCCGGCGGGGCGTGGGAGCCTGCGGGGCCTGATCGCGGTCTGCGGTCCTGGCTTGAATTGCGGGCCTGGCCGCCTGACGGTGCTCTTGGGCGTGATCGTGGTTCTGGGTCTGATTCTGGTTCTGCGTCTGGTCTGGGTCGGGGTCGCACTTGGGGCGGTGCATGTGGTCCGATCGACGGCGTGGACTTTCTGGATGACCTTCACCTGGCGGAGCTGGAGCCGATCGTCTGGCTCCAGGGGTGGCCCGATGCCGTCCGTCCCGTGCTGGAGCTGGTGTCGGTGTTCGGCACGGACACGTTCTTCCTGCTCTGCCTGCCCCTCCTCTACTGGTGCGTCAATCCGGCGCTCGGCCTGCGTCTCGGTTTCGTCGTCCTGCTGGCCGCCGCCACGAACGCGATCGGCAAGTTCGCCGCCCACCAGCCCAGGCCGTACTGGATCGACGCGAGGATCCACCCGTTCTCCATCGAGGGAGCCTTCGGGCTCCCGTCCGGGCATGCCCAGATCGGCACCGCCGCCCTGGGGCGGCTGGCGGTGGCGGTGGGCAGGCCGTGGGCGTGGTGGGCGGCGGGGGTGCTCGTCGGGCTGGTGTGCCTGAGCCGGGTGTACCTGGGGGTGCACTTCATCTCCGACGTGGTGGCCGGTGTGTTGCTCGGGGCGGCCGTGCTGTGGCTGGTGAGCAGGCTGGAGCGGCCCGCGCTGGCCTGGTGGCGGCGGCAGGCCCTGTGGGTGCAGCTCGCCGCCTCCGTGGCGCTGTCCGGCGCGCTGCTCGGGGTCGCCGCGCTGGCCAACGCACCGTACGCCGGCTGGGCCCCGCCGCAGAGCTGGAGCTCGGCGGGCGCGATCGATCCGGAGAGCCTGGACACGATCGTCACCATGTCGGGCGTGCTGCTCGGCACGCTGGCCGGGACATCGGTCATGTACCGGCTGGGCTGGTTCGACGCGGGCGGGCCGCTCGGCGTGCGTGCCGCCCGCTGGGCGCTCGGCACGGTGGTGGCGGTGCTCATCTGGTACGCCGAGCGCGAAGCGCTGCCCCAGACGGCGGCGGCGACGTACGCGGGGTACGCGCTGCTGGCACTCTGGGTGCAGGTGGGCGCGCCCGTGCTGTTCATCCGGCTCGGGCTGATGGACCGGGCGAAGCAGCCGCAGCCCGTTCACGAATCGTCCCGGGCGATGCGGCGGCGGGATCATCACTAGACTTGGGGAATCATGGCCGTACAGATCTCGCCCAGCATCCTCGCCGCCGACTTCGCCAGGCTCGCCGACGAGGCCGCCGCCGTGCCCAACGCCGACTGGCTGCACGTCGACGTCATGGACTACCACTTCGTGCCCAACCTGACCCTTGGGCTGCCCGTGGTGGAGGCGCTGCGCAAGGCGACCGACACCCCGCTCGACTGCCATCTCATGATCGCCGACCCCGACCGCTGGGCGCCGCAGTACGCGGAGGCCGGGGCGGGCAGCGTCACCATTCACGCGGAGGCGGCCAAGGCGCCGATCCGTACGCTGCGGGAGATCCGCTCCCTCGGCGCCAGGGCCGGCCTCGCGCTCAACCCCGCCACGGCCGTGGAGCCGTACGAAGACCTGCTCGGCGAGGTCGACATGCTGCTGCTGATGACCGTGGAGCCGGGGTTCGGCGGGCAGAAGTTCCTCGACGTCGTGCTGCCGAAGGTCCGGCGGGCGCGTGAGCTCATCGGGCGGCACGGCGGGCGGGTCTGGCTGCAGGTCGACGGGGGAGTCGACGCGGGCACCATCGAGCGCTGCGCCGAGGCGGGGGCCGACGTGTTCGTGGCGGGCAGCGCCGTCTACGGGGCCTCCGATCCGGTGGCCGCCATCGACGCCCTCAGAGCCGCCGCCAATCACGCCATTTCCTGACATGAACCCCCCATCACCTGGGTAACTATTCACTTATGGGTGACCATGGGATCTTTGGGCCCCGTTCGGTGACGTGGCGGGTGATGGGCGAGCCGATCCTGCTGGTGGGCGGCATCCGCGCGTTGCTGATGCAGGGGCTGCATCCGAGGGCGATGCGCGGCGTGCTGCAGAACTCCGCGCTCATGGATCCGCAGGAGGCGTGGTCGCGGTTCGTCCGGACCACCGAGTTCGTACGCGTACGCACCTACGGAACGCACGCCGAGGTCGAGCGCGCCGGCCGCCGCGTACGCAAGATCCACGCCAAGCTGACCGCCCACGACCCCGACACCGGCGTCACCTTCCACCTCGACGACCCCGACGCGCTGCGCTGGGTGCACGTGGGCGAGGTGGACTCGTACCTGTCGGTCGCCCGCCGCGCCGGAGTGCGGCTGACGGACGACGAGGCGGACACGTTCGTGGCGGAGTGGCAGCGGGCGGCCGAGGTGGTCGGGCTGGCGCCCGACGACGTGCCCGGCTCGGTCGCCGAGCTGCGCGACTACATCGACGCCGAACGCCCGGGGCTGCGCTTCGTCCCCGAGGCCGCCCACCCGCTGCGCATGTCGCTCAACGCCCCGCTCCCGCGCCTGCTGACCCCGCTCAAGCCCGCGATGCCGGCGCTGACGCTTCTCGCGTTCGCCACGCTGCCGCGCTGGGCGAGACGGCTGTACGGGCTGCCCGCCACGCCGGTCGGCGACCTGTGGGCCACGGCGACGCTGCGCACCCTGCACACCGGGATCGGCCTGGTCCCGGGGCATGTCCGCTACAGCCCGGCGGCCCGTCGCGCGCACCGGCTGATGGCCGCCTGAAGCGAGCGCTTGGTCAAGTTGGGAGGGGCGGTCGCATGCTCGGTTCGGGGCATGGCAAACTGGTAGCGAAAGAGAGCTAGCGTGCTCCGGGGTCGGTGAAAGTCCGAACCGGCGGTGACAGTCCGCGACCCGGCCGATGCCATCGGCCGGTTGACTCGGTGAAATTCCGGGACCGACGGTTAAAGTCCGGATGGGAGGAAGCGCGCGAGGTGTCCGGTGTCCCAGCCGGGCGCCTGCCGTGGTGCATCTGTGCATCATGGCGAATCCCCCGGGGCCCGCCGTGGCTTAGAGCTACTGGCGAGTAGGAGACCCGGGGTGGAGATACCCGCGCAGGACGCCGCCCACATGGCGCGCGCCGTCGAGCTGGCCGGACACGGACATGGCACCACCAGCCCCAACCCCGTGGTCGGCTGCGTCGTGCTCGACGCCGACGGGCGGGTCGCGGGCGAGGGCTTCCACGCGTACGCGGGCGGGCCGCACGCCGAGGTGGTCGCGCTCGCGCAGGCCGGCGAGCGGGCCAGGGGCGGCACCGCCTACGTGACGCTCGAGCCCTGCGACCACACCGGCCGGACGGGGCCGTGCAGCCGTGCCCTGCTGGAGGCCGGGGTGGCGCGCGTGGTGATCGCGGTGCCCGACCCCAACCCGAAGGCGGCGGGCGGTGCGGCGCGGCTGCGGGCCCACGGCGTCGCCGTCACGTCCGGGGTCCTCACCGAGGCCGCGGAGCGGGTCAACGAGGAGTGGCTGACGTACGCGCGGCTCGGGCGACCCCACGTGACCTGGAAGTTCGCCGCGACGCTGGACGGCAGGTCGGCGGCCGAGGACGGCACCAGCAAGTGGATCACCTCGCCGGAGGCCAGGGCCGACGTGCACCGGCTCCGGGCGGCCTCCGACGCGATCGTGGCCGGCATCGGCACGGTGCTGGCAGACGACCCCCACCTCACGGCCCGCCCGGGCTCTGCGTACAACCCCGGCCTCGTGGCCCGCCCGGGCTCCGCGCACAACCCTGGCCTCATGGCCCGTTCGGGCTCCGCGCACGACGCCCGCCCCACGGTCCCCGGCCGCGACACACCCGGAGTGCGCGGCAGTACGGGTGCGGGCGGCCACGTTCTTGGAGCGGGAGCGGGTGACGAAGGGCTGGTAGCGGTTGCGCGTGGTGACGTGCCTGGAGTGCGCGACGTCCCGGGCACAGGACCCGATGGCGCAGGGCCTGACGGCGCTCGGCTTGACGGCGCTCGGCTTGACGGCGCTCGGCTTGACGGCGCACGGCTTGACGGCGCGGGGCGCGAGGGCGCCGGGGTGGGGCGTTGGGGTGCCGGGGGCGGCAGCTTGGTCTCGGACGCCGGGTTCGGCGTGACCGGTGGCAGTTCCGGTTCGCCGGGGGCGGTGGTGCGGGGGCCGCTGCGGGTCGTGGTCGATCCGTCCGCCAGGACGCCCCGGGACGCCCGGGTCCTCGACGACCAAGCCCCCACCCTCGTCGCCGTGGCCGACGACGTCGACACCGACCTCAAGGCCGACCTCCTGCGCCTGCCCCGCCACGACGGCGGCGGTCTCGACCTGCACGCCCTGCTCCGCGAGCTGGCGGCGCGAGGGGTCGTGAGCGTGTTCCTGGAGGGCGGCCCGACGCTGGCGGGCGCGTTCGTCGAGCAGGGGCTGGTCGATCGCGTGGTGGCGTACCTGGCGCCGGCGTTGCTGGGGTCCGGGCGGGCCGCGCTCGGCGCGGCCGGGGTGCGGACGATCGGCGAGCTCCATCACCTGAAATTTGACGAAATTTCCCCCATCGGGCCGGATGTACGGCTGATTGCCCGGCCCACCACACAACCAGGCAGGGAGAAGTGATGTTCACCGGAATCATTGAGGAGAAGGGCGAAGTGGTGGCCATCGACCAGGCGGGCGGTGGCGCTCTGCTGTCGGTGCGCGGCCCGGTCGTCACCTCCGACGCCAAGCATGGTGACTCGATCGCGGTCAACGGCGTGTGCCTCACGGTCGTGGAGGTCAAGGGCGACGTCTTCACGGTCGATGTGATCAGGGAGTCGCTCGACCGCAGCTCCCTGGGCGACCTCTCCGAGGGCTCGGCGGTGAACCTGGAGCGGGCCGTACGCGCCGACCAGCGCCTCGGCGGTCACATCGTGCAGGGCCACGTGGACGGCACCGCCGTCCTGCTGTCGCGCGACCCCGGCGAGAACTGGGACGACCTGCGGTTCTCGCTGTCCGAGGCGCTGAGCCGCTACGTGGCGGAGAAGGGCTCGATCGCGATCGACGGAATCAGCCTGACGGTCACGACGGTTGACGACGACAGCTTCGGCGTGAGTCTCATCCCGACCACGCTGAAGCTCACCACCATGGGCGAACGCCAGGTGGGCGACGTGGTGAACATCGAGGTCGACGTGATCGCGAAGTACGTTGAAAGGCTGGTGGTCAGGCAGTGAACTGGGCCAACGCCGGATTTGAGATATTCGGCACGCACGTGCTCTGGACCGACCTGGTGGGCAACATCGCCGCCCTGTCGACGGTCCTGCTGGCCATGCGCAAGTCGATGTGGACGTGGCCGGTGCAGCTCACCGGCTCGGTGCTGCTGTTCGTCGCCTCGATCAACGCCCACATCACCGGGAACGCGCTCAAGCAGGCGCTGTTCGCGGCCCTGGCGGTGTACGGGTGGTGGGCGTGGCGGCGCGGCACCCAGGACGGCAAGCAGCTGGCCGTGCGCCCCGCCCAGTGGCGGGAGCGGTCGCTGCTGATCGGCGTCATGCTGGTGGGCACGGCCGTGGTCGGGGTGCTGTTCTACGTCACCGGCCTGTCGTGGGGCGCTCACGAGCCGCTGCCGAAGGGCGCGTTCCTGGTGGCCGCCGACGCCTACATCTTCGTCGGCAGCGCGGTGGCCACGTGGGCGCAGGGCAGGGCGCTGGTGGACTTCTGGATGGTGTGGGTGGCCGTGGACCTGGTCGGGGTGCCGCTGGCGTTCAGCTCGGGCCTGGTGGTCTCCGGCTACGTCTACGGCATCTTCTTCGTCCTGGTCATCATCGGGTTCGTGAAGTGGCTGCGCGAATACCGCACCTCCTCCCTCGGCCTGGCGGTGGCGCAATGAGCGACATCAAGCTCGACCCGATCGAGCGCGCCATCGAGGACATGCGCGCCGGCAAGCCCGTGGTGGTGGTCGACGACGAGAACCGGGAGAACGAGGGCGACCTCATCTTCGCCGCGGCCAAGGCCACGCCGGAGCTGTGCACGTTCACGATCCGGCACACCAGCGGCATGATCTGCGTGGCGATGGAGGGCAAGGAGCTCGACCGGCTCGGCCTGCCGCTCATGGTCTTCCACAACAAGGAGCGCATGCGCACGGCGTACACGATCACCGTGGACGCCCGCGACGGCGTTACGACGGGCATCTCGGCGGCCGACCGGGCCAGGACGATCCGCACGCTGGCCGACTCGGCCACCGAGCCCAACGAGCTCGTCCGCCCGGGGCACATCTTCCCGCTGCGCTACCACGAGGGCGGCGTGCTGGCCCGGCGCGGCCACACCGAGGCGGCCGTGGACCTGGCCAGGCTGGCCGGGCTGTCGGCGGCCGGCGCGCTGGCCGAGGTGGTCAACGACGACGGCACCATGGCCAGGCTGCCCGAGCTGCGCCGCTTCGCCGACGAGCACGACCTGGCCCTGGTCTCCATCGAGCAGCTCGTCGACTACCGCCGGCGGGCCGAGAGCATGGTCACCAGGGTCGCCGAGACGCGGCTGCCGAACGCGTACGGGATGTGGCGGGCGTACGGCTACGCCAGCGCGCTCGACGGCGGCGAGCACGTCGCGCTGGTCCTCGGCGACCTGGCCGGAGGCGAGAACATCCTGGTCAGAGCCCACTCCGAATGCCTGACCGGCGACGTGTTCGGCTCGCTGCGCTGCGACTGCGGGGTGCAGCTCGACCACGCCATGGCGGCCGTCGCGCAGGAGGGCCGCGGCGTGATCGTCTACCTGCGCGGCCACGAGGGCCGGGGTATCGGGCTGCTGGCCAAGCTGAAGGCGTACAGCCTGCAGGACAACGGCAGCGACACCGTGGACGCCAACGTGGAGCTGGGGCTGCCGGTGGACGCGCGGGAGTTCTCCAACGCGGGGCAGATCCTGGCCGACCTCGGCGTCAAGTCGGTGCGGCTGCTCACCAACAACCCGGCCAAGCTCAAGGGCATGGACGGCTACGGAATCAAGGTCCTCGGCCGCGAGGCCATGCCCGTGGCCATGAACCCGTACAACGAGCGTTACCTCAAGGCCAAGCGCGATCGCCTGGGCCACGACATCTCGGAGGCGTCATGAGTGGGGAAGGACGGCCGGGCGTCGCGGCGCCGGACGCGTCGGGGCTGACGGTGGGGGTCGTGGCGGCCAGCTGGCACGCCAAGATCACCGACCAGCTGGTGTCGCGGGCCGTGCAGGCGTGCGACGACAGCGGCGCCACGGCGACGGTGGTGCGGGTGCCTGGCTCGCTGGAGATCCCGGTGGTCGCCCAGGCGCTGGCCCGCCGCTGTGACGCGGTGGTGGCCCTGGGCGCGGTCATCCGCGGCGACACCGCGCATTTCGACTACGTCTGCGACTCGGTGACGTCGGGCCTGACCCGGATCTCGCTGGACGAGGAGACGCCGGTCGGCAACGGCGTGCTCACGTGCGAGACCATGGACCAGGCACTCGACCGCTCGGGTCTGCCAGGGAGCAAGGAGGACAAGGGTTACGAGTCGGCCATCGCCGCGCTCGAGACCGCACTCCTCCTGAGAGACCTCGGCTGACCTACGGTAGGTTTCCCTCGTGTCAGAGCCCGTGTCCCCTCCGCCCCTGCCCGTCACCTGGCGCCCTCGCCGGGGACGGTTCGTCGCCTATGGCTTCGCCGTGCTGATCGTGCTGGGGGCGGTGGTGATGGCGATCTTCATCGCCCAGCCGTTCCAGCTGGCCGACCGGGTGGCGATCGTGGCCTTCGGGGGCGGGGTGGCGTGGGTGCTGCATCTGCTGGGCCGGGTGCGGGTGGAGGCCGACGAGAAGGGCCTCACGGTCGTCAACGCCGTCCGCACCCACCGCTACTCGTGGCCGGAGATCCTGGACGTCACGCTGCTGGTGGGCGACCCGTGGCCGCGGATCGACTTCTCCGACGGGCACACCGTCGGGGCCATGGGGATCCAGGGCTCGGAGAAGGCCCGCGCCCGCCGGGCCACGGCCGAACTGCGGGCCCTGATCCGGGAGCGCGGGGAGGCGCGCGAGGGTTAGCCGGGCTCGGGGAAGAGCTCGTCCACCGTGTCGACCGTGAGGATGCGGATCAGCCACGCCTGCAGGATGTCGAGGTCCTCGCAGGCGGAGATGGCTTCGCGCTGCTCGCGGCTGATCCAGAGGAAGCGTGACTGCAGGGCGACGTCGATCGCCCGGCGCGCTGCGGTGATCTTGCTCTGCTGCCGGGCTTCCGGGGACACGGGATAGCGGTCCCAGGGCTCCGGCGTGCTGAACTGCGCGGACATCAGTTCTCGCCGAGGACTTCGGCCGTCGTGGTGGCCGTGGCGGCGTACACGGTCATCATTCCTCCAGGTGGTGGCGGACGTGGTCATGGAGCTGTGTGCGAAGGAAGCCGTGGGAGAAGAGGCGGGGCATCAGCTTCTTCTCGGGCAAGGCGTGGGGGCATGCCTTGTTCGTCCTCTCGTTCGGTGAGCGTAAGCTTACAGTTCGTGACGGCCGCTCCGGGTGAATATCGCGGAGGCGAGGTGTGGACGTAGCCTGAAGGCGTGCTGCGGCGGACAATCAGGGCAATGGACATCGACTCGCCGGACCGGCTCATCGAGCTGCTCGACCGGCACGCCTACCTGGCCGACGAAGGGCTGGCCACGGCCGCCTTCCTGGCGTTGCGGATGGGGCGGCCGCTGTTTCTCGAAGGGGAGGCCGGGGTCGGGAAGACCGAGCTGGCCAAGACCCTGGCCGCGCTGCTGAAGGCGCCGCTCATCAGGCTGCAGTGCTACGAGGGGCTGGACGCGGCCCAGGCCCTGTACGACTGGGACTTCGCCCGCCAGCTCCTCCACCTCAAGGCCGCCGAGGCCGCCGGGGTCACCGACGTGAGCAGGCTGGAGGGGGAGATCTACGACCGGCGGTTCCTGATCGCCAGGCCGCTGCTGAAGGCGATCGAGACGCAGCCCAGCGTGCTGCTGGTGGACGAGATCGACCGGGCCGACGACGAGTTCGAGGCGTTCCTGCTCGAGGTGCTCTCCGACTTCACGATCTCCATCCCCGAGCTAGGCACCATCAAGGCCAGGACGCCGCCGGTGGTCGTGGTGACCTCCAACCGCACGCGCGAGGTGCACGACGCGCTCAAGCGGCGCTGCCTCTACCACTGGCTGGAGCACCCGGGCTTCGACCGCGAGGTCGCGATCCTGCTGCGGCGCCTGCCCGAGTGCACCGAGACGCTGGCCATGCAGGTGGCGCGGGCGGCCGAGCGGCTGCGGCAGGCCGACCTGGTCAAGCCGCCCGGCGTGGCCGAGACGCTGGACTGGACGGAGGCGCTGCTGACGCTGGGGGCCAAGGAGCTCGACCCCGGCCTGGCCGCCGCCACGCTCGGCGCGGCGCTGAAATATCGCGAGGACGTCGCGGCCGTGGTCGGCAACGGGCTGCTCACCCATGGATGAGCTGGCCGCCACCATGACCGGGTTCGCCAGGACGCTGCGCGCGGCGGGTGTCGCCGCCGACCACGAGCGGACGCAGAACCTGCTCAGGGCGCTCGACCATCTCGACGTGACCGACTCCGGCGAGGTCTACTGGGCCGGGCGGCTGACGCTGTGCGCCACGCCCGACGACCTGCCCCGGTACGACCGGTGCTTCGCCGCCTACTTCGCCGGCCGGCGGGCGACCCCGGCGCGTGCGGCGACCACGAGCGTCACCCGCCACCTGGCCGAGCAGGACACCGGCGGCGAGGCCGGGGACGACGACGGCACGACGGCGCCGGCCACCGCGAGCCGGACCGAGGTGCTGCGGCACCGGGACGTCGCCCGGCTGAGCGAGGCCGAGCGGGCCGAGGTGCACCGGATGCTGGCCATGCTCAGGGCCGGCCGGGCGCGGCGGCGCTCGCGCCGGTACGAATCCGCCCACCGCGGCGTCCTGGACCAGCGGCGCACCATCCGCGACGCGCTCAGGAAGGGCGAGGTGGCCCGGCTCCGCCACCGCAGGCACACCACCCGGCCGCGCCCGGTCGTGCTGTTCGTGGACGTCAGCGGGTCGATGGCTCCTTATGCCGAGACGCTGCTGCGCTTCGCCCACGCCCTGGTCAGGAGCGAGCCGCGGGCCACCAAGGTCTACTCCGTCGGCACCAGGCTCACCCCGATCACCGCCGAGCTGCGCCACCGCGACCCCGGCACCGCGCTGAACGAGGCGTCCAAAACCATCCCCGACTGGAGCGGCGGGACCCGGCTGGGGGAGGAACTGAAGGAGTTCCTGGCCCGTTACAGCGCCAGGGGGGCGATCGCGGTGATCGCCTCGGACGGTTGGGAACGTGGTGACCCGGAGCTGCTGGGCACGCAGATGGCCAGGCTGGCCCGGCAGGCGTACCGAGTGATCTGGGTCAACCCGCACAAGGGATACGAGGACTACCAGCCGCTCACCGGCGGTATGCGGGCCGCCCTGCCTCACCTCGACGACCTGGTGGCCGGGCACAGCCTGGCCGCCTACGAGCAACTCAGCGAAAGGCTCGCGCATGCGTGACGTGCTGCCGGAGATCATGAAGTGGTGGCGTTCCGGGCTCAGGTTCGGGCTGGCCACGGTGGTGGGCACGTGGAGCAGCGCCCCCAGGCCGCCGGGCGCGGCCATGGCGGTGCGCGGCGACGAGGTGGTCGGCAGCGTGTCCGGCGGATGCGTCGAGGGCGCGGTGTTCGAGCTCGCCGCCGACATCGACGCGCCCGTCCTGCAGCGGTACGGCGTGAGCGACGACGACGCCTTCGCCGTCGGGCTCACCTGCGGCGGCATCATCGACATCCTCGTCGAGCCCGTCTCGATCGAGACCTTCCCCGAGCTCGGCGACGTCGCGGCGTCCATCGACGCGCACGAGCCGGTCACCGTGGCCACCGTCATCTCCGGCCCCGGCCAGGTCGGCGCCCGCCGCGTCATCTGGCCGGACCGCTCCACGGGCACCCTCGGCGTCGACCGCCTCGACGAGGCCGTGGACGACGACGCCCGCGGCATGCTGGCCCAGGGACTGACCGGCATCAGGCGCTACGGCGGCCAGGGGGAGCGGCGGCTGGACGACCTGGCGGTGTTCGTGCACTCGTTCGCGCCGCCGCCGCGGATGCTGGTGTTCGGGGCGATCGACTTCGCCGCGGCGGTGGCCCGGGTGGGCAAGTTCCTCGGCTACCACGTCACGGTGTGCGACGCGCGGCCGATCTTCGCCACCGCCAAGCGCTTCCCCGACGCCGACGAGGTCGTGGTCAAGTGGCCCCACGACTACCTGGCCTCCGTGCCGGTGGACGAGCGTACGGTGATCTGCGTGCTGACCCACGACCCCAAGTTCGACGTGCCGCTGCTGGAGGTGGCGCTGCGCACCGGAGCCGGGTACGTGGGCGCCATGGGCTCGCGCCGTACGCACGAGGACCGTCTGGAGCGGCTGCGCGAGTCCGGCCTCACCGAGGACGAGCTGGCCCGGCTCAGGTCGCCCATCGGCCTCGACCTCGGCGCGCGCACCCCGGAGGAGACGGCCGTGTCGATCGCCGCCGAGCTCATCCAGCTGCGCTGGGGCGGCTCCGGCCGCCCGCTGTCCACGACGGAGGGCCGCATCCACCACGAGGCGCCGTGAGGGCCTCCAAGGTGGCCGGGCTGCTGCTGGCCGCGGGGCAGGGGTCCCGGCTGGGCCGGCCGAAGGCGCTGGTCGAGTACGAGGGCGAGCGGCTGGTGGACCGCGGCGTGCGGCTGCTGGAGGACGGCGGCTGCCACCCGGTGGTGGTCGTGCTCGGCGCGGCCACGGTTCAGGTGCGAGGGGCGGTGACCGTACGCAATCCGGACTGGGCCGCCGGCATGGGCTCCTCCCTGCGCGTCGGGCTGGCCGCGTTGCCGCAGGAGGCGGAGTCCGTCGTGGTCGCGCTGGTCGACCAGCCGCTGATCCGCCCCGGCGCGGTACGCGAGCTGATCGGCTCGGGCGCCGGCCTGGCGGTCGCGACGTACGGCGGCCGGCGCAGGAACCCCGTGCTGATCGCCCGCGAGCACTTCGCCGCGGTGGCCCGGCTGGCCGAAGGCGACGTCGGGGCGCGGCCGTTCATGAAGGCGCATCCCGAGCTGGTCACCGAGGTGCCGTGCGACGGGCACGGCGACCCCGCCGACATCGACACGCCCGAGGACCTGGTCCGGCTACAGCCGGAGTGAGGCGATCGCGGCCCGGTGGTCGCTGCCGGTCGCCGGGGCCACCCCCGCCTTGGTCGCCGTCATGCCCCTGAACAGGATGTGGTCGGGCCTGGTGATCGGGAACTCGGCGGGCCAGGTGAAGCCGAACCCCTCGCCGGCCGCGCTCTGGGCGTCGGTCAGCGGCGGGGTCAGCCCAAGCATGCCGCGGTCGGTGGTGGCGGTGTTGAGGTCGCCGAGCAGCAGGATGCGCTTGCTGCGGTCGGCGTCGATGAGCCTGCGCGCGTGGGCCAGCGAGGCGTCGCGCGAGCTGGTCTGGCCGGGCCTGGCCGAGGCCAGGTGCATGACGTAGACGGTCACCTTGCCCTTGGGGGTGCTGACCACGGCGCGCAGGGCGCGCGGCCAGCCAAGGCCGACGTCGAGCGGCTTGGTCTCGCTGATCGGGTAGCGGCTCCACAGGCCGACCGTGCTGACCGGATAGTGGTATTTGAACATCTTGTTGAGCTGCTTGGCCGCGGGCCCGCCGCTGGTCAGCTCCTGGGCCGCCAGGACGTCGAGGTCCTTGGCGATCACGCGCACGGCCTCGCCGGAGGCGCTGTTGCGCACGCCCACGTTGACCGTGCCGACGGCCAGGTCGCTGGGGCCGCCCGGCGGCGTGCGCAGCAGCGTGGAGCCGAACATCACGGCCCACACCACTCCCGGCGCCAGCGCCGCGGCGGCCGCCGTCGTGGAGCGTGCCAGCGCGGCGGCGGCCAGCAGCAGCGGCACGGCCAGGCCCATCCAGGGCAGCAGGCTCTCCAGGACGGGCGTGAACCCGACGAACGCGGGGATCAGCCGGTGCCCCGCCAGGGCCACGGCCACCAAGGCGGACACGACGATGACGACGCGACTCAGCACCCGAGCCAGGCTAGCGGCTCGGGCCCGGCGGCCCGGCGCGATAACATGTTCCCGTCGCGACAGAACATCATTCGGTTTCATGGGAGCCCGGCATGCGTATCGGTATGGCACTCAACTACTCGGGCGGCTTCAAGGAGTCGGTGGCCGAGCTGGCCGACTACGAGAAGGCCGGACTCGACATCGTGTTCGTGGCCGAGGCGTACTCGTTCGACGCCGTCAGTCAGATGGGTTACATCGCGGCCAAGACCGAGCGGCTGGAGATCGCCTCGGGCATCCTGCCGATCTACTCGCGCACGCCGACGCTGCTGGCCATGACCGCCGCGGGTCTCGACTACGTCTCCGACGGGCGCTTCACGCTCGGGCTGGGCTCCTCGGGGCCGCAGGTGATCGAGGGCTTCCACGGGGTGCCGTTCACCGCGCCGCTCGGGCGTACCAGGGAGATCATCGAGATCTGCCGCCAGGTGTGGCGGCGCGAGCGCGTGCAGTACGACGGCCGGCACTACACGGTGCCGCTCGCGCCCGGCCAGGGCACCGGCCTGGGCAAGCCGCTGAAGATCATCAACCGTCCCGTACGCTCCCGCATCCCCGTCGTGGTGGCCGCCATCGGCCCCAAGAACGTCGAGCTGACCGCCGAGCTGGCCGAGGGCTGGGAGCCGATCTTCTACGTCCCCGAGAAGGCCGCCGACGTCTGGGGCGCCTCGCTGGCCGCCGGGAAGGCCAAGCGGGACCCCGAGCTGGGCGAGCTGGACGTCATCGCCCAGGCGACGCTGGCGATCGGCGACGACGTGGCGGGGCTGCTGGAGTTCGGCCGCCCGATGGCGGCCCTCTACATCGGCGGCATGGGCGCCAAGGGCAGGAACTTCTACAACGACCTGGCCAGGCGCTACGGCTACGAGAAGGAGGCCGAGCGGATCCAGGACCTCTACCTCGAGGGCAAGAAGGACGAGGCCGCCGCGCTGGTCCCGGCCGAGCTGCTGGAGAAGATGTCGCTGGTCGGCAGCGAGGGCTTCGTCCGCGACCGCGTCCAGGCCATGAAGGAGTCGGGCGTGACCACCCTCAACGTGACGCCGCTGGGCAGGACGCACGAGGAGCGGGTGCGGCTGATCGAGACGATCAAGGAGATCGCCGGACAGTGAGGTGAATCACCCCTCATAGGGGAATGCCGCGCTTTTCACGGCCGTTGTTGCAGCTCGTGAGGTTCTCCCTGGTGTTCGTGTGGCTCGTCGAGCGGCTGCACATCGATCTGTGCCGGTTGCACGGATCGATCTGTCGCTGACCGCTCCGCCCGCGTTCATCCATACCCTCACGGGCTGCCTCCGGCATGCCCTCGTTTCGAAGGCTTCCCTCTCCGTGAAGAGATTCTCCTTTTCCCTGCAGTTGCTGCTGGGCCTGGCGATCGGCGTGGCGCTCGGATTCGTGGCCAAGGTCTGGGACGTGACCTGGCTGGCCGAGACGCTGACCCGGGTCGGCCAGATCTTCGTGCAGCTCCTCAAGCTCGCCGTGCCGCCGCTGGTCTTCACCGCCGTGCTGGTCAGCGTGGCCAACCTGCGCAACGTCAACGGCGCGGCCCGGCTGGCCACCAAGACGCTCCTGTGGTTCCTGGTCACCGCGTTCGTCTCGGTGTCCCTGGCGATCGGGCTCGGCCTGCTCATCGACCCCGGCCGGGGCGTCACCCTCGACACCGGCGCCGCCAAGGCCCCCGAGAACGCCGGCACCTGGCTCGACTTCGTCACCGGCATCCTGCCGACCAACGTCGTCACCGCCTTCACCGAGGTGAACGTCCTCCAGATCGTCTTCCTGGGAGTCGTGCTCGGCGCCGCGGCCCTGGCGGCCGGCGAGAAGGCCGAGCCGTTCCTGAGCCTCGCCCGTTCCGTGCTGGAGCTGGTGCAGAAGGCGCTGTGGTGGGTCATCCGGCTGGCCCCCATCGGCACGGCGGGGCTGATCGGCAAGGCGGTGTCCACGTACGGGTGGGACCTGCTGGCGCCGCTGGCCAAGTTCAGCGCCGGGGTCTACGTCGCCTGCTTCGTGGTGCTGCTGGTCGTCTACCCGACGGTGCTGGCGGTGTGGGGCAAGGTCAGCCCCGTCCGGTTCTTCCGCAACGCCTGGCCCGCGATCGAGCTGGCCTTCGTCTCGCGCTCGTCGGTCGGCACGCTGCCGCTGACGCAGCGGGTCACGATCGAGCGCAACGGCGTGGACCGCGACTACGCCTCGTTCGCCGTGCCGTTCGGGGCCACGACCAAGATGGACGGCTGCGCCTCGGTGTACCCGGCGCTGGCCGCGATCTTCGTGGCCCAGGTGTTCGGGGTGCCGCTCGGGCTGGGTGACTACCTGCTGATCGCGTTCGTCTCGGTGGTCGGCTCGGCCGCCACGGCGGGCCTGACCGGCGCCACGGTCATGCTGACGCTCACGCTCAGCACGCTGGGGCTGCCGCTTGAGGGCGTCGGCCTGCTGCTGGCGATCGACCCGATCCTCGACATGATCCGCACCGCGACCAACGTTGCCGGACAACTGACAGTATGTGTTGTGGTGGCCGCCAGCGAAAGGCGTTTGGACCGAGAAGTTTTCAACGCGCCGCCCCAGCCGCTCGACAACGAGCCGGCCGGGACGCTGCGGGCACCGGAGCCGGTTGCGGCCTGACCTCCGGGAACGAGGGGTGGGAAGCGGGCGGCTTCCCACCCTTCGTGCTGTCTGGAGGACCTCATGCCGACCGCGTGGCCGTACGTGCGCAAGTCGAAGTATCGCCGGAAGAGGAACGACCCCGAGTACCTCGGGTCGTCGGTGACCACCCAGCTGGAGTGGGCGCGCGAGCAAGCCGCGTCGCGCGACTGGCCGATCGGTGACGAGTACGTCGACGACTCCCGCTCGGCGTCGCGCTACCGCACGCACGACCGGGAGGACTTCGAGCGCCTGGTGGCCGACATCGAGCGTGGCCGGGTCCAGCGCGGGGACGTGGTGATCTGCCGGGAGTCGTCGCGGCTCCAGCGCGACCTGGCCATCTACGTGCGGCTGCGGGACACCTGCTGGGAACACGGCGTGTTGTGGTGCTGGGGCGGCCGCGTCTATGACCTGTCCAAGCGCGAGGACCGGCTGATGACAGGCCTGGACGCGTTGCTCGCCGAGGACCAGGTGGAGCAGCTGCGCGGCCAGGTCCTCGTCACGACCCGAGGTAACGCCGTGAAGGGCCGCCCGCACGGTCCTGGCACCTACGGGTACCGGCGGCTCTACAACGCCGAGACGGGCGATCTGGAGGCCGTCGTGGCCATCCCTGAGTGCGCGCAGGTCATCCTGGAAATTGTCCGGCGGGTTGCGGCAGGGGAACCGGTAATGGCCATCGCCAACGACCTCACCGCCCGCGGGGTCCCTTCGCCGAAGGGCGGCGCCTGGGCCCGGAACACGGTGCGCCGCATCGCGATGAACCGGGCCTACCTCGGTGAGCGGTCGCACCGCATCGAGGAGACGGGCGCGACGACCTACTACCCGGCGATCTGGCCGCCCATCGTCGCCGATCCGGAAGACCGCAAGGCGTGGAACCGCGCGCAGGCCGTGCTCACCGACCCACGGCGCAGGCACAGCAGGGACTCCGCAGTGAAGTACCTCCTGACCGGGATCGCGATCTGCGACGTGTGCGAGTCCCCGGTGAAGTACCTGAAGAACGGCGGCTACCAGCTGTACGCGTGCGTCGCCAACGGGAGCGATGGTGAACCGGGGTTTCATGTCGGCCGCGCGATCCGGAAGGTGGACCAGGTCGTCGAGACCGTGCTGTTCGTCCGTCTGTCCCGCCCCGACGCCGCCCAGTGGGCTGGCTCGGACGATGAGCAGGCGCTCGCCCAGCTGGAGCGCCTCCAGGGCGAGCTGGTGGAGCTGAAGACGGCGCTCAAGGGCCACTATGCGATGGCGGCCAAGCGGAAGCTGACGCCCGAAGGGCTGGCCGCCGTGGAGGCCGCGATGCTGCCCGACATCAGGGCGCTGGAGCGCCGCATCGAGAACGTGCGGATCCCGCCGAACCTGCGGGGCCTGATCAGGGACACGCCGGAGGAGGTCGAGGCGGCCTGGAAGGCCATGTCCATCCCGGAACGGCGCGAAGTCGTGCGCGGCCTCCTCGAGGTGCGGATCCTCCGCGTCGGGAAGGGACAGCGAGCCGTGGCGCCGCAGGATTCCGTGATCGTGCGGCGCCGGGCCCGTTCTCAATCAGCCGAGCAGGCAGAGGTCGAGGTCGCCGAGGCCGCCGAGATCGGCGTCTAGTCCGATCCCGCCGCATGCGGCCTCGGTGGCGGCCGGTTGAGGCGGATCCTCTGTCGCGGCCGGTGTCTCCGTCTCCTCCGTTTCGGCCTGGGTGGTGGGCGGGTCGTCGGCGGTGGTGGGTGGGGTGGGGGTCGGCTCCTCGGCCTCCTCGGCTGCTGACCCGGGTGTGGTCGGGTCCGGCGCCGGGGGTGTGCGTGAGGGGCGCTGCGTGGGTGCTGGGTCGCCCCGTGGTGGGGAGCCGGTGGGCGCCGGCCTGGTGGGCTGCGCTGTGGTGTCCCCGCGGTCCCCGGCGCGCGTCTCGGGCGGTCGGGTGCGGGTGGGTCGCGCCGATGGCGGCGGCGTGGTCGGGTCGGCGGTCGGCGTGACGTGGACCGTGACAACGGAAGGCGGCGGTTCCGCCAGGGGCTGTTCGCCGTTGCGCAGTTGGCCGACGCCGTACAAGGCGCCCACGGTCATGGTGCTGGCGATGGCCGCGGAACCGAATGGGCCGCGGACTTGGCGCTCCGTCCAGTTGATGCCGAGCAGCACGGGCACGGGCAGCCAGGCGAGCGGGCCCTGTCGTGTGGCGGCGAGGGCGGCCCGCCGGGCGGCCTTGCGGTCGCCGTTGTCGAGTGCCTCGTTGATGATGATGATCCGCTCGTCGTTCTCCCTGGCAATGCTCCAGTCCTGACCTGCGGGGAGTGGTCCGTAGACGATGCGGGGTAGCCGGGAGATCATGCCTCAGCCGCCGTGCTGCCGCCGCGCGCCTCACGCACGGCGGCGACCAGCTGCTGCCAGGCGGTGAGCTCGCGCAGCGGGTCCGGCTTGGCACCCTGATGCCGGCGGAAGCCGATGATCCACGGAAGGCCGTCGATGTCGACGTTTACGGCGCGGTATGGCTCCAGCTGCGCGGTGCGAAGCGCCTCGACGTAGTTACGCGGCGGCGTGTCGTCGGGGTCCAGGCCGACGATCTGGGCTGCCTGTCGTCGCCAGAAGACGACCTCCTCATGCAGGACGGCACGCTCGGCGATTGCCGCGGCGAGTTCGGTGCGCAACTCCTCGATTTTGGAGCGGTAGCGTGCGGCCCAGCGTGCGGCCGTGGTGGCGCGCCGTGCGCGCGCCTGGAGGGTGGTGATGAGGTGTTCGGTTGTGAGCTCGCCCCCCGCGGGCTCATGGTGCTGAGGGTGCATGTGACGGTCTGGCCTCCCCGTTGAGGTGTTATGCGTCCCAGGCGTCGGCATCCATAGCAATCCTCACGGGCGTCACTTTCTAGCCCTCGCACGTAGTTGTGACGTCTTTGTTACCCTGTGCGACGCTCCTCCGCTCGCGCGGGTTTACCTGCCGTTTCTGGGGATTGGCTGAGAAGTTGCTCCAGGACGCCGGCCACGGTGTTCCGTTGCCACTGCTGCAGTCGCGGCCAGGTGCGCAGGATTTGGGCCAGCTGAGAGTCGGCGGGGGTGGTCGAGGGCGCCGACTGCGCACTGGCCTCCTGCCGGATGATCTCCTCCAGGACTTCCGCCGCGTCCTCGCGGCCCACCTCCGTGAGCCGGTCCGGGGTGAGGCCCACCACGTGGGCCATGTGGGCGAGGGTGTCCTCGGGGGCGATGACGATCTTGTCTTTTCCTTCGGTTCCGCCCTCGATGTGGTACCACCTCGACTCGCCGAGGCGGATGTCGGGTGCGCGTTCGCGGACCAGGTCGACGGCCTTCTTGACGGTCAGACCTCGGGCTTTGCGGGCTACTCGGATGAGGCGGCCCTCAGGTGGTGCCTGCTCTGCCGTGCTCATGTTCTGCCCTGTTCTCGCGGGGAAACTACACGAAACTCTAGTCAACTGAGCTGGTCAGAACATGGCATGCGGGTAAGACCCGTCTTACCTGAAGAAAAAAGCAGAGATCTGCATTGCAGTTCTCTTCGGTTGTGCGTAGTTTTACCTCCATGCAAGAGCGCCGCCTCGACCACGACCCAGTCCGGCTCCGGCGCCGCCGCGTCGCGGCGGGCCTGGAGGCACAAGAACTCGCCCGCCGTGTCGGCATCAGCAAGAGCGCGCTGTCGAGGATCGAGCGCGGTCACAACAACGCATCGCCCCCCGTGCTGGAGCGCCTGGCGCAGGCCCTCAACTGCCAGATCGCCGATCTCATGCCGGAGGAGGTGGGCCGCCGTGAGGAGAATCCGACGCACTCGCAGCCCGCAGCCTGACCAGCAGCCGCTGAAGCGCTGCGGCTACTGCGGCACCGGCAACGAGCCTTCGCGTCGCAAGTGTCGGAACTGTCAGGCGGACCTATGACCCGCGACCCGGCGGTCCTCGCCTACGCGCAGCAGATCGCCGACGACTGGGGCCCCTTCTCCGCCGAGGAGCTTGAGGTCCTTTCCCGCGTCTTCGCCCCCCGCCTCCGCGCCGTCCGCGCAGAGCGCGCCAAGAACTTCCGTCCCGCTCAAAAGGCGGCATGACTCGGAGGACTCCGATGCTCGACGACACCGCCCGCATCACCAACTACTTCGTGCAGACCGGCCGCGGACAGCTCACCGCGCCGCAGCGGCGCCGCGTCAAGCACAAGCGGAACCACCAGTCGGCCGACGCCGCGTTCGCCCGCGAGAGCCGGTCGGCCGCCGCCCGGGCGTTGAGCGCGGCCCGCCGGGTTCGCCGCGCCGCGTACCTCCCCGCCGTCTGAGCGGGCCCACAGTCGTCCGCTCCAGATGGGGCGGCACATGGCCGGGTCACCGGTCCCAACCTCACAGAAAGATCGAGATGAAGAAGCTGATCCTTTCGCTCGTCGCCGTCGTGGCCGCCCTCGGGCTGACCTTCGGTGTCTCCGCCGCGTCGGCTGACGAGCAGGCCACGGGCAAGGTCCAGATCACCCGCGTGGACAACAACGTCAAGGGCGTGGACACGGCGGCCAACGCCTACCAGGAGTCCATCCAGGTCAAGAACCTGGGTGCCGAGTCGGCCTCGATGACCGGCTGCACGCTGGAGGACCTGACCGGCCACACGTACCGGTTCCCGTCCAGCTTCAACCTCGCGGCGGGCGCGTATGTGTACGTCCGCACCGGCAAGAGCCCGTCGGTGAACCCGGCTTCGTGGTGGAACACCGGTCCCAACCTCTACTGGAACCGCACCAGCCACCAGTACGGCAACTCCACGGACAGCGTGACCTTGGAGTGCGGCGGCAACCGCATCGACCGCGTGAGCTGGAACGACTTCACGATCCGGCCGTAGCACCCCGAGCACGCATAAGGCCCGGGCTGTGCAACCAGCCCGGGCCCGCCGGAAGGACACCCCGGCGATCTCACCCTACCGCTCCACCTCTCATTCGGAAGGACACCTCCAATGGCCACCACCCCGCAGCACGAGGCACTGCTCACCCCCGCTGAGGTCGCGACCATGTTCAGGGTCGACCCCAAGACCGTTACCCGGTGGGCCAAGGCCGGCAAGCTCACGTCGATCCGCACCCTCGGCGGTCACCGGCGCTACCGCGAGATCGAAGTGCGCGCCCTGCTGGCCGGCGGGCCGCAGCAGGCGGGTGCATGATGACCTGCCAGAGGATCACCGCCGAGGCTCTCATCACGGGGCCAACGCCCCACGCCGTGCTGCTCCGCAAGACGCTGGCGCACATCGAGGCGAACCCCGACGACTGGAACCAGCGCACCTACGCTGCCTGCTTCGCCAACCACGCCGCCCGCCTCGCTGGCGGCCAGGCCCTCGACCCGCGCGGCATGCTCCTGGCTGCCGAGGACGACGAGCTCGCCATGGTGGCGCGCGACGGGTCGCGCTTCGTCTCCGTCCACGATCGGGCGAGGCGGGTGCTCGGGCTCGACGACGACCAGGCGTACGCCCTCTTCGACGGCATCAACGGTCTCGACGCGCTCCGCGAGCAGGTCGCCGATCTGATCGGCCAGGTGCGCCACGTCACCATCCGCGTCGTCCCGGACGACGAGCTGATCCTCGGCGAGGCGCTGCCGGACGGCCGCGCGCCGCTGGAGGTCATGGAGTGGCGGCCGGACGAGCCGCCGATGTTCCACGGCGGCGAGCGCGGTATCGCGACCAAGCGGCTGCGCGCTCACGCCCGCGTGGTGGCCGACCGGCTCGGCGTCGACTACATCGACCCGGTTGACCCGGCCGCGATGGATCGCCTGTCCAGGGCGGAGGCCGCGTGATGGCCAACGTGACCCTTCTCAAGAGTGCGTTCCACCACGTCGCGTCGCATCCCGAGAGCTGGGATCAGGGCGACTGGCGTCGCTGCCTGGCCGCCCACGTCGTCACCGCGTCGGGTGGCCAGTGGGTGACCGACGACGTCACCG
Organism: Nonomuraea sp. KM90; assembly: GCF_052246675.1. Classification (NCBI taxonomy): domain Bacteria; kingdom Bacillati; phylum Actinomycetota; class Actinomycetes; order Streptosporangiales; family Streptosporangiaceae; genus Nonomuraea; species Nonomuraea sp. KM90. The sequence continues at coordinate 126,177 of NZ_JBQQCB010000001.1, read as the reverse complement.
AGATGGCGAGCCTCGCTGTCGTGGCCACGGCCGACGAGATCGAGGTGTGCGACCAGCGGTTCCTCCTGCTGCCCGGCGGCCAGGTCGTCGAGGCCGTCTGGGTGTGGGAGCGCGCTGCTCGGCTGCTCGGCATCACGGAGCGCCAGGGCAGGAGGCTGTTCGCCCCGGACAACAGCCTCGATGACCTCCGGCAGGCCATCCACGACCTGTGCGAGGTGGCGTGATGCCGAACGCCGAGCTGCTCATGACGACGCTCACGCACATCGACCGGAACCGCACCGACTGGCACCAGGGCTCCTGGAGGGACTGCTTCGCCGGGCACGCCGTGATCCTGGCGGGCGGCCGGTGGGCGGTCCAGGACCCGCACCACGCGCTGGCGCGGGTGCTCAAGCCGGTGCGAGGCGACCGCAAGGGCGACGTGCTGGTGTATGGCGCGGCTGAGGGCTGGGACGGCCCGCTGCTGCGCGGGGTTCCGGTGCCGATCCGGGCACGCCGCGTCCTGGGGCTGGACGAGCCGCAGGCCCGCCGCCTCTTCCACGTGGGCAACGACCTGCCCCGCCTCTACACGATCGTCAGCGACCTGTGCTCGGAGGCGGCGGCATGACGATCAACGCGCAGCTGCTCAAGCAGACCCTCGCCCACATCGAGGCCAACCCGAGCGAGTGGGACCAGAAGCAGTACCGGTGTGGGACCGGCCTGTGCTTTGCCGGGTGGGCGGTTCAGCTCGCGGGCGGCCGTTGGTACTCCGACAACGCGGACGCGGCCCTTGGTGAGGCGTTGATCGCCGAGCCGGGCGAGGCGCGCAGCTTCGCCCCCGAGAGCGACTCATCGGTGCGCCTGGTCCACGCGGAGTTCCGCGCTGAGCAGGTTCTCGGGCTGAGCGACGACCAGGCCGGGCGGCTCTTCTACGCAGGCAATACGCTGCCCGACCTGCGCCTCATCGTCGCCGAGCTGTGCGAGGAGGCGGCATGATCCTCACCGCGTGCCGCACTCTCGTCGGCGATCACGAGACGTACAGCGCCGAGTACATCGGCCACCGGCCCGGCGGCACGCTCGATGTCGTCGTCTCCGCCACCCCGCACGATCACCGCTCGATGACGTACCTGGCCTTCCGGCTGGAAGCGGGGGAGTGGCGACCGCTGGCCGGCCGCGACCGCGACCTGGAGTCCGCCGTGGCCCGGGCCGAGCACGAGACGCGGTACGCGGGCTGGGACTCGCCTGAGCTGGCCGCCCTCCTGAACACCGTGGAGGGGTCATGACCGCGCTCGCGGACCTCGTGCGCACCACCGGCCAGCAGCCGCGCGTGACGGGCCGCCACCGGCCGACCCGGAGGCGCGGGTTCGCCTTCCGCCTGCCGCGTCGGTTCGGGCCCGGCCTCCTCCTCGTGGCCGGCCTCGCCCAGGCGTCCGCCGCGACCGGCTGGGCGATCGGCTACGGCTGGTCACCCGCCGGGGTCGTCGCCGCCGCCGGCGCCGCGCTGACGCTGCTCATCCGGGTGGGGGTGCGCTGGTGAACGCCAATCTCCGCGTCGCGCTGCTGTCGATCGCCTACATGATCGTGCTGATCGGCGGCCCGATCTGGGCCATGACGAGCCCACTCCCGTGGTCGATCGCCATCGGTGTCGGCAGTCTGGCCGTGCTCGTTACGTTGCTCCGGCTGATCATTCGGACTCCGCGACGGGCCAAGGCCAGGTCTGCCGTGGTGGACGACGACCCCGACCCGTGGGCCGTGATCGCGGCCAACGCGCGCCAGCTCGCCACCGACGAGCTGATCGCCATGCACAACGACATGACCGCGTACGCCAACGCGGGCACCGCCGTGCAGCTGGAGCGCGTGATCAGGTCCGCCATCGAGGCCGAACTGATCGACCGCGGCGTTCACCTCTGCCCCTGCGGCGCGCCCGTGCCCGGCGGCATCCACACCACCACCTGCCCGGAGTCGTCCTGATGGAAGTCCAGCTCACCGGCCACATCTACGTGACCATCGCGCCCGACGAGATCGTGCACCGCCTCGACGAGAAGTGGTCCACGTTCGACTACGGACCCTTCCGCGCCACCGTCTCCATCGGCGACGTCACCAAAGTCAGGGCAGCCCGCGAGCTCGCCCGAGTCATCTCCGCCCAGGCCGGCTTCTGGGAGTCGGACCTGGCCGCCATCGAGGCGCGCCTCCAGCACGAGGAGGACGCCCACACCGCAGACCCTCCGGCGCCGGTTCAGGACCCCACTCCGGCGCCGGAGCCCACCTTCGCCGAGCAGATCGCCGCACCCGACCCCAAGCTCGACGCCGCCGTCGAGCGCGTCGCTGCTCTGGCCGACGCGCAGCGCGACCCCGAAGAGGAGGGCGAGCTCTGATGGCTGGCAAACACCGCGCCACCGAGGCACTCACCGAACCCATGCGGCCCGTGCGGCGCGAATCGCCGCCGATCAACCCCGAGCCCGCGACGTCCAGCATGCCCGCGATTACGGCGGCCGACGTCGCGGCGTACGACCAGGCGCGCAAGGAGATGACGCCGGAGGAGTGGATGAAGCCGCTCCGCACCGGCGGCGCCCGGGTCGAACGCAGCATCCGGCACACCATGCGTGAGCGCCGCCTCCTGCTGGCCAACCGGGTCAGCAGCGCCACGCGCCGCCTGCGCAAGGCTCTCGCGAAGGGCGGAAGCCGATGAGCCGCCGCATCATCCCCAGCTCCCCTGGCTCGCCCCGCGGCCGCGAGACGACCGTCGGGTGGGACGCCCCGCTCAGCACCTTCTTCGGCATGGCCTTCGACCCGCCGACCTCCGGAGACCTCGAAGACGATGAGGTCGAGGTGTTCTGGGTCGGCGTCATGCCGGCGGAGGTGCCGACCGTCGAGGCGCTCGAAGCGGAACTGGCCAAGCACAGCGTCACCCTGCCCACCGGGCTGGCCGGACTGCTGAAGCTGGACCAGGCCAACGAGGGCGAGAGCCCGAACAACCCGGGCCGCCGCATCATCGACACCATCCTGAAGGGCGGCCAGTCATGAGCGCCGCCGTCCGCACGCAGGAAGAGATCGTTGCCCGCATCGCCGAAGTCGCCACCGAAGACTGGTTCGGTTTCCGCCGAGAGGTCCTCATCGACGCGCTCGGCTTCGAGCACGCCCGCGAGTTCCTCAAGCCGGACGTGACCGCCGATGAGTGGCGGCCCGCCCTCGACCACCCCAGCATTCTGGCCCAGGCGAAGGCGTACTACGGCTTCGCGCTCGGAAAGATCCGCGACCACCGTGGCATCTCCGCGAGCCGTTCCGTAGACAAGCTCGGCGAGTTCGCCTGGCTGCTCTGTCGCGACGACGTGGTGGCGGCGATGGCCGCCGTCGAGTACGGGCAGTATGGCGCGCCCATGGTCAAGGCGTTCGCGGCCGGGTTCGGCCTGGCCTGGCCTGACGAGCCCGAGATGACCCGCATGGCCGCCGGGGAGCCGTGCGAGCCCGGATGTGCTGCGGGGTGCGGGGCATGACGTACGCACCGCTGTGGCCCGGCTGGGACACGAAGACCCGCGAGGTCATCGACGGACTCAAGGCCGACCTGAACGACGAACTGCGGGATGCCATCCGCGACCTGGCCGGTGATGTCGGCGGCCACCTCCGCTCGGAATTCCCCGACCTCGACCCGACCATCGTCGGCTGGGTCACCATGCGAGCCGCCTCCCATCTCAGCGCGCTGGCTACTGAGCGCCCCGACGTAGATCCCCAGAACCTCGCCCTGATCGGTCTGCTGGCTGGCGAGTACATCGAGGCAGGTGACGTGTGATGGGGACTGGGCTCGAGCTGGCGGAGAAGGTCAGCGAGGCCGGCGTCTACGACATGCCCGACGGGCTGTACCACCTCGACCCCGTCGAAGGCGGCTCTCTGTCGTCCAGCGGCGCCCGCAAACTCCTGCCGCCCCACTGCCCCGCCATCTTCAAGCACGAGCGCGACAACCCGCCCGCACCCAAGAAGCAGTTCGACATCGGGCACGCGGCGCACAAGCTGGTGCTCGGCAGCGGCCCCGAGCTCATGCGCATCGACGCCGAACGGTGGGACACCAAGAAGGTCAAGGAGGAGGTGGCGGCCGTCCGCGCCGACGGCGCCATCCCGCTCAAGCCAGGCGAGTACCAGCAGGTGCACGACATGGCCGACGCCATCCGCCGCCACCGCATCGCCAGCGCCCTGTTCGACCCCGAGCACGGCCTGCCCGAGCAGACCCTCATCTGGCAGGACCGGCCAACCGGAGTGTGGCGGCGCGCCCGCCTCGACTGGCTACCGCACCACGGCGACGGCCGGCTCATCATCCCCGACTACAAGACCAGCCACTCCGCCGACCCCGGCGCCATCGCCCGCACCGTCTACCAGTTCGGCTACTACCAGCAGGCCGACTGGTACAACACCGGCGCTGAGGCGCTCGGGCTCGGCGAGGACCCGGCTTTCCTGTTCGTCGTCCAGTCCAAGGACGCCCCCTACCTGATCACCGTCGTCGAGCTGACGCGGAGTGCGCTCCGCGTCGGCCGCGAGCGCAATCGCCAGGCGCTGGAGGTCTACGCCGAGTGCGTGGCGACCGATCACTGGCCCGCGCACAGCGACGACATCGAACTCATCTCCCTGCCCGGCTGGGCGGAGAACCACTTCCTTCAGGAGGCTTCGTGAGCACGCGCGACATCGCCCCGATGCAGCAGCGCCTGGCCGCGCCTGGCCGCGTCGGGCAGGGGACAGCGGTTGAGCAGTCCCGGGCGGTCGCCGAGGTCCAGGCAGCCGTGATCGTCGCCCAGCAGTGCCCGCGTGACATCCAGGTCGCGCAGCGTGAGATGCGCCAGTCGTGCGCACAGAAGGGCCTGGCCGACCGGGCGTTCTACAGCTACCGGCGCGGCACTACAACCGTGAACGGCCCAAGCGTGCATATGGCGCGCGAACTCGCCCGCTGCTGGGGCAACGTTCAGTACGGGATCGTCGAGCTCCGACGGGACGACGACTACCACCAGAGCGAGATGCAGGCGTGGGCGTGGGACGTCCAGACCAACTCCCGCAGCTCGACGACGTTCATCGTGCCGCACAAGCGCGACGTCTCCGGCGGGCCCAAGCCCCTCACCGACATGCGCGACATCTACGAGAACAACGCCAACATGGGCGCACGCCGCCTGCGCGAGGTCATCTTCTCCATCCTCCCGCCCTGGTTCGTCGAGGAGGCCAAGGACCTCGCTCACAAGACGCTCTCCGACGGCGGCGGCAAGCCGCTCCCGCAGCGCATCGCTGACGCGGTCGCCATGTTCGAGGGCCTCGGCGTCACGGCCGACCAGCTGGAGACGCGGGTCGGCCGGCCGACGGCGAAGTGGACCGAGTACGACGTCGCCCAGCTCGGCATCACCTTCAACAGCCTGCGCCGCGGCGAGCTGCGGATCGAGGAGGAGTTCCCGCCGCCGCGCGTGAGCACCGATGAGGTGGTCGGCAGGACGGCGAAGGCCAAGGCAGGCAAGAGCGATCAGTCCCCAGCTGCGACCCCCACTGCACCGGAGCCGCCCGCAGCCGACTCGCCCGCCGAGGGCGATGACGGCTGGCCGGCCGCCGTGAGGCCAGGGGAGGGCGCATGATCCCGCGCCGTTTCCACCTGTTCCGTCTGGAAGACGAGACCGGAGTCTCGGGCACCGGCGTGATCGTCGAGGGCGTCGAGTTCAGCGACGGCTCCGTGGCGCTGCGCTGGCTGTCGGAGCGCACCTCGACCGCCATCTACGGCTCCATCGGCGACGTGGAGGCCATTCACGGTCACGGCGGCAAGACCCGCGTCCAGTGGATCGACCCGGCTGAGGAGGGCGCGTGAGCACCAGCGAGCCCAACGACCTGATCGACGCGCTGATGCACCTGGCCGAAGAGGTCAGCGACGACGTTCGCGTCGAGGCCATCAGGACCGGCCGCACCGTCCGCACCATGCCCAAGCCGAAGCCCGAGCCGAAGGGAGGCAAGAAGTGACCGGACCGGAGCACTACCGCGAGGCTGAGAAGCTCCTCACCTACGTTGCCGACCTTCCCCACGGTGACGACAGGGCGACGGACTCCATAGCCGAGGCCCAGGCGCACGCGACGCTCGCCCTGGTCGCCGCCACGGCGCTGACCGGGCACGGGGCGGGCTACCTCGACGACCCCGAGATCAAGGCGTGGCGCGCGGCTGCGGGGGTGGCCGATGGCTGAGATCGGCCGCGTCCTGGCCTTCCTGTTCATGTGCGGCGTGCTGGGCCTCATCGAGGTCGCCGCCTGCAAGGCGCTGGCCAGGGCCGTACGTGAGCTGCGGGCCGACGTCCGGCGTTGGCGCCGTCACCGCGCCGACAAGCGAACGCTCCGCGACTACGAGGCCGAGTTCCGGCGTGCCGAGGAGTACGAGCAGCTCTGGCGGGGTGAGTCGTGAGCGTCAAGGGCCAGGCCGAAGGAATCAAGCACGGCACCTGGGGCGGCTACAAGCAGCACCTGCACCGCGAGGTCGAGATGTGCGACGCCTGCCGGGAGGCATGCCGCCTACACAGCGCGAAGCTCAAGGCCGCCAAGCGCGGCCCGGTCGCGGCCAAGACGAAGGCCGAAGTCAGGCCGAAGCTGCAACGGTCGTCGCACCCGCAGCAGCGGCCGGCGCCGGGCATGGGCCGCATGTACATCCGGCCGTACTCGCCGCACCCGCCCGGCTGGCAGGACCCCGCCTGGGGAGTGCCCGTGCTCGGCGGCGAGCTGGCCGTCGGTGACGTGCTGGTCCACGTCGGCCGCGAGTACCCGATCACCCACTTCGAGCCGTACGTGGGCGGCCTCGACCAGGTGCTTGGTAAGGGCGCCCGCGTCGCCCGCAGCGGCCCCACCTGGCCGGGTCTGCCGATCAGTCTCGACCGCACCTACCGCATCCGCCCCCGGGAGGGGAGATGAGCAAGTTCACCTACACCGACCGCGAGGGCGATCGCCTGACCATCGAGTCGGACAACGTCGAGCCTGGGGCCGCCACGTTCGTCAGTTCGGACAGTGGCGCGTTCGTGGCGGTCGCCGACCTGCCGACGATCGTCGCCGAGCTGTACAAGGCCGCGAGGCAGGAGCCGCCCATCCTCCTGCCGCGCTTCAGTCCCGAGATGTCGTGGGTCACGGAGGGCGGGTACGTCCGTACGCTGCTCACCCCTGGCGAGTTGATGACGCCTGACGACATCCGCGATCTGTGCTCGTGGTACGCCTCGGCCGCCGACCTTGTCGAGGCGGAAGCCGAACGGCAGCGCGCGGAAGCGGAACGCCAGGAGGTCGAGCGGCTCACGGCCCTGATCGACCCGTGGGCGACAGCCGAGGCCAACGCCCGCGCCATCTTGGCCGCTGGATACACCCGGAGCGAGTCATGACCCGGTACATGCGTACCGCGCCCGCGCCGACGCTCACCATCCGGCCCATCAGCCACGTCTTCGGAGGCCGGCCATGACGACAGCCCAGATCGTCGCCCGCCTGCGCGAGCTCGCCGGAGAGCGGCCCACCTACGTCTGGCGGGAGCTGTACGCCCTCGCCAACGAGCTGGAGCAGGGCCCCTGGCCCTCGCCTGAGCAGAAGATCCCAGCTCACGACCTGGAGGCGCTCGTGCGCGCCACCCAGCCGGCCACCACCCCGGCCCGGGTCACGCCGCTCACCATCGCCCGCCAGATCCTCAGGGGGCGGCGATGACCAAGAGCCGCCACTCCCGCGCGCCCAAGCCCACGGGCGAACCAGAGCCGACCGCGCCCGCCCGGATCGTCATGACGTTCGAGCTCGGCAGCGAAGCCAGCGTTGAAGCCGCCACCCAGCTCATCGAGGCATGGGTCAACGGACAGCTCAACCTCGACGACCACTGGCTCCGGCCGCTCAAGGTCAAATCGATCGGCTTGCGCGGCCACGGACTGCCCAACGGGCAGCAACTCCAAGCCGCCATCGCCGGCGACGACGTGGCCCAACGCCGGCAAGCTCTCGGACTCACACAGTCCCAGCTCGCCCGCCGCGCCGGGGCCACCGGCATGGCCGTCAGCCAGATCGAACGCGGCCTCACCAGCGGCACCAGCAAGACCGCGTTCGCCATCCGCCGCGCCCTCGCAGACGCAGAGGCCGCACGATGACCACCCACAAACTCGCCGCCGCCGTCGAGCGCCCTTCGGGCAGCTCCGGCAGCGGCGACGCCTGCGCGCCGTATGGGCTGGCGGCCGCGCAGGCACCCGGCGGAGCGTTCCAGCGCTCCGCCGCGCCGGGCAGCACTTCCCCGCTGCTCGGCAGCCTGCCTCGCCCCAGCTGGGGGGCTGGGGCGAGGCAGGCCACAAACTCCCGGGCCAGGGATCTGGGGGGCGCCCTGGCCCGGGACTGCACGTCCGTAGCCGCTCGGGGGCGGAGACGGACCGAGGCCCCGGCTGGGAAGCGCGAGCCCGGCCGGGGCCACCCAACACGGAGGTGCCACGTGCGACGCAGCGACCACGGACTCGACACACCCCGCGGCCCGCATTGGACCGACCGGGCCCTCTGCAGGCAGCTCATCGAGGAGGGCCTCGCAGACCCTGACCTCTGGTACCCCACGAGGGACGACCAGAGCGACGGCATGAGCAGCGTCTACGGCAAGCCGCGGCGCGTCTGCCGCAGCTGTCCCGTCTGGCAAGAGTGCCGCGACTACGCCCTGGAGCATGACGAGCGCTACGGGATGTGGGGCGGGCTCAGCCCGCTGGAGCGCCGCCGACTTGCCCAGGCGGTGGCGTGATGCCCATCCGCCCCGAGAACCGCCTGAGGTACCCGGCCGACTGGAAGCAGATCAGCCGGCGCATCAGGTTCGAGCGCGCCGGCGGCCGGTGCGAGTGCATCGGGGAGTGCGGCCACGACCACGGCGGCCGATGCCAGGCCCGCCACCGCGAGCCGCACCCGACCAACGGCAAACCCACCGTGCTCACCACCGGCCATCGCGACCACCAGCCGGAAAACTGCGCCGACGACAACCTGGCCGCCTGGTGTGCTCCGTGCCATCTCGCGTACGACGCCGAGCACCACCGCACCAACGCGGCCCGCACCCGCGCGGCGCGAAGACGGGCGGTGGCGTGATGGCCTACCGCAAGAAGAGCATCACGTCCGCCATCCGCCGTCAGGTGGCGGTGAAGTACCACTGCCCGCCAGGCGCCTCGATCAAGGTGCCGTGCCACTACTGCGGCGCCCTGGGCGAGATCTGGTGGTGGCGTCTGCGCAGCGGCCAACCGAGCTCCTGGGTCTCCTTTGATCACGAGATCGACCACGTCATCCCTGAAGCCCAGGGCGGCTCGACTGCGATCGAGAACCTCGTGCTCGCGTGCCGACCGTGCAATCGCCGCAAGGGCAGCCGCCTCATCGAGGGGCGAAGACATGCGCGCTGACGTGCTCGCACCAACCGCTGTAACAGACGAAGTAGAGGGGAACCCGTTGGCCCGCATCCGCAGCATCAAGCCCGAGTACTTCACCAAGCGGAAGATCGCCCGTGAGTTGTCCCGCGACGCGCGGTTCCTCTACGTCGCGTTGTGGGGCCAGGCCGACGAGCATGGCCGCCTTCAGGGAGACCCCCGGTTCATCAAGGGCCAGTGCCTGCCGTACGAGGACGACATCGACTACGACGGCACGGAACGTCTCCTTGATGAGCTGGTCGCGACGGGCCGGGTGCAGCGGTACTACATGCAGGGCGACCCGTACCTGTTCTTGCCGAAGCTGGCCAAGCATCAGCGGCTGGAGACGGCCAAGGTGCCGAGTCGGTTGCCCGCTCCGCCGCAAGTGGAGGGCCCTAACGACAGCCCGCCCGAGCCCGGCGCAGAGAAGTCTGCGCGAGGCTCGGACGAGCCTGCGCCCGACGCGGAAGAGTTGTCGCTTTCTTATGTTGCAGGTAGCAGGGGGCAGGTTGCAGGTAGCAGGGAACATGGTTCTCCGGTTGCCGTAGGCCAAGAGCCTGACCCTTACGTGCGTGCGCGCGAGGCGGCGCCTTCGGCGCAACCGGAAATCTTCATCGCCCGTTCCCTCGTGGCGAGCATCCCGCGCTTCCGGACCGCGCCCGGCTGGGTGAAGTCCAAGCACCTGGCGCCGATGGCCGCCACCGCGCTCGCCGCCGGCTTCGGCCGTGAGGCGATCACGAACTACGCCGGGATGGTCATCGCCGAAGGCCGGTTCCAGGACGCGCAGCACATCCCGGAGTTCCGCGACGCGCTGAGACGCCTCGGCCGCGACGTCGAGCTGGGCCACGCCTGCGCCACGTGCGCCCGCGACCCTGAGGGGTCCTTCTGCTGCGTCACGCCCGAGCAAGCCGGTCGGGCGTGGACTGCGGACGATCAGGCCGCGCTGGAACGCGCCCTCGACGCGCTGAGACCCACCGACCAAGAACTCGCCCAGGAGGCGTGATGAGTGATCCGTACGCCGCCGACGTCAGCCGACTGCAGTCGGTGATCGCCCGCTGGCTGGCCGACCACGGCCACTCCGACCCGGCGACTGGCGCTGTCGAGCTCGTGCACATCGTCCGCGGGCACGGCTGGCGCGTTGTGGAGGCGCTGAAGCCGCCGCCCGATTCCCGGCCGGCCCAGGGCCTGCCCGCCGAGTACCTGGAGCGCAAGGCAGCGCTCACCCGAACCCGAGAGGAAGCCCGATGACCAGGATCGTCTTCGTAGATTGCGAGACGACCAGCCTCGACGACGAGCGCGGCGAGGTGTGGGAGATCGGCGCCATCGTGCGCAACGGCGGCGGCGACACCGAGCACCTCTGGCAGATCCGGCCCAATCTGCGCAACGCCGACCCGACGTCACTGAAGATCGGCCGCTACTACGAACGGCGCGTCCATGGCGAGCATGCGCCTGGCGAGGCGGCCGTCGTGACCGCCCCTTACCTGGGGTCGGGCGATCCGCCAGCGATCACCAGCGCCTACAGGGTGGCGCAGATGCTCGCCGAGATGCTCGACGGCGCGCACGTAGTGGGGGCGGTGCCGGACTTCGACTTCCGGTTCCTGCGGCGCTTCCTGCGAAAGCACAACGAGTGCTGGACCGCCCACTATCACCTGATCGACATCGAGGCGCTGGCAGTCGGCTACCTGCACGGTGTGGTACGGCAGGCCACTGATCAGCTCGCGGCCGAGGGCAAACCGCACGACGCTCTGGCTCAGGTGCCTGGCGTTGTTGCGGAGCTGCCATGGAAGTCCACCGCGCTGTACCGCGCCGTAGGCGTCGATCCCGACCAGTTCGAGGCCCATACCGCGCTCGGTGACGCACGGCTCGTCAGGGCCGTCAACGACGCGATCACGGGCGGTGCCTGATGGCGCCCCGCGTCGCCGTGCTGGTACGCCCGGTCGAGGGCGGCCACCAGGCGTTCTGCCAGACCCACGACTGCACGGAGGGGCCGGAGGGTCGCCTGTGGCAATCCGGCGTGCACGTCGTCAAGGCGGGCGCCGAGGACGAGGCCCGCGCCCACCGGCAGTGGCACCGCGCCCAGCGGCCCATTCCCGAGAAGGAGTCCGTGATGGCTACGGAGAAGATCACCGTGCAGTGGGTCTCAGACCACGGCCTGGCCGTGGTCGAGCGGTACGTCCCCCCTGAGCGAGCCGACCGGATCGCGACCGAACTGCTCGACGCGGCGACCACCGACGGTCGGGAGCTGCTGCTGGTGCGTGCCCGGCGTGGTCGGCTGTCGCTGGTCGATGTCGTGGTTCCGCTTCAACTCGCCGCCCGGATCGTGGCCGACCTCTGCGAGGTGTCGTGATGGCGCGTGTCGCGATCGAGCTGGCCAATGGTGGCCTCTACCAGGCCGTCTGCCGCAACGAGGAGTGCACTGCCGGTGAGGACGGCGGTCCGTGGCGCGGCCGGACGTGGAAGCACATCGACAGCGCCCGCTTCCAGCAGGAGGCCCACCGCGAGTGGCACGAGAACGGCGCGCCCAAGCCGGAGGTGTCCCTTGCCTGAGACCTGGCCGACCTGGGCCACCGTCACCGACATCGGTGGCGGCCGGTGGCGGCTCGACCTCGACGGCTCCCTCAACGGCACCCGCATCCTGGGCCACGCCACCGCCGGATCGCTGGAGCCGCTGCGCAAGCTCGTCGCCGCGCTCATCGAGTTCGAGGCCGTGCACGAGTCCGTCGCCGCGCTGATCGCCCGCGCTGGCCTGCCCGGCGACGCTGCGATCTCGTCGGTGCCTGGGGCGACCTGGCACCTCACCAAGCCTCTTGAGCGGGCCGGCCTCCGGACCATCGCCGCTGTCGCCTCGTTCACCGATGAGCAGCTGCTGGCGCTTCAAGGGTTCGGTGAGCGCCGCATGGCCGCCCTGAAGACCGCGCTTACGGAGGCGGCATCATGAGCGGCCTTACACTGGCCCGGCTGCGCCGGCTCGCCAGCGCCGCCGGCGGGCGGGAGCGGCGGCTGACGGTCGTGTCCGGCCCGGACGGTCGCCGGTGGGCGGCGTGGTCGTACGGCTGCGCCGAGCTCGGTGTCCCGCTGTGGCGGGAGCTCTGCTGGCCGGTGGACGGCGCGTACGAGCTGCGCGGCGACACGCTGACGCCCGTGCAGGCCGAGCAGTCGTTCGGGCCGGAGCTCGTGCGCCGCGAGATGCTGCCGCTGCTGGCCGCGACCGACCGGACGAACGTGTACGCGACCCGCTGGTTCTACGAGGACGGCACGCTCATGCGCCGCCTTCTGGAGCGTTCCGACGGTCAACGCGTGGTGGTAGACGCCCAGCTCCTGCAGGCGTGGAGCCGAGGTGGCCCGGGTTACCAGGTGGGCGGCCCGAACGGCATCCTCGTCTGGGCCATCGACGGGATGCCCGCCGTTGCCGGGCTGCTACCGGTCCGCACCGAGGGGATGCCGCCGCTGCCGGAGGTGGCCGCATGACGCTCGACTATCAGGCGTTCCTCGCCTCGAAGCGGCGCCGTCCGCCGAGCTCGGGCATCGCGTGCCAGGCCGACGACGTTGACCCGCGGCTGTTCGACTTCCAGCGGCACATCGTCGCCTGGGCTGTACGGCGCGGGCGTGCGGCGATCTGGGCCGACACGGGCCTCGGCAAGAGCCGCCAGCAGATCGCCTGGGCCGACATCGTCACCCGGAACGTCGGCGGCCGAGCGCTGATCCTGGCGCCGCTCGCGGTCGCTGAGCAGACCGTGCGCGAGGCCGCGGCCATCGGCGTCGAGGTCACCTACGTGCGCGACCAAGCGGAGGCCGACCAGGCGCCCGGCCGGATTGTTGTCACGAACTACGACCGGCTCCACAAGTTTGACCCCGCCCGGTACATCGCCGTGGTGCTGGACGAGAGCTCGATCCTCAAGGCCTTCAGCGGCACCATCAAGCGCGCCCTGGTCAAAGCGTTCGAGCGCACGCCCTACCGAATCGCGTGCTCGGCGACCCCGGCCCCGAACGACCTCGAAGAGCTGTGCAACCACGCCGACTTTCTTGGCGTGATGTCGCCGAACGAGATGCGGAGCACGTTCTTCATCGCCGACTCCCGCGGCGAGTTCATGAAGTACCGGATCAAGGGCCATGCCAAGGATGCGTTCTTCGACTGGCTGGCCACGTGGGCGATCGCCTGCCGCACACCTGAAGACCTCGGCTTCGACGGGGCGGCCTACGAGCTGCCGCCGCTGGAGATCCGCGACCACCTGGTGCCGACGAGCTGGTCGGCCGAGGGCGAGCTGTTCACGACCAAGCTGGCCGGGATCACGCAGCGCGCGCAGGTCCGCCGGGAAACCTTGCCGAGCCGCGTGAAGGCCGCCGTCGAGCTCATCGGAAGCGAGCCCGACGAACAGTGGATCGCCTGGACCGGGCTCAACGACGAAGCCGACGCCATCACCGCGGCGATCCCCGGCGCGGTCAACGTTCAAGGCTCAGATTCGCCCGAGTTCAAGGCTCAGGCGCTGCTCGACTTCGCCCAGGGCCGCACCCGCGTCCTAGTGACCAAGGCGAAGATCGCAGGCTACGGCCTGAACCTGCAGTCGTGCGCCCGCATGGTCTTCTGCGGCCTGTCCGACTCCTATGAGCAGTACTACCAGGCGATCCGCAGGTGCTACAGGTTCGGCCAGCAGCGGTCAGTGCACGCGCACATCGTGCTCGCCGACGTCGAGCACGTCATCGCTGACAACGTCCGCTCCAAGGAGCGCCTCGCAGGTGACATCACCACCGGCCTGGTTGCCGCGATCGCCGCGGAGAACCGGCGAGAGCTGTTCGCCGGCACCTCCAAGGGTGACGGCTACGAACCTTCCCGCCCACTCACCATCCCCGATTGGCTGAAGACCGCATGATCAATGACCGCGTCATCGACGACACGGCCTGCAATATCTGCCGCGCCGCGCTCGCCGACGGGATCGACCCGCGGACCGCGTTCGTGAACCCCTCGTTCGATGAGCATGTCGAGCGGTTCCACCGGCCGCGCATCATGGACCAGGCCGACGGACCCAACTGGGCCCTGTTCAACGGCGACTCAGCCGAGGTGCTGCCTGGCCTGCCCGACGCGAGCATCGACCTGTCGGTGTTCTCGCCGCCCTTCTCCTCCACCTACACGTACTCGCCGAGCGACCGCGATCTCGGGAACGTCCCGAGCGACGACGTCTTCTGGCAGCAGTTCGCCTACGTCTCCCGCGAGCTCTTGCGTCTCATGAAGCCGGGCCGGATCGTCGCCGTCCATGTCGCCGACCTCCCGGCCTACGAGGTGAAGCACGGATTCTCCGGCCGCCGCGACTTCTCCGGCGACACGATCCGCCACTTCACCGAGATGGGGTTCCACTACCACTCCCGCATCACCATCGACAAGAACCCGCAAGCGCAGGCCATCCGCACCCACTCCAAGGGTCTCCTGTTCGCCCAGCTCGAACGCGACTCTGCGGCGATGTGGCAGGCCTGGGCCGACTACCTCCTGCTGTTCCGGGCGCCCGGCAAGAACGAGACGCGCATCCCCGGCGAGGTCACGCTCGGCGGTACGCCGGAGGAGCGGCAGAACGAGTGGATCGAGCTCGCCCGCCCAGTGTGGGCGATCGGCGAGCCGACCGGCGACGGGCTGATCGACCCTGCGACCCAGGACTGGATCTACCCCGTGTGGTATGGCATCCGCGAGACCGAGGTGCTCGGCGTGCGCGAGGCCCGCGACAACGACGACGAGCGCCATTTGTGCCCGCTCCAGCTCCCGGTGATCGAGCGCGCCGTGCGGCTCTGGTCGGCACCGGGCGAGACCGTACTCAGCCCCTTCGCCGGGATCGGCTCGGAAGGCGTGGGCGCGCTGCGTCACAGCCGCCGCTTCGTCGGGGTCGAGCTGAAGCCGAGCTACTTCCGGGTGGCCGCCCGCAACCTCCGTAGCGCCGCGGCCCAGCGTGAGCAGGACGACGAGCCGACGCTGTTCGGGGCCGGCGCATGACGGCCCCGCACTTCACCTTCACCGTGTACGGCACCCCGGCAGGCCAAGGCAACCTGAAGGGCACCCGGCACGGCAAGCTCCGCCACGCGAACGGCGCCGAGCTCGCGGAGTGGCGCGGCAAGGTCCGCCAGGCCGCGGTCCTCGCGACCGGCCAGCACGAGCGGCAGCCGTTCGGCAGCCAGGAGTGCGTGCTGTGCGACCGCCCGGCCAAGGTGCACGCCGCGCTGCTCGGGCCAGTCCGCCTGGAGGCAGTGGTCACGGTGGCCCGGCCGAAGTCGGTCAGCGCTGCCTGGCCGATCACCCGCAGCTCGAGCGACTGGGACCACTTCGCTCGAGCGATTGGTGACGCGCTGACCGGCGTGGCCTACGCCGACGACTCCCAGGTCTGTGACGGCCGGGCCATCACGACCTACCCCCGTATCCACTCCGACGCCCTGGATCAGCCGGGCGCCGTCATCAAGATCTGGCCCATCGCTATCGAAGGAACCTCATGACCAGGATCGACTTGACCACGCGGGATCTGCACGCGCTGATCGCGCCCGTGCTGCCGCACGCCTGCACCAGCGCGGACCTGCCCGAGCTGAACGTTGTCCGCTTCGAGACGAGCGGCTCCACCGTGCACGCGATCGCGACCGACCGCGTCACGATGGCCGCCACCCGGCAGCCGGTCGGGTTTACCGACGACGTTGTGATCCACATCGACCGCACCGACGCCGCGGCCATGCTCAAGCTCTTCAAGTTCACCAAGGAAGAGGATCCCAGCCTGGTGCTGGTCCTCGACCAGGTGAGCGTTCCACTGGAGCACACCAGCATCTCGGCGCTCGCGCTCCGGATCGACTCCGAGGACGGTACCCGGCTCGTGCTCCACGATCGGCGCGTCCCCGGCCAGCCGACCGCCCTGGACGGCTGGCGGAAGATCCTCGGCCGAGTGCTGCACCGCCAGCAAAGCGTGGGCGCCCCGGCGCTGCTGTTGACCCCGGCGATGCTGCCCCGCTGGTCCAAGGCCGCCGGGAAGGGCGAGCGGCTCACAGTGTTCTGCGGGCCGGATCCGTCCGATCAGCTCCTCATCACCGTCGAGCAGCACTTCGTCGGCGTGTGGACACCCGCCGGCCACCTCGACGCCGACGGCGACCTGCTGGACGGTAACCCGTGGCGCGACGAGCTGCCCATGCCCATCAGCGTCGCTGCGGAGGCATGATGCCGCGCATCGAGGACCTCTTCGACCTGGCGCACCTGGAGCAGCGCATCGCCGACGGGTACGTGCGGGTCCAGCAGCACCCGACGGAGCCACTGTTCATCTACAACTACACCGAGAAGACCCAGTACGAGGGCGCCTGGGACGCCATCACCACCACCTGCCGCGGGCTCATCGTCGGCCCCGACGGCCTGGTGATGGCCCGGCCGTTCGCCAAGTTCTTCAACTACGGCGATCCCATGGCGGGGGAGCTCGACCTGTCGGCGCCGGCCGAGGTCATCGACAAGCTGGACGGCTCCTTGGGGATCATGTACCCGACGATGCGCGGGTACCGGATTGCCACGCGCGGTTCGTTCACCTCCGCCCAAGCGGTGCACGCGACCGAGGTGCTGCACGCGCGGTACGGCGACTTCACGCCGCCGCCGGGGATGACGGTCCTGTTCGAGGTCGTCTACCCGGAGAACCGGATCGTCGTCGACTACGCGGGTGCCGACGACCTGTTCCTGCTCGGCGCGGTGGACAAGGCGAACGGGTACGTGGTCGGCCCGGACTGGGTGTCCGGGTGGTCGGGTCCGCGGGCGACGGTGTTCAGCGTGCGCACGCTGGCCGACGCGCTGGCGCTGCCGCCGCGTCCCGGCGCGGAGGGCGTGGTGGTCCGGCTGGTCGAGTCGGGCCGCATGGTGAAGCTCAAGCAGGCCGATTACGTGGCCCTTCACAAGGTCATCACTGGCCTGAATGCCCGCGGCGTGTGGGAGCTGCTCGGCGACGGCAAGACCGTCGCTGACATCTGCGAGCCGTTGCCCGACGAGTTTCACCAGTGGGTGCGCGACCTCGCCGGCGGCCTCCAGGTGCAGGCCGACATGGCGTACGGGGCGGCGCGGGCCACCCACGCCAACATCGTGGAGAAGCTCGACCAGGCCTACCCGGACGGCTGGGAGCGCAAGCACTACGCCGAGTGGGCCACCCGCTGTGCCAGCCCGGCCTGGCTGTTCAACCTCCTTGACGGCCGCGACCCGCGGCCTGGCATCTGGAAGACGCTGCGCCCGGCCGGTGACCTTCGGCCCGTCACGTCCTCCGAGGATTCGGCATGAGGGCGCTCGCGGCTCTCGCCGCCACCGTGTTTGCCGTGGCGGCGTGCGGCCCGCCCCCGTCCGGCGTCGTGGTTGGGCACGAGTACGACGCCCCCGAGACGAAGCCGAAGAAGGTGTGCTCCACCACCGGCACCGGCGCGAAGAAGCGCACCACGTGCCAGAACACGTCCGTGTACAAGCCCGCCGAGTGGGAGCTGACGCTCCGGGCCGGCGACGGCACGACCGAGGTGGACGTGTCTCAGGCCGCGTACGAGGCGTGCGCCGAGGGCGAGACGTACCCGGCCTGCACGGAGGGAGCGTCGTGAGCGGCCACGGAAGCCCTGCCGCGCTGTCGATCGTCACCCGACAGCCGGACGGGTCGATCGTGCTGCGTCGCTGGTACGTGTGCCCCTGCATCGCCGACCAGCTCACCGCGCAGCTCGGCGAACCGGCCGTGGAGGCGCTCGCGGACGCGGACGCGGTCAGCCACATCATGTCGCGCTCCGCCGGCCTGGAGGGCCTCGTCATCACCACCCGGGAGCAGCCGTGACCCTCAGACTCCTGCTGTTGCGGATCGTCGCCGTGTTCGTCGTCGCCTCGGTGGTGTGGTTCATGTTCTCGCGCCCCGAGTCGGCCGCCGCCGTCGTCCGCGCCGTGATCGGCGGGGCCGCGAGCGCTGTGGACGCTGGAGCCCGCTTCCTGGAGGGAGTCACCCGTGGATGACGTGTACGGGTACATCGATCGCGACGGCGACGAGCTGGACGTGCGCAGCGTCGACTATGACGGGGTGCCGCACGCGGCGCTGGCTGTGCTGTCGACGAATGGCGTCTACACCTCCGTGCACATCCCGCCGGAGGACGCGTGGGAGATCTGCGAGGCCATCCTCGACGCGGCGGGGGTGGACGACGATGCATGAGAGATCCGCTGCTTCATGACGGCCTTCCGCAACCGCCGCCTCGAACTGGGCCTCTCGCAGATGCACGTCGCCGAGGAGATCGGCGTTGCCCAGGTGACGCTCTGCTCCTGGGAGAACGGCCTGCGCACTCCCGGCCTCGGCTACTTCCTCCGGCTCGCCGACTTTCTCGGCTACGAGATCACCGCAACCCCCAAGGAGGACGCGTGCGCCTCGAACTCGACCTGAGCCCCGACGACTGGGACGACTACAAGGGCGCGGGCGGCGACCTGAAGCGCGTCGGCGTCCTCACGCCCGTCGAGCCGGTCGGCGTCAAGCACTTCGTCCGCCTCGGCGTCCTCACAGACGACGGCCAGGCGTTCACCGTCATGACGCCGTGGCTGATCTGGCAGGCCGCCCACCGCGCCCTGGCCCTACGCCTCGGCGAGACCCCCGCGCCGGAGCCGGTCGAGTATGAGGGCGTCGTGCTCGGCGAGGAAGCCGCCCCCGACCCTGATCCGGGCGTGCTCCCCGACATCGCCGCGGCGATCGACGCGCACACTCACCGCTGGGGACTCGGGCCCGGCCATCCGGACGGCACCGACCCGGACGGCTGGGCCGACCTCTCCAAGGATGCCCGCGCCGACGCCACCGCGGCCGCCATGACCGGCGAGCTCACCTGGGCCCACACCCTCCTCGAGGCGGTGCACGGCGCGCTGGCCACCGAGGACCCCGGCGAGCTGAGTCAGGCGCTCGCCGCGATCAAGGACCGATCATGAACTTCCGTAAGAGCACCTTCAGCTACGGCAACAGCAACTGCGTCGAGGTCGCCCCGACCGATCAAGGCGTGGCCGTGCGGGACAGCAAGCATCAGGACGGCCCTGTCCTGCAGTTCACCGGCCCGGAGTGGGACGCGTTCCTCGCGGGCGTCCGCAACGGGCAGTTCGACCGGAAGCGCCTCGGTGGCTGACAAGACGATCGCGGTGGACTTCGACGGCGTCATCCACCGCTACTCGCAGGGGTGGCACGACGGCACCATCTACGACGCCCCGATAGCCGGAGCGCTCGACGGGCTGCGGGCGCTGATGGAGCACTACGCCGTCTTCGTGCACACCACCCGCAGCGCGGGCGAGGCCGCCGAGTGGTTGGCAGGGTGCGGGTTCGACGTCGCTACGGACGATACGTGCGGCCGATGCCTGGGGGCGGGTGGGCGCGCCGAGCCGATCGACGGTCAGCCCGGCGCCTGGGACGTGGAGGACCCGTGCGGGGATTGCGAGGGAAGTGGGCTGCTGACCTTCTGGACGCGGAGGGACGCCCTGCTCATCACGAACCGCAAGCCCCCGGCGGTGGCCTATCTGGACGACCGCGGGGTGCGGTTCACCTCGTGGGGTCAGGCGCTGCGCGACCTCCTTCCGGATGCCGCCCGTGACGCCCGTCGGGAGCGCGCCGAGCGGGCGCTGTTGGAAGCGTGGCCTGACCTCGACGGCGTGTTCGCCGAGCAGGCCGTCCACGTGATGCTGGAAGCGCTGGAGGCCGACCGTGGCTGACCAGCCCGTCAAGGAGATGCGGGCCGCCGCGTTGTGGCTGCGCGACGCCTACGACCCGTACGCCGTGGCCGCTGTGGTCGACGGGACGTTCGTGCGGGTCTGCGCCGGCCACGACGAGCCCGCGATCGTGTGCAAGGCCTGCGACTGGTTCGACGCGGGCAGCGAGGGCCTGGCCGTGCTCATGGTGGCGCTGCTCAACGCCCGCGGCCCGCTGCGCACGCTGCTGGAGGTCATGGCCACGCTCCTCGCGCAGGAGGGGCTGGAGCCGCGCGGCGCGCTGGCCTACTCGTACGCGACCAAGACCGCCCGAGCCGTCAGCGGCATCAGCGACGGCCAGCCGCGGCCGGACTGCTGCCGCTGCTTCGCCGTCGACTGCGAGACCGATGAGAGCGGTGACCACTGCATCGAGCGCGGGTGCGCCTACTGCCTGAACGGATGCCCGGCCACCGACCGGCCCTGCTGCAGGGAGGTGGCCGATGTCTGATGAGCCTCGCTGCGACCTAACCGAACTAATCAAGTTGCAGTGCGCGCACTGCAGGAACGTTCCCGACCCGACCCCCGAGAGGAAATCCATGGGTCCCTGGTTCCACGCCGGCTACCCCGGCGAATGCGCCTGCGGCGCGTCGTTCGATGAGGGCGACCAGATCCGCGCCGATGGCGAGGGCGGCTGGGTCGCCGAGTGCTGCGGAGGCGACGATGACGACTGACCTGCCCCGCGCGGCAGTGGCCGCCGCCGAGACGGCGATGGAGCACCACCTGCTCAACGGCAACGACACCCTGCTGGCCGAGGCCGCCGTCAGGGCTGCCGCGCCCGCTCTCATGGCGGAGGGAATGCGGGCGTTCGCCGCCTACCTGGAGGCTCACCCCATGCTGGCGCCCGTGCCGTCCAGCGTGTACGCCCAGCTCGCCCGCGAGCGCGCCGAGCACATGGAAGCTATCGAGGACCAGGAGGGCGACGACTGCTTCACCGCCGCCGAGCTCGCCTCAATTGATCTCACGATCCGGCTCGCCGAGAAGCTCGGGCAGGTGGTCGGCGACGGACCCACCCGAGCCAACGACATGAGAGAGCTCCTGGCCCACGTCCACGGCATCCAGAACGCGCTCATGGCGCAGGCCACCGCCCGCCTCTACCCCGAGCGGTTCCGCCTGCTGGGAGGTGTCGTGGATGCCTGAGATTCGCCTGCACTGCATCAGCGCCGAGTCGGCCGCCGCCGTAGCGACCGAAGCGACCCGGCCCGGCGACACCCTGCACACCGCACGCCAGGACGGCCACGACGTCGTGATCGGCTACCACGACCTCCGGTACCCCATGGACGTCGCTGAGTGGGCGTTCGAGAACGGGCACGCGCACGACCACGACGCGGCCCAGATCATCGTCGGCATCCAGGGAGGTGCGTGATGGCTGACCTGCCCAAGATCCGCATCGACATGGAGGGGCGGCGCGCATGGCGCGGTGATCGGGCGCTCGCGCTACCCCGCCTCCAGTTCAACCTGCTCGTCTACCTCGCCACCAACGAGGGACAGGTCATGACCCGCGCGAAGATCATGCGGGACGTCTGGGGCGCGAAGTGGACGGGAGACACAAAGACGCTCGACATGCACGTCCTAGGCCTGCGCCGGCTGATCCCCGACGACCGCAAGAACCCGCACTACGTGACCACCGTCCGCGGCATCGGGTTCCGGATGGAGGCAGGCACGGTCGAGTTCGTCTCCTCCACCCGCATCATCATCGTCCGGCCGGGCGATGTGCTCGCCATCGGCAACTGCGGCGAGGTGTCCGAACGCGCCGCCGCCACAGCCTCCGCCCTGCGGGACCAGCTTCGACTGTCCGAGGTACTGCTGTTCGAGGGCGACATCGACATGGCCGCACTCCCGGGGAGCCTCCATGGCTGACGCAGTTGCTGAGAAGGCGGAGGCCGACGCCGAGTACCTGCGCACCGTCCTGCCCGTCGCCGCGGACTACGTCAGGCAGCTCGCCGACGGCGTGGACTTCGACCGGCTGAAGCGGATCGCGCAACAGGCCAGGGCGGCTCACGCCCTGCCGCTCATCAGCGCGCTGATCGCTGCCTGCGAAGCCGTCAAGCAGGCAGACAAGGCGCCGGTGCCGGAGTCGTTCACCGTCATCACGGTCGGCCTGTGCGTCGCGACGGTGTGCACCAGCGTTACCAACGACGAAGCGACAGGCCGCCTCAACGTGGCCCACCCCACCGGCATCAGCACGCGGTGGGAGCTGGCCGGCGACCCGTTCCCCAACGGGGACCCGAACCCCAGCCCCTGCCGCGACCACCCCGACACCCACCGCCACCTGCTTTTCCACTGCTGAGGAACCATGACCACTGTCCACATCGCAGGCCCGCCGCGGATGGGCGGCCTCTACCAAGAGTGCTCCCGCTGCCGTTACGTCCTGCAGAACTACACCGGCGGCATGGTCATGGTCCCCGACGGCCAGGACGCCGAGATCCCGCACTTCCCGGAAGGGTGGCGCATCGTCATCTCCGGCAACGCCGCCTGGGCGAAGGCCGACGACGCCGAGCTGGACGACGGCGAGACCGAATGCAGGCCCGCGTCATGACCGCGCAGCTCACCCCTGAGCAGCGCCGCCAGGCCGAGAGGATCGTCACCCGCGCGACCTGGGCTGCGCGCGCCGCCAGTGTGCTCGTGTTCGGGCTGCTGCTGGCCGCGATCTGGGTGGGCGACTGGCGGTTCGCCGCGACCGCCGCGCTCGTGGCTCCAGTCGGAGTCGTGACGGCAGCGCTGGCCGGGCGCCTCCGCAAGGGGCTCGCCAGCAGCAAGGAGGACCTGTGATCCAACGCTGGCAGATCTTGAGCATCACCTACTGGGATGACCTCAAGACCAAGGAGATGTCCCGCTACCTGTACTCGTGGCCGAAGTACTGGCGCTACAAGTCCGCCATGCGGGAGGTGCGTCGCAGGGAGAACGAGGACACCTTGGAGAACCGCTTCACCAAGGAGTACGTGGTGGTGAAGGCCGTATGAGGTGCGCGCACGCGGAGGCAGTGCCGGTCGAGTCGGTCGTGACGGGCGAGGTCCTCGCCGCGCTCTGCCCCGACTGCGATGCCCAGCTGCCCGCCGAGTTCCTGGCCTGCCCGCACGAGGACGTGATTGAGACGCCCTGTCTCTGCCACCCGCCGGGGCTCGGGATCTGCAACGGCTGCGGCACGTCGGCCTGGTTCGACCGCCCGCAGATGGTGATCTCGTTCGGCAAGGACGTGGACGCCGAGCGCCTGGCGGAGTTCGAGGCCCGGTTCCGCGCTGCCCAGCGGGAGCCGTACCGGACGCTGTTCCTGCCCTACGTGGCCAGCATCAGCGTGCCCACCCCAATCGAGCTGGAGATCCGGTGACGCCCGACCCCATCCCGGACCACAACGACCCCGAGCACCACGACCCGGCGTACGAGGCATGGATCACCGACCACGCCAACCCCGCCTACGAGGGATAGGAGCACCGTGAACGACGAACACCTGCGCCAGCGGTACCCGGAGCTCGCCGAGCTCGTGGACGGGCCGGAGTTCGTGGCCATCGCGATCGCGTTTCAGGCGAAGGACCGCGAGCTGGACCGGCTGCGCGCCGCCCAGGCCAGCCGGGATGAGACGCACGTCTGGACGAACACCGACTGGAAGGAGCGCGCCGAGCAGGCCCGCGCCGAGGCCCACGAACTCCGCGCCGAGCTGGAGCGCCGCATCACTACCGACGCGGAGGCCCTAGCCGACCAGACCCTGATGCGCAGCCTCACCGTGGAGGACGGCAAGCTCGAGCTCAACCTCATCCCGCCCAGAGAAATTGTCGCCGTGTGGGTGCACGCCGCCCGCGAGATGATCGGCGACGCCGAGAACTACGTCGAGATGGAAGTCAAGCTCGCCGGCGAGGTCGAGCGGTTCGCGTTCGTCCTCCAGCGCGTCGGCAAGCTCACCCCCCACGAAGCCCGGCAGGCGGCCGAGGGCCGCGCCGACCAGGCTGAGGCGGCCCTCGCCGACCTGCACTGGCTCATCGCCGCCGGGGTCCACGTCACCATCGGCGCGGAGGACCACAACGGAGGAGCGGACCTGCGCGTGGCGCTCGACCTCGAAGACGAGCCCGACGACAACCCCGCCTGGTACGGCCCCCTCGGTGAAAGCCTGGCCGACGCCCGCGCCTACTGCGAGGCGCAGGAGATCGGCCCATGACCTGGGTACGGCGGGCGGCCCCGGCCTCGCACACCTGCACGCCGCCGATGCGCGACGTCCTCTACCGGCTGCCGTCGATGAGCGCAGACCCGCCGCAACCCACCGCCCAGGCCGCCGTGGTCCACAGCCAGCTGCCCGACGGCCGCCTCGGCGACCTGTGGCGGTGCCCGTGCGGCGCTCTCTGGCGCATCGGCGACGCTTGCGACGCGTGCGACTGGGCCGGCGAGTGGCCCGTACACGACGGCGGCCACGCGATCGGCGTGACGTGGCGGCCCGCCACCCTCTGGCAACGCATTCGATATCGGAAGAGAGGCAGAGCATGATCATCGAAGACGAAAACGGCCGCGAGTGGACCACCGAAGAACTCCGCGACGACTACCGCGAGCCGACCGAGCCGGACCCGGAGCCGCTCGACCTCGACGCGATCGACGCCGCCTACGAGGCGTCCCTGCCTGAGTGGCAGCGCGGGCCGAACCCCGTCGGCCCGAACACCGCGAACGCGCTCTGGGCTGTACCTCAACTCACCTCCGAGCTGCGCACCGCGCTCGCTGAGCTGGAGCGGCTCCGCGCGAACCGATGGCAGGAGTACACCGTCACCGACGGGCGCGAGCCCCATGCCGACGCCGAACTGATCAGCTACGGGGAGGCGGACGACGCCCTGGCCGATGAGCAACCAGTGTGGGTGCGGGACGTATCCGGCTCGCCCTGGACCCGGCTGTCCACCGAAGCGCCGTTCTGAGGCCCGCCATGACTGTCGTCCACCCTGAGGAGGTGCCGGTTGACCCCAGCCGAAGAGATCCCCGAACTCGTCACCGAGATCAAGCAGATACTGCCCCGCCTGGAGCAGCTGCTGCCCGAGCCCGTCGCCGACGCCACCAAGGGCAGCACCCAACACCACAAGGTCACCGGGTCACCAGCACCATGGCACCCAGAGGCCGGCCCGATGCTGCTCGTCATCCACGCCGGCGTGCGCGAACTGGAAGACGACCTGCGCTACCACGTGACCGGCCACACGGGAGCGGGCCGGGGCGGCAGCAACGGCAACACCACCGCGGCGCTCGACTCCATCGTGCGGCTCGTGCACGGCGTCGACGACGACATGGCCCGGGACGCCCGCGGCCGGCTCGACCGGTGGATTGAGCAGGCCTGGCAGATCCGCGACATCGGCGAGTCGGAGAAGTGGATCCCGATCCACGTGCCCAAGGGGCAGCTGCCGCCCGCCTGCCCGTACTGCAAGACGTACTCGATCCGGCTCGCCCAGGAGTCCGGGCGCGTCGTCTGCTCCAACGCGAAGTGCGTCGACGAAAAGGGCGAGCGGCCCCGCGGACGCATCGACAAGAATCAGCTCGACGGAACCCCGGTGCTGACGTGGGCCGACGGGCGAGCGATCTACCACTACGGCAGCCAGGAGGCGCCATGAAGAAGATCCCGACCATCTTCCTGAGGGACTGGGACGGCAACCCGAAGTACGTTACCCGCGAGCCGAACCCCGAATGCGCCTGGGTGTTCGCCGGTGAGGGCGAGGCCACCGTGAAGTGGGACGGCGTCTGCGTGAAGCTCGACGACCAGGGCGAATGGTGGGCGCGCCGCGAGGTGAAGCCGGGCAAGCTGCCGCCGAAGTGGTTCCGGCCGGTCGGCACCGACGAGGAGACCGGCAAGATCATGGGCTGGGAGCCGCTCGAGCAGAACGGGTTCGCGCGCTGGCACGCCGAGGCGCTGAACATCTCCCACCGACTCAGGCCGGGGACGTACGAGCTGCTCGGGCCGAAGGTGAACGGCAACCCGGACGGCTTCGAGGCGCACGTGCTCATGGAGCACGGCTGGGCGCCGCTGAGCCTGCGCGAGGCAGCGAAGCGTGCGCCGCGCGACTATGACGGGCTGGCGGCGTGGCTCATGGAGTGGTCGAACGAGGGCCTGGTCTGGCACCACCCGGACGGCCGTCGGGCGAAGATCAAGCGACGGGACTTCCCGCGCTCGGAGGCGTCATGATCGTCCTGGCCAAGGTCGTCCAGACCTGCTGGGCCTGCCCGTCGCAGTGGGACGCCTGGGATGCCGGCGGCCGGTACTACTACCTGCGGTACCGCTGGGGCGTCGGCACCGTCGATTCGCCGCACGGCACCCAGATTGCGAGGTTCAGGCACGGCGACGATCTGGACGGGTCGATCAGCCTTGAGGACTTCATGGCGGAGGCCGGTCTCACGCTGGCGCCCGGGACGGAGGCCCGGTGAGCCCGGTCGAGGGCATGAAGGCCGCCCTCCGGGCACGCCTCGACGCGGCTGGCGTCCGCCAGCTGGTCGAGCTGGACGAACGCAGCGAGCAGGAGCGCCTGCTGGAGTACGGCCGGTGCCCGCGCTGCCGGGTAGTCCCCACACCCCGCCTCACGATCCGCCTCGACGATAACGACCATATCCACGCCAGCCACGACGCCACCTGCGGATGCGAGGAGAGATGAGCCACGACGACATCCGGCAGCGCCTGGCCGCCGTCGGCCACATCGACTGGAGCCGGACGCGGCGAGAGGACGCCGAGGAGTACTACGGCGACTGGCTGCGGATCGGGCCGGTCATGCTGCAGACCAGCTGGCGTCCGGAGCCGCATGACGAGGACTGCGTCGCCCAGCGCAACGCCATCTCGGCGTTCCTGCAGCACGCCGCGACGGACCTTCGCCGCCTGCTCGCCGACCTCGACCACGCCACCACCACGAGAGAGAGCGTCATGCCCAGCACCAACCCCGTCTACGGCCCGCCGCCCGACCCCGAGCGCGGCGAGCCTGCGACCTTCCTCGGCGATGTGGTCGAGGTCCTCCGGCCGAACGGCGACGTCGTGCGCATGGACCTCGTGGCGCTCGCCGACGCCGCCATCAACGCCGACCGGGCCGTGGCCGGCCTGCGCGAGGAGAACGAGGCGCTGCGCAGAGAGCTGACCTCACTGAGAGAGAAGACGGCCCGGATCGAGCGGGCAGGCCGGATCCTCGCTGGCGTCAGCTACGAGGAGGACTGATGCCGTTCGAGCCGCCCGCAGAGGCTGCGGCCAGACGCAAGCGCGAGGAGGAATTGCGCGCGGCCCTGCGCGAGCACGGCCACCAGACCGGGGACCGCTGGTGGTTTTCCTCCTCGAACGCCACCCACACCGAGGAGGAAGCGCTCCGCATCGTCGAGGCGTGCCTGCTGCTGGGCGCGCCGGTCACGGACCGGGTGACCTCGGAGGTGTGGTGGACGCTCGTATCCCGCGTGGTGGCGCTGGACAAGCGGGTCAGCGAGCTGGAGCTCGTGGTGAGGAACCGCGAGGACTACGAGATGGAGATGCGCGACCGTGGCGAGTGACGACCTGACCGCCTTCCTGCGGGCACGCCTCGACGAAGAGGAGAAGATCGCCCGCGAGGCTGACGGCATCTCGGGGGACACCTGGATGGAGCTGTACGAGGACCTCGTCAGGTCCCGGCCGCTCGACGACGCCCGCGCGGTGTTCGGCATCTTCATTGGCACCTTCACCTCCGGGCGAATGCTGGCGGAGATCGCGGCCAAGCGGCGGGTTCTCGACGAGCACGCCATGGAGCAGAGCTACGGCATCGGCCCGGAGATGACCCGCGTCAAGTACGAAGTCTGTACGACGTGCAGCAACAAACACGGCGTGCCGTGCGCCACTGTGCGCCTGCTCGCGCTGCCGTACGCCAGCCACCGCGCGTACCGGAAGGAGTGGCGGCCGTGAGCGCTGCCGAGGGAATGCTGACCCTCCTCGCCGTCAACCCCACCCTGCTGCCCCCGGCTCCCGAGCACGCCGACGGCAGCCACATCGAGCACCGGCAGCGCGACGAGATCCACCCCTGTCTGAGATGCGGCCAGCGCGCCATGTGCGCCTACATCGCGAGGTCCAAGACCAAGCCGGAGGCCGGGCCGCGCTGGCTCGACCTCTGCGCGGCCTGCGACCACTGGGTGCGCACCAACCTGCCGGAGGAGTGGCGCCCGTGAGCGACCTACCTCAGGTGGTGCTCGATCACGCCTACAAGCTCTTCTACGGGGACCTCAGCCTGTGCGGCTGCGGGACACCGGAAGCTGCTTACGAGCTCGTGCGCGACGTGCTGGTCCTCATCGCCGATGACGAGCATGGCTGGGTGCCGCTCGTGAAGACGCTGCTCGGCAACCCCGGGGCGCACCACCTGATCATGTCGGCTCTCGATGAGGCGGACCTTCTCGGTCATGGATCGAGCATCGACACCGCGTGGCTTACGGACAAGGGTCGCTGGTACGCCTCGGCGCTGCGCATGATCGAAGACTGGGACGCCTTCCACGAAGTCGGGTATCCGCACGACGGCGAGGACTGCACAGACGCGTGCTGGAAGGAGGGGACGCTGTGAGAGAGCCGACGCACGAGGAGTGCAGTAGCCATGCCTGGGTGTCACTCGACGCCGACACGCGAGGCGTGGCCTGCTGGTACCCGCAGATGGGCGGCTACACCGCGCATGCCGTGATCGTCTTCGACGCGCGCTGCGTGGACGTCTACGTGTGGCACGACGGCGACTTCCCCTTCGCCGGCGACGAGCGCCCACCCGTCGTAATGCACCACTGCAACGGCGACCAGTTCATCAAGTTCGGCGAGCTGATCAAGACCGTGACGGAAGGGGCGACGCCGTGAGCCTGCCCGACGAGTTCGAGGTCAAGAAGATGAGCGCCCACATCCCGATCTCCGAGGAGATGGCGATGGACCTTGGGCTGATCCCCGACACCCGGCCGGCACCGCCACCGCCCACCAGGCGGCAGCGGGTCCGTGCGTGGGTGCGTGGAACGATCCGAGAGGTTCGCTGGCGGGTGGCAGCGAAGATCGGCGGCTGCAGTCGTGAGGCGATCGAAGAGGTGAGCTGGCTGTGGTGACCGACCCGAACGTGCAGGTGATGGCCCCATGGCCGCACGAGCCGACGGACGCCTGCCCGGAGGAGATCAGCGTCTGCCCGCACTGCGCGCACGAACTTCTGAGAGGCTTGCGAGGCAGTAGACACAACTTCTAGCGGGTTGCGTTGACGCAGGTTACATGCCTGGCGGCAAGTCCGACATACGTACACGGCCTTGTGCACATGTGATCCTGTCGGTCATTGCCGGTACATTCGTAAGCCAGCAATGGCGCTGTGACTGGCGGTAGAGGGGTGGCCCGTGGAGGACCGATCCAAAGCTACGTGGCGGTTCTACTCCACCCCTGCCGGGGCCGACCTCGTTAGGAAAGAGATCCGCGAGGTCCTGCAGGGCAAACCGCCACTCATCGAGCTCAGCCACCTCATGTGGCGGATCGAGCACGGAGAGGTGCTTGATCGAGACGTGGGAACGCTCGGCAAGGGGCTCAACGAAGCCCGCCTCAGTTACGGAGGCAACGAGTATCGCCTGTACTACGCAGTTCTCACAGACGGGGAGCACCTTCTGCTGGGCCTCAAGTTCCACAAGAAGGGGAGCAACGGGGCCCAGGACCGGGCTATCGCAAGCGCCAGAGAGCGGCTGGCGGAATGGCAGCGCAGAATATAGGGTAAACCCGATAAGTGGAGGTGGGCATGGACCGCGACATCGCCGCGCTGCTCGGTATCGACCCCGACGATCCCGAGGTTCAGCGTGAGAGCGCAGCCGTTGAGCGAGACATGCGTCTCATCGAAACCCTGGTTGCAATGCGAAAGCGACTCGGCCTGACCCAAGCCGACGTTGCCGAGAAGATGGGCCGCAGCCAGCCAGCCGTATCCGACTTCGAACGAGTCGGTGGCGATCCACGCATGTCCACGATCCGCCGCTATGCATTCGCGATCGGCGCCGAGGTCTGCCATGCGGTGAAGGTGCCAGGCGCAGTCACAGGCACCACTTCGACATCAGCCCAGATGGTTATTCAGGGCGCAACGGGCACCATAGGCTCGGCCCCAACACGGGGAGCAGGAGCGCTGGAGCTGAAGAGGGCCGCATCGTGATACAGGCTTTCCTCGTTCTAAGCGACGCCGCAAGCACCGATGCAGCGACCGGGAAGATCAACGCGCTCGGAGCGGGCTGGTCAGTGACGGGGCCGGTCGTCCCGATGTCGGCCGTCACCGGCTTCCTGCGGATTCCATGGGAGGAGGTGCCAGAGAAGATCCGCTTCTCTGTGCGCCTACTAGATGATGCCGGACAGCCGGTCCGTCCCTTCCTCGACAACGATGAGGCGCTCTCCTTCCGAGGCGAGATTGCACCCAGCACAGAGGGCGTAGAGCGGGCCGGGATGCAGGTTCCACTCAGCTTCAGCTTCGCTATCCCAATCCCGCCGTTGCCGCTGGAAGGTGGCCGTAGCTACGAATGGGTTCTGGAAGCGAACGACGACAAGGTCGCGTCTGTGCAGTTCGCAGTCCGCACGCAGCCTCCGGCGAAGGGTGCGCAGTCGCAGTCAGAAAAGCTGTCGGCGGCGTCCCAGTAGTTGAGCAGCGCGTGCCCTGTTGGCGCAGGACATCATGGTGGTGTGGACAGCTGGACTGTTGACGATGCGGCCGCCTTGCTTCATCCCGCCTTGACCGCTGCAGAGGTGCGCGCCATGGTGGATCTGTTCGAGATTCCGGCCGTGGATGTGCGCCGTACTGGCCGCCGTGGCCGTCCGCTCCCGACGTACGACCCAAGTGCCCTGCAGGAAGCTCATGCCGTGGTGATGCGTGTACGCGTTGACCTTGGAGCATTTAAGGCCGCATAATTCGGCGTAGACAGTGATCCCAAGACCCGGCGATTTGCCGGGTTTTGTCGTATCTGGACCTTCCAAGGTGACCCCACTCGAATGAGCGTTCGAGCGCTGGGTATGCTCGCCGCATGTCCGACCTGCCACCCTCCGTCCGCCTGAAAGATCACCACGTCAAGGCCGGCGGCCTACTGCAGTGGCACCGCCGCGCGAACGGCGAATGGTGGGCGCTCGTGGAGATCGTCGAAGATGCGCCCGGATTCCGAGGCGGCCTCGAACCTCCGCGCGAGGTGTGGCTGCCCGAGCACCAGGTCGAGAAGGTGCACGGCGAGGACTACCGCAGGGTGAAGGCCACCCGGGACTAACTCCCACCCACCTCCCAGCAACACCCAACCCTGGGAGGTGGCCATGGCGCGCTTTCGCCCGTCCGGCAAGCCAGTCAAGCCGGTCGTGCCCGCCAAGAGCCGCCGCCAGACCAGCCGCCTGTGCCTCAAGGAGTGGGGGAGCGGCTGCACCTCCCACGGCGGCAAGGAATGCCGCTGCACCGGCGTGTGGCGGCACGGCGGATCCTGCGAATGCGACTGCGGAGGCACCTCATGATCCCCGAATGGATGTGGATCGTCTGGCTGATCACCGCCGCGGCCGGGTTCGCCGTCCTGGAGACCATCGCCCTGGCCAACCGGCGCGACGGCGACACCCTGTCCGAGAACATCCGGCGCTGGCTCGGCATCACCCCGCCGTCGCTTCACCGCCGGATCTCGGTGCCCGTGTTCGTCGGCGTGCTGATCCTCTTCGTCGTGTGGTTCCTGCCGCACATCGTCTTCAACATCCTCTGAGCGGAGCCGTAACCATGGTCGGCATGCACATCCCCAAGCCCACCCTCGGGCGGATCGTCCACTATCGAGGCAAGCAGGGCCGCATGGCCATGCGCGCTGCGATCGTCACCGGCACCGTCGACAGCCTCGACCCCGACGGCATCGCCTCCGGAGACGTCCCGGCACTCGACAGCGACCACCACGTACACCTGTGGGTGTTCACCCCGGGCGCGTCGGGTGGCTTCCCTGAGTTCAACGTTGGACCTGGTGATGAGCCGGGCCAGTGGACCTGGCCGCCGAGGGTGTGACGTTGAGCGACCAGGAACAGCCCGCCACGGGCGGCACGGTGAACGTCGCGCACGAGCCGACCGGCTGTGACGGGTGGATCCCCGGCGTGCCGAAGACCGTCCCACGGGCCCGCATCGCCGAGCTGATCGAAGCGCTGGGCCTCGACGTTCAGCACCTCCGTGGCCTGCGTATCGAGCCGCATGCTGTCTACGCCGAGGTGTACGCCCTGAAGGACGGGGGCCGATTCTGGGACGGCGCCTGGCAGCCTGACAGCCAACCCGCCAGACATCGCTTCGCCATCCCGATCGTGGACAGCGTCCCGGAGCAGGCGCCCGAGGTTTGCGCCCAGTTCGCCCCGGGCGGACTCATCTCGGACACCTGCCGGTCTGGCGTCGAGGAACCGCCCAAGTTCGGCGTCACCGTGGACCCAGGAGCCGACCCCGGCGACGTGGGGCGCAAGGTGGTCGACGCCATCAGGGAGTACGACAGACGGCGAGGCGACGGCCCCGAACCTCAGCCCGCCTGATCGCCCAACACCAACTCAACCGGCAAGTTCATCTGCGCGGCGCTGTACTTCGACAGGCCGCGGTGCGCCACCTCTACCCCGTAGAAGTCGTGGCCAGGGGCAACCGCCAGCGCCCACCGGAACACACACCCCTCCTCCCTGTGCACGCCGGTGCCGAGCTTCCCCACGCCGATCGTCTTCCCCGACGCGTCAGTGACGACGACCGGCGTGTGCTGCCGGATGTCCGCGAACTCGCCCTCGCCAGAGCAGGCGGGATAGTCGCCGTACTCGACCTGATCCGGCCATGTCTTCAAGACGACCCTGCCGCTCACATCGAGCAACGCCGGAGGCGGCGCGACCTGCGCCGGAGACGTCGGAATCAGTGGCGCGGGAGGATCGGCCTCGGTTCCAGGCGAGATGACGATGAACAGGGCGGCCACCGCCGCTAAGACCACGAGCGTCACTCCCGCCACGGCCAGCACCAGCTTCATGCGGGCATCGTGCAACGGTCCACGCCGCCCGCACCAGGCCCAACCGCACAACGATTCGGAACGCCATGCCACGCAGCCACGGCCGCAGCGGCTACCGCTGGCGCAAGGCCAGGGCCATGCTGCTGCTCACCGCGCCCGACGTGTGCCACATCTGCACGCACAGCGGAAACGCGAACGAGGCAGACCACGTGCCGTCGCTGAAGAAGCTCGAAGCCCTCGGCCTCGACCCCTGCGACCTGCGCTACCTGCGTCGCGCGCACGGCACCTGGTACCGCTGCCCCGTGTGCGGCCGGGCCTGCAACCAGAGCAAGGGGGATCGGGAACTACCCTCCGCCCCCCGATCATCCCGCGCCTGGTGAAGCGCACTTCCTCGCAATCTGCCTCTGACCGGAGTCTCAGGGCTGCGACAATGGGGCGATGAACGAGGCGCAGATGATCGACCATCGCGTTCATGACGAGGTCCACGACTGCATCCGCCCTAGTTGCGGCAAGCGCGCCCAGACCGCGTTCATCGCGCTCGCGCGCGGACGGTTCGCCGGGCAGGACATGAAGCCGGGCGACTGGATCGACCTGTGCGCCGACGACGCCAACGACGTCTACAACGCGCAGCACCAGACGTACGCCCAACTGCCAGAGTGGCTGAAGGCGGACGCGAAGCGGGATCCACTTGATCAGCTTCTCGAAGACTTCGGATAACCCAGTCCACTCGGAGATTAGGGTGCTGTACGTGGTGACTGGTCCTCCAGCCGGGGGCAAGTCAACATGGGTACGGGGGAGGGCCAAAAGGGGGGACGTAGTCGTGGACTACGACCTCCTGGCAGGGGCTCTCTCGGGGCCACATCAGGGCAACCCCCACGACCACCCCGAGGCCGTACGCCAGGTCGCCTTCCGAGCCCGCACCGCCGCCATCCGGGAAGCACTACGCCACGTGCACACCACCGACGTCTACGTCATCCACTCCATGCCCAAGCCCGAATGGCTAACCACGTACGCCGAGCACAACGCAGAGATCGTCGTCATCGACCCAGGTCGAGACGTGGTCATGCAGCGCATCGCAGAGGAACGACCACCCTCGGCCAAGGGCGTGGCCACCCGCTGGTACAACCAGGCGGGACAGGGGAACAGGGGACAGGCCAGGGGTACCGCCCCCCAGGGTGGCGCCCGCCCCCGTCACCCCCAGTGCACCCCACCACCCAGGTCCTCACGGTCATGGTGACAATACGTGACAAGATGATCGTTACGTTGAGTAACAATGATCAATCACATCACAACGGGTGACGAACCCAGGCCAGAATCGATCCCGCATAACCGCAGGTCAGGGGCAGGGGGGCACCCTCGGCACGCAAGATCAACGATCAAGAGGTGATCCGCGCCCGATCGCCGTTTTTCTCCCCCCGCCACTCCCCGTACCCCCTCACAATGGGTGACCGCCCTAGCCTTGATCGACATGACGGTGTGTGACTGGAGTCCTCGCCACGTTCCGTAACGGAGGTGCTGATGACTCGTCGCAAGCTCGCCTCGGTGCCGACGGGCCAGCCTCGGGAGCGGGCGCCTGACCTGCGTGACGCCGTGAAGGCGGCCGTCGATGCGATGGACTGGCTCACCCCGACCGACCAGGCGATGAAGACGCTGGCTCTTCGTCAGGCCGAGGAGATCGAGAAGGCGATCGACCGTGCCGAGCAGCTCGACGAGCTCCGCCGGGACCTCTCCGACGACATGAGTGCGCTGAAGCGGCTGAAGGCCCTTGAGGCGATGTGCGACGTGACCAAGACGGTGGGCTGGCTCGGGCCGCAGCTTCAGGGCGTGCTCCGCGATCTGGGCGGGACCCCGGCAGCTCGGAAGGCGATGAAGGAAGACAAGCCCGTGGGGAGTCGCCTTGCGCAGCTACGCGCCGCCGCTGCTCGGGCGGACGACGCCTAGGATCTTCACCCCTCCGCTCGTCACCGGGCGGCCGGGCCCGTGCGGGTGCGGGTGCGCGCTGACCCCTGCCACCAGCCTCGGCTTCTCGGCGGTGGACTTCGCCACTGAGGTGGTGGGCATCCGGCCTCTGCTCTGGCAGCGCTGGCTGCTGATTCATGCGCTGGAGCTACGCCCAGATGGCGGCTTCCGCTTCCGGATCGTCCTGGTGATGGTCGCTCGCCAGAACGGCAAGACGTCGCTGGTCGAGCTCAAGAACCTCTGGAAGATGTTCGTGTTGCAGGTGCCGCTCGTGATCGGCACCGCGCAGGATCTGGACACCGCAGAGGAGTCCTGGGACAAGGCTGTCGAGATCGCCGAGGGCACGCCGGAGCTGGCGGGCGAGATCAAGGCCGTAGACAAGACGAACGGCAAGAAGTCGCTCAAGCTGGCGAACGGCTCCCGCTGGAAGATCAAGGCGGCCACTCGCCGAGGGGGCCGCGGCTTGTCCGGCGATGACGTGAACCTGGACGAGCTGCGCGAGCACCAGAGCTGGGACGCATGGGGCGCGGTCACGAAGACGACGATGGCGCGGGCGAACGCGCAGATCTGGTGCTACTCCAACGCGGGCGACGACAAGAGCGTGGTGCTCAACGATCTGCAAGAGCAGGGCCGCGGCACCGCCGACCAGGGGGCGGAATCCTCCCTCGGGCACTTCGAGTGGAGCGCACCCGACGACGTTCAATGCACGTGCGGCCGGCCGGACAAGAAGCACACCGCGGACTGCCGACTGCAGGACCGGGACGCGTGGGCGCAGGCGAACCCCTCGCTCGGTTACACGATCACCGAGGATGCGATCGCGTCGGCGCTGTCCACGGACCCGGAGCCAATCTTCCGTACCGAGGTGCTGTGCCAGCACGTGCCGGACCTGCGTCCGGAGTGGGCGGTCATCCCGGAGGCGAAGTGGCGGGCGCTGGCCGACGAGCACTCGGAGCTGGTGGGCCGCCCATCGTTCGCGATTCATGTGGCGATGGATCGCTCGTGGGCGGCGATCGCCGTGGTGGGAAAGCGCGCTGACGGGTTGCTGCACGTCGAAATCGTCGACTACCGGATGGGCACTCAGTGGGTGCCCGACCGGGCCAAGCAGCTGGATGAGCGCTGGAACCCGTGCGCGTGGGTGGTCGATGCTGGCGGCCCGGCAGGGTCGCTGATCGCCGATCTGGAGGCCAAAGGGCTGGACGTCACCAAGCCGTCGGCGCGTGACGTGGCGGCCGCCTACGGTCAGTTCGTCGATGCCGTGATGCCCGAGGAGGGCGAGCCGACACTGAGGTACATCCCGCACCCGGCCCTGGACGTGGCCGCTGCAGGCTCGGCGACGAGGTCGCTCACGACGGCGAAGGCGTGGGACGCGGTCGCGGCCACAACGGAGAGCAGCCCGCTGATCGCGGCCACGAACGCGGCCTGGGGGTTCGCGACCAAGGGCCACATCGAGGAACCGCCGCCGGTCATGCCGTTCGCGGTCTACGCGTAGGAGGGTCGGATGGCGTTGACGGTGCCGCTGGAGCGGATCACTCAGGAGGCCAGGCGGGTGGATGTCCGTAAGGGCCTGCTCGCTCTGCTGCGGGTGCTGGGCACGCTGGCGCTGGCGATTCCGTACGGGGTCGCCTGGTGTCTGCGCACGCTGGTGCTCGGCGCGACGATGTTGTGGGTTGCCGCGGTGGCCGGGTGGCGTGACGCCGGCCGGCCGCGTGCTGAGGGTGGTTCCGGCTCCTGATGGGTCTGCTCGATCGGGTCGCGGCGGAGGCTCGCGGCCGGCGCCAGCGTGCCCGTAAGAGCTGGTCTGAGCCGCCGTTCTGGGATCTCGATCGGCTGAGGTGGCCGTTCATCGGCTCGTCGTCGATGACGTCTGATCGTGAGCAGATCGAGCACGACTTTCCCGGCTACGTGCAGGGGATCTACAAGCGGAACGGGCCGATCGCCGCGCTGATGCTCGTGCGCCTGGCGGTGTTCAGCGAAGCCCGGTTCACCTTCCGAAGGATGCGCAACGGCCGGCCTGGCGACCTGTTCGGTACCTCGGCGCTCGCCACCTTGGAGAATCCGTGGCCGGGCGGGACGACGGGCGACCTGCTGGCCCGGATGATCCAGGACGCGGACCTCGCCGGGAACGCGTTCATCGCGAAGGTACCGGGGACGGACCGCCTCCGGAGGCTCCGGCCGGACTGGGTCACGATCGTCAGCGCATCGAAGAGCGAGCCCGAACTCTACGGCGCGGCACTCGACGCCGAGGTGATCGGCTACTACTACTCGCCGCGGGCTCCGGGCGTTCGGACGGACACGCTGCTGCTGCCGTCGCAGGTGGCGCACTTCGCTCCGATCCCGGATCCGGAGTTCTCGTGGCGCGGCATGAGCTGGCTGACGCCGGTGCTGCGCGAGATCAGTTCGGACCTCGCGGCAACCCAGCACAAGCTCAAGTTCTTCGAGAACGCGGCGACCCCGCAGCTCGCGGTCCGTCTCGACGCGAGCGTCACGCCGGAGATGTTCGAGCGCTTCAAGGCGCTGATGGAGGAGAACCACCGGGGCGTCGACAACGCGTACAAGACCTT
The DNA here is from genome assembly GCF_052246675.1 of Nonomuraea sp. KM90. Classification (NCBI taxonomy): domain Bacteria; kingdom Bacillati; phylum Actinomycetota; class Actinomycetes; order Streptosporangiales; family Streptosporangiaceae; genus Nonomuraea; species Nonomuraea sp. KM90. Next base: position 88,715 of record NZ_JBQQCB010000001.1, on the reverse strand, counting down.
GTACTTGGGCGGCGCGGCGGATGTCACCCCGCTGACCATGGATCTTCGCCAGCTCGACTTCAAGAACACGCAGGGCGCGGGGGAGAGTCGCCTGGCGGCCGCGGCCGGCATCCCCTCAACCATCGTCGGGTTCTCCGAGGGCCTGCAGGGGTCGAGCCTCAACGCCGGGAACTACGGCAGCGCGCGGCGCCGCATGGCCGACGGCACGATGCGGCCGCTGTGGAGGAACGCGGCCGGGTCGCTGGCGTCGCTGATCGACGTCCCGTCCGGCGCGGAGCTCTGGTACGACGACCGCGACATCGCGTTCCTCCGCGACGACCGCAAGGACTCGGCGGAGATCCAGCAGGCCAAGGCCGCCGCGATCCGCCAGCTGGTCGACGCCGGATACGACCCGAAGAGCGTAGTGGCCGCGATCGAGGCGGAGGACATGACCCTGCTCAAGCACACCGGCCTCTACAGCGTGCAACTTCAGCCGCCTGGGACTACGGCTACACCGGCCGAGCCCGCGCCGAGCGGGCCTACGCCGCCCGATGACCCATCCGGACCCGATCCGGCAGAGGAGCGATGAATGGACACCAAGAGCCTGCGGGTCGAGATCAAGGATGAGGCCAAGGGCGAGGTCAAGGCCATCTTCTCGACGTTCAACGCGATCGACTCAGACCGTGATGTGACCCGGCCGGGCGCCTTCACGGACGGTGCGGAGGTGCCCATCTCCGCGTACGGCCACACCTCGTGGTCGGGGATGCTGCCGGTGGGCAAAGCGACGATCCGGCAGACGGCCAAGCAGGCGATCCTCGAAGGCCGCTTCTTCATGGACACCGCCGCCGGGCGGGACACCTTCACCACCGTGAAGGAGCTGGGGGAGCTGGGCCAGTGGTCGTACGGCTACGACCCGGTCGAGTACAGCTACGGCGAGCACGAGGGCCAGCGGGTGCGCTTCCTCGACGCGCTGAAAGTTCACGAGGTCAGTCCAGTTCTCGTGGGTGCTGGCGTTGGCACGCGCACCCTGTCGGCGAAGTCGGCCCTGCCGGGTGCTCCGGTCAAGGCGGGCCGGCCGCTACCGCCCCACGAGTGCGAGGTCGCATCCAGGTCGTGGGACGGCGCGAAGACGCTGGCCGGCCTCGCCGAGGACCTGCGCCCGTCGGAGCTGCGGACCGTGTTCGCCTGGGTCGATCCGGGCGCCGATCAGGAGCTGAAGAGCTCCTACAGGCTCCCGCACCACCACGGTGTGGGCGGGCCTGCGAACGTCCGGGCGTGCCTGATGGGCATCGCCCGGTTGAACGACGGCAAGAGCGGCATTCCGGATGCCGACCGTAAGGCCGTCTACGACCACCTCGCCGCGCACCTGCGCGACGCGGACATCGAGCCGCCCGAGCTCAAGGACGAGCCGGGCGGGTCGCTGAAGTACGCCGAAGAGGGGCACGCGGTCCTAGCCGCGGTGTCCTCCTTCGTCGATCGAACTGCGGAAGTCGTGGCTCTCCGCTCGAAGAAGGGGCGGGGCATGGCGCCCCGGTCGGCTGAGCTCCTGGATTGGATCGACGCCGACCTGCAGCGCCTGAAGTCCCTGCTCTCCACACCTCTGGGCCCTGAGGACCCGTCCGACGCCGAGGTTGCCTCGGTGCTCGCCCGGTCCATCGCCCAGCTTCAAGGACTGTGAGGGAGATCATGACTATCGAGGCACCCGAGAGGGTCAAGGAGTTTCCGGCGCTGAAGGAGGCCAAGGCAGGCCTCAACGCGAAGCGCGACGAGCTGGCTGCCATCTTCAAGGAGGCCGGTGCTGATTACGACATGGACCAGGTGAAGTCCGTCCCGGGTGACCGGACGGCGAAGGTCGACTTCATCAAGCAGCTCAACGCCGAGATCGACGAGCGCAAGGCGAAGGTCGACGAGCTGCTCGCCATCGCCCGCGCGGCCGGCCGGCGCAGTGGCGGAAGCGGGCCAGGAGGAGCCTGGCGCGAAGGACCTGCCTGACGAGCCGCGTACCAAGGGTGGTCAGCGCAAGTCGCTGGGCGAGCTGTTCATCGGCAGCCCGGCTTTCAAGGGCTACACGACCGGGCTGGGCGTCGGTCCGGCGGCGAACCTGGACCTGGAGCTGAAGACGCTCTTCCAGACGTCCGCGGGCTGGGCGCCGGAGTCGATCCGGACCGGCCGCGTGGAGATGTTCCCGACCCGTCCTGCGCCGCACGTGGTGGAGTTCCTGCCGCAGACGACTACTGGCCAGGCCAGCGTCGTCTACATGGAGGAGACGACGTACTCAAACGCCGCGGTCGAGACGGCGGAAGGTGGCACCTACCAGGAGGCCACGCTCGCCCTGACGGAGAGGGCACAGCAGGTCCGCAAGATCGCTGTGTTCCTGCCGCTCACGGACGAGCAGCTCGAGGACGAGCAGCGGTCGGAGGCGTACGTCAACAACAGGTTGCCGTTCATGCTCCGCCAGCGCCTGGACTCCCAGGTCCTCGTGGGTGACGGCACCGGCGTGAACCTGCTCGGCACCGCCAGCGTCGTGGGTATCCAGACGCAGGCCAAGGGCTCCGACCCGATCCCGGACGCCGCGTACAAGCTGTTCCGCAAGATCAGGGACGACGGCTTCGCCGAGCCGTCCGCGATCTTCATGCGGCCGGCCATCTGGGAGCAGGTGCGCCTGCTCAAGACGGCCGACGGCCAGTACATCTGGGGCCACCCCAGCGTTCCGGGCGTGCCCACCCTGTGGGGCGTTCCGGTCGCGGAGACCACGGCCGCTCCGGCGACCGCGGCCATCGCGGGCGACTACGTGAACTTCAGCGAGCTCGCCGTCCGGCGCGGCATCGACGTGCAGGTCAGCAACAGCCACGGCACGTACTTCGTCGAGGGCAAGCTCGCCGTGCGCGCCGACGTGCGGTGCGCGGTGATCCACTACCGCCCCAAGGCGTTCGGGCAGGTCACGGGCCTGTAATGGCAGTCACCAGTGCGAGGGTCACGGCTGGCACCACTGCCGTGGCCCTCAACACGGCGAGCAGTTCCGGGCAGCGACTCACGGTCCGGAACACCGACGCGACCAACGGCGCCGACCTGGGCGCCTCGGGCGTCACGGCGGGCACGGGCTTCCTCCTGGCGGCGGCCACGCAGGTCACCGTCGAACTCCAGCCCGGGGACGTGCTGTACGCCATCCGATCCGCTGGCGCCGACGTTGTGCTCGCGGTCCTGCGAACCTAGGAGAAGGCAATGCCACTGATTGAGGGCACCCGCGGCCTGAAGAGCGCGCAGGGTGAGTACGACTTCGCTGTGGATGGCGGTGCGGTCGGCACGATCACGCTGCGGTCGGCGCCGAGCGACTCCAACGGGGGCGAGATCCCGGCCGGTGCGATCATCCTCGGCGGCTACATCGAGGTGGACACGCTCGTCACCTCGGCGTCCGGCAACACCGGCACGATCGCTGTGAACAGCGAGGGCGCGGCGGACCTGCAGGCGGCGGCCATCACGTCGGGCGCGCCGTGGTCGACGACGGGCCGGAAGAACGTCACGCCAGCGTGGACCGGCGCTACGTCGATCAAGACGACGGCTCGGCGGAGCCTGGCCATCACGGTCGCCGTGGCCGCTCTGACCGCCGGCAAGTTCCGCGTCGTCGTCTTCTACAAGTAGAGGGGGGCGTCATGGCCTTGCAGTTCGTGAAGCAGCTGGCGGACGACGACGCTCACGTGATCGCTACGGCGCGGCTTTGCCTGACCGAGGATGGCCGCCTGGTTCCGGACACGGATGAGGCGGCGCGCTGGCTGTTCTGCGTGCCTGGCGCACCGATCAAGCGGGCGGACGCCGAGCGGTACGGCCTGCTCGACGAGCCCGAGCCCGAACCGGAGCCCGAGGAGAAGGCCGCGGCCACACCGGCGAACAAGGCGCGGGGCCGCGCCACGAACAAGTAGGGGGTGCCCGTGCCGTTCAACGTGGCTGGCAAGAACGATGCCCTGTCGGGCGGCATCGGGAACGCGATCACGCACATCGGGGTCAACACCCTGGTGACCGCGCCGCCGGGTGACACGAGCCCTGGACTTGGTACGACTGCGGCGTCCACCGAGGCGACGGGCGGGTCTCCGGTGTACGCCCGCGTGGCGGTCACGTGGGCGGCTCCCGCGGGTGGCCAGCGCTCGAACTCGGGTCTGTTGGCGATCGATGTGCCGCCGGGGCAGTACGGGTTCCTGACGTACTGGACCGCGAGCACGGGCAACTCGGGCACCCAGTATCGAGGGTTCGCGCCGATCAACGGTGGCGCCGCGCGCGGGTTCGGCGTGGTCGACGCGGCCGACCTGACCGCCAACACGATCACGAGCCCGGCGCATGGGCTGGCCAACGGCGATCGGGTGATCTTCTACAACATCTTCACCGAGACGATCCCGGGCGGCCTGGTCGAGGGCGCCGCCTACTACGTGATGGGCGCGACGACGGACACGTTCCAGGTGGCGCTCACCAGCGGCGGCGCTGCGGTGGACCTGGCGACGACGCAGGGCGAGGTGTTCTTCGAGCGCGTCGTCCCGGAGGTGTTCGGCTCTCAGGGGCAGATCACGGTCCAGGCCGGTGCCCTGGTGCTGGACTCGACGGCCTTCTGATGGCGCTGCTGGACGCTACGGCCCGCGCGAGGGTGGCGGCGCAGTGGATGCGCGAGAACGTCACCTCGTGCTCCTTCAACAAGACCGACCTGGCGGCGGCCGTGGCCGCGGCGGATCAGTGGGTGGAGGACAACACCGTCTCCTACAACCAGGCCCTTCCTCTGCCGTTTCGTACGTCGGCGACCACTGATCAGAAGGCCGCGATCCTGGCCTACGTGCTGTGGCGCCGGATCGGCCGGCTGAGGGCTCGGGAGGACTGATGGCCACCGTACGTCAGCTCATCAGCCCGGACGAGGGCCGTTTCCTGTCGTCGGGGTTCGCGGTGCCGTCGCAGGTCAACGGCACGAACCTCCCGGTCACCGGACTGGCCTTCGACGCGGCCGCCACGTCGTCGGCGTTCTTCAAGCGGCGGCTCATCAGCTACGGCTCCGGCAACCTCACCCTGAACATCACCTGGTACGCGGACACAGCGACGTCGGGCGTGGTGCGCTGGTCGGCGGCGGTCGCCTGCATCACCCCGAACGTGGACACCACCGACGTGGAGACGAAGGCGTTCGCCGCGAGCACCGACACCGACGACACCCACCTTGGGACGACCGGGCAGCGGGTGCACGGCCACGACATCGTCATCACCAACCTGGACGGCGCAGCGGCCGGTGACCTGATCTGGATCCGGCTGCAGCGGCTCGGCGGCCACGCCAACGACAACCTGGCCGGCGCCGCGCATCTGCTCGACGCCGAACTGGCCTACTCGGATACGTAGGCGCTCATGGCGGTCCGGTTCGACGCGGCAGGCGAGCAGTACAGCGCTACCAACGGCCTGCCTGGCTCGACGTACACCCTGACGGCGTGGGTCTGGCCAGCCGCGGTGGGGGTGAGGTTCAGGGCCGTCTACTGGCTGCGCACGTTCAGCGACCAGCTCTCCGGGGTCGTGATCCGCGACTTCACCAGCGAACTGCAGCTCATCGACAACGGGTCGTACGGCTTCAACGGCGTGGGCCCGCTCGTCGCGACCCCGGAAACCTGGTATCGGATCGGCGTCGTCGTCAACGGCGCGAATGCCACCTTCCACCGGTCGGCTGCTGGTTCCCCGCTGGGGTCCGCCTCCGTAGACAACTTCTCTCCGCCCGCCACGCCTAACGAGTGGTGGATCGGCGACGACCCATACGACGACTGGTGGGACGGCCGCATCGCCGCCCTGAAGGTCTGGGGTGCCGCACTCACCGCGGGCGAGGTGGAGGCGGAACTCGGCCAGTACGCGCCCCGCCGCACCTCGAACCTTCTCAGGTTTCACCCGTTCTACACGGCCGAAACGGTCGACTACAGCGGCAACGGCAACGCCCTGTCCGGCGGGGCCGGGACCACGACCGAGGACGGCCCGCCCATCCCGTGGGCATCGGCCATCCCGCTCATCGTTCTCCCGCCTGCTGCGGCTGGCGGCGTAGCGGCCACGGGCAGCAGCGCCGCGGCGGTCACGTCGACGGCGGTGGCCCGGAAGGTCGTGTCGGTCTCGGCGCGCTCGTGCGTGGGGGTCGCCGGTGTGGGGACGGCGCGCAAGATCGGCCCGGCTACGGCCAGATCGTCATCCGCGATCGCGTCCACGCTGGCCGCTCGGAAGGCGGCGCCCGCCACAGGCCGCAGCCAGGTCGCGGCGGCGTCAAGCGCGACCGCCCGCAAGCTGGCGCGCGCTGCGGGCACCACGGCGGCCGCACTGGTTGGCCGTGCGACAGCTCGGAAGGTCGCGCCGGCGGCCGGGACTGCGTACGCCGCGGTCTGGTCGTACCGCTCGCAGCTGCTGACGCGGGCGGTGAGCGCGTCCTGCTCGATCGCTGTGGGGGGCTCGGCCTCGGCGCGCAAGGTGCTGCCCGCGTCGGGTGTGTCGGTGCTGGGGGCGCTTGGCCGGGCGTCCGCCGTCCATGTGGCCGTGGCCGCCGGCGTGACGCCGGTAGCGCTGGCCGGGCGGGTGCAGGTGGGCCACGTGGCTGTGGTGACAGGCCGCGGTGTGGTCGCGGTCGCGGGAGCTGCGGGCGCCCGGAAGGTAGCGCCTGCCGGGGCGCTGGCGCTCGCGGCGATCACGTCAGCGCACGTCGCGGCGGAGGCGCCGCCACAGGGCGGGTCGATGGCGATGCGGACCAGGCGCGGCCCTTCGGCGGTTGGCACGGCGCGGGCGGGCGTCTCGATGAGGCTCGGTGCTCGCCGTGGCCCCAGGATGGAGGGCGCATGAGCTTCGATCTCGGCGATCCGGTGCCGCTGAGCATCACGATCACGGACGACCAGGGCGCCCCGGCGAATGCGGGCAACGTCGCACTGACGATCACGCTGCCGGACGGCACCCTGGAGACACACGATCCGGTCGCGTCCAGCTCGACCGGCGTCTACGACTTCAACTACGCCACGGTGCAGGCGGGCCTGCACCGTGTGCGGTGGCTGGCCACAGGCGCCAACGCGTGCGCGATCACTGACGTGATCGATGTCGAGCCGGCCGAAGGAGCTCCGTTCATCTCGCTGGTGGACACCAAGGAGCACCTACGCAAGAACCAGATCGTCACGGAGGACGACGAGGCGTTGCGCCGGTTCGTCGGCGCGGCCTGCCAGGTGATCGCGGACCGGATGGGGCATGTCACGCCGACGACGGTGGTGGCGGACCGGTCTGCTCGCCGGGGCGTGGTGGTGCTGCCGGAGCGGCCGGTCATCTCGGTGACGTCGGTTGTGACGCTGCCAGGCGGCGCGGCGGTGCTCGCGGCCGACGCGCTCGCCGGAACGCCCGGCTGGACACTGGAGAACGCCGAGGGCGTGATGAGCGTGCCCGCCACCCATGGACTGGTGCGCGTCACTTACAGGGCGGGCAGGAGCCCGCTCCCACCGAACTTCAGGCTCGCGGCCCTCGACCTGGTCAAGCATCTCTGGCAGGGCAGCCAGCACAACCAGGCCGGCGGCCGCCCGGCCCTGGGCGACTCCGACGCGATCTCGGCTGGCTTCGGGCGGCCCTACGCCCTGCCGTACAGGGTGTCCGAGCTCCTGGGCCTGAAGCGCGACCAGGAGCGCGATCAGCTGTACGTCGGCTGACCACCTCGGGCCGCCCGTGCTCTCCATTCCAGGGTCAGGTTCAACCTGACCTCCAATGACCTGGGAGGACTTCCCGCGTGTCCACTATCCCCGCCGCGCTCGACGCGCTCGTGGCGCTCGCTGAGCGCGCCTGGCCGGAGGACGTCATGATCCTCGATGGGCCGCCGACGGTCGATGTCGAGCCCGACGTGATCGCGATCGGATACAGCGGTACGCCGAGTGAGCCCGACGTCCGCAACACGCTCGCTCAGGAACAGCTCACCATGGAGCCGGACCGCGAGTCGTACGACGTGATGTGCATGGCCAGCGCCTGGCGCGGCGACGCGCACCGCGGCGGCCGGCCGGATACCCGCACGGTGCGCGAGAGGGCGCTGGAGCTGATCGCCGGGTTCCGCGCCGAACTGGCCCGTGACGATCGTCTGGGCGGCGCGGTGATGCTGGCCCGCATGTCGACGCTGGACATGATGACGGACCAGACAAAGGCTGGCCCCGTCGCCACCGTCAGGTTCGTCGTCCACATCGACGCGTTCGCATGATGGCGACGTTCAGCGATCCGCAGGACCCGTCGGCGGCGATCCGGCTGCTGGCCAAGCAGTTGGACGGCATCCCGAAGGAGCTGCGTCAGAAGCTCCGGCCGGCGTTGCGGGCGGCTGCTGAGCCGGTCGTCGCGGACGCGCGGGCGCGGGCATCGTGGTCGACGAGGATCCCGCGCGCGATCTCGATGTCGGTGCGGTTCTCCCGCGACCCGGGCGTGCTCATCCGGGTGCGCAGGTCGGTGGCACCGCACGGCCGCGCCTACGAGGGGATCACGGGGGCCTCGGACTTCATCCATCCCGTGTTCGGCCATCGGGACCGCGAGGTGGCCGAAGGGACACGGCCGTACCTGGAGCCTGCGGTGCGGGCGGCGGCGGACACCGTGCTGGCGAAGACGGTCGGGGTTGTGGACCAGGTGGCGCGGGACAACGGGTTCCGATGATCAAAGGGGAGTGCTGATGGCCTTCAGGCTGCAATCGTTCTTCGAGCTGGAGGCCGAACTAACGTCTCCGCTCGACCTCACCACGCCGACCGCCGCACTGCGGGTCGCCCGCCAGTTCGCGCTGGCGCAGGGTACGGGCGTCGGCCAGGCGGACCTCATGTGGTCCGATCAGCGCACGGTCGCCGCGTCGGCGACGGACACGGTGGACCTGGCGGGATCACTGTCGGCGCCTCTGGGCGGCACGCTGACCTTCCTAAGGATCAAGATGCTGGCGGTGTTTCCCGCGCCCGGCAACACGAACAACCTGCTGGTGCAGCGCCCGGCCACGAACGGCGTCCCGCTGTTCAGCGCCGTCAGCGCCAACATGCCTGTCCCGCCCGGTGGCGCCTTCCTCTGGTACGCGCCGTCCGCCGCCGGTGTGGCCGTGACAGCGGGCACGGGCGACCTCATCGACTTCGTCAACGCCGCCGCCGGCACGCCGGTGACGTACGACGTCGTCATCGTCGGCGCGTCGGCCTAAGGGGGGCGCATGAACACCGTGTGGATCTCGCATCCGAACCTCGCCGACCGGGGCCCGTCCGAGGTGCCGGCGTCCGCCCTGCAGGAGCACCAGCGCGCCGGCTGGGTCCTCGTGGACGCGCCCGATCGGCGGCCGGAGACGATCGCCGCGCTGATCGCGGGTGGCTGGGAACCCGAGGAGGCCCGCAAGGCGGTGATGGCGGCGATGCCTGACCCGCCGCCTGATGGGTCCGACCAGTCCGACCAAGCCCCGGCAGACGCCGGGGCTTCTTCTTTGCCCGAAACGCCGAAGGGTCGGCGCTCTACCAGGGGGGATAGCTAATGCCCGCAACGCCGATCACTCCGGCTTCGAGGTTCTTCAGGCCCGGCATCACCAAGTGCTACTGGGTCGTCAGCATCGCCAACATCGCCGCGCCGACGCGGCTGGAGATGAACGCGGGCTCGGACCTGTCCAAGGACATCTTGGACATCTCCGGGTGGATGGTCAGCGGTCAGGCGATCGCCACGCCCGACCTGAACAGCCGCTTCGTGGGCAACATCCCGGGCCTGACCCAGGCGGACGAGTCGAGCATCTCGTTCTACCAGGGCGTGACCGGCGTCGATGTCCGCTCGCTGATGCCGCGCGACACCAACGGGCACATCCTGTGGCTCGACGGCGGCGACGTCGCCGGAAGGAAAATGGACGTGTTCCCGGTGCGCGTGCTCTCCCTGGGCAACCCGCGCACCATGGGGGCCGAGGCGGCCAGGCTGGTCATCCAGTACAGCGTCACCACCGAGCCCGCCGAGAACGTGACGATCCCGGCGTGAGCAAGGGCGACCGCCTGCTCAGCCGGCCGCGCCTGTCGGCTGAGCATCCGATCCGGATCGACGACGACACTGAGGCGCGGCGCGAGGTTGAGCAGGCGCAGTTCACCCTGGCGCTGCTGCGCACGCAGGGTGACCCGGATGAGGCGGCCGTCCGCAAGGCCAAGGCCGCCCTGAAGCGCGCCGAGGCCAAGGTCAGGGCTTGCTACGAGTGGATCCCGCTGCGAGCCATGGAGGTCGACGACTACGAGGCGCTGGTCGGGGAGCACAAGCCGCGGCCGGACTCCGCTGACGAGATCTGGAACAACGCGACGTTTCCACGGGCGTGTCTGCTGGCCTGCGACGAGTCCGGCCGGTCAGAGGCCGACTGGGAGCACATCTTCAAGCACGTCCTGTCGGGTCCGGAGCAGATCCAGCTATGCAACACCGCGATCCGGCTCAACGTGCGCACACCGGATGAGTCGCTCCCAAAAGGCTGGGCGCAGATCGAACCCTAGCGCTGGAGCTGGACGTCTGCGCCGAGTACCGCATCCCGCACAGCAAGTTCCTCTCGTGGTCCCAGGACGACCGCGACAAGGCGATCTGGCACTGGATCTGGCGGCGGCAGGAGTGCCCGGACTGCCATACCCGCGAAGAGGAGTGGGACGAGAGCCGCGGCGGCCACCGCTGGGCGTACGTCGCTGAGCCGCGGTGGTGTCGTGGCTGCGAAGTGAAGGCGGGCGCGCGGCGCTCGGTGCCGCCCGAGGACGGCGAAGGCGTCCACATCGTGCTGACCCGGAACGAGGGGGTGACCAGTGACGACACGTGACCTGATCCTCGCGATCCGAAGCAAGTGGGACGGCACTGGCACCACCAGCGGTGAGAAGGGCCTGAAGGGCCTGGAGGAGGGCTCCAAGCGCACCACGCGCGAGCTTGAAAAGCTGGAGCGGCAGGCCCGGCAGCAAGGTGCAGCGCTCGCGCAGTCCGGCGTCCAGGCGGATCGGTTCGGGCAGCGGCTGGAGGACGTTGGCCGTACCGCGATCAAGACCAGGCGGCTGCTGGAGGACGCCACCAAGCGCCTGCCGGAGATCGAGATCACGGCCGACAGCAGCGATGCTGAGCGGGCAGTGGCGGACCTCAAGAAGCGCTTGGGTGAGCTGTCCGGCAAGAAGATCGGCATCGATCTCGACGGCCGCCAGGCCGCTGACGAAGCCGAGCGGATCCGCCGGGAGCTCACCGAGCTGGCCGCGATGAACCCCGAGGTCTTCGTCGGCGCGAACGTCGAGCGGGCACTGCGCGACCTGGACAAGGTCGAGCGGGAAGCTCGCGACCTTGACCGCCGTGTGACTGTCCAGGTGGACGTGGACGGGGCGCAGTCGGCGGCGTCCTCGCTCGGACTGATCAACTCCGCGTTCGCCATGATCCGGTCGTCCGGCCCCTCGACCATGTTCGAGGTCGGGGCCGCGATCGTGTCGCTGCCGGCCGTGGCCACCCTCGCGGCCGGGGCAGTCACCACAGGACTCGGCGCCGCGCTAGCCGGCCTAGGTCTGGCCGCCGCGCACGGCAGCGATGCGGCGCAGGACGCGATCGGCCAGCTACGCGAGTCGGTGAAGCGCGAAGCCGAGCAGATGGGCCAGCCCTTCGAGCGGGTCTGGACCGCGATCGTCCTCGCCGCCGAACGCGAGCTCGGCGAGCTGTCGCCGGTCGTACGCCGCAACCTGGCCAAGCTAGCGCCCGAGGTCGAGGACTTCGCCGAGCAGAGCATCGACTCCCTGTCGGAGCTGTCGCCCGCCATCGATGCCGTCGAGCGCGCGTTCTCCGCTGTGCTCGAGCAGCTGGGCCCGCGCATGCCGGAAATCATGCGCAACCTGGCCGCCGCGATCATGGCGGTGACGAAGGCCATCGAGGACGACCCGCAGCTGCTGGTCGACTTCGCGGTCAACATGTCGCGGATCGCGAAGTGGACCGGCGACGCGATCGCGTCGCTGACCAAGTTCGTGCGGTGGGCCCAGGAGAACACCGCGGCCGTGCTGGCGCTGACGGCCGCGATCAACCCGGCCGCCGCGGCGACGGGCGCCTTCATCGCCGAGGCGGGCAAGGTCGAGCGGACCAACGTCGCGATGAGCCAGTCCACCGTTCAGGCCGCCCAGGACTTCGGTGTGATCTCCACGGCTGCCGACGAGGCGAGCCAGGAGATGCAGGAGGCTTGGGCGTCGGCGTACGCGGGGTTCGCGCAGCTCGGTGAGCTGTTGTCGTCGGGCCAGCAGCACGCGTCCGGGCAGGAGGCGTTCGCGCAGGCGCAGGCCCGGGCGGCTGAGGTGCAGCGCCAGGGCGCCGAGCGGATCGCCCGGGCGGAGCGGGAGCTCGCCGACGTTCAGGAGCAGAGCGCGGAGCGGGTGGCCGCCGCGAAGCAGCGCGTCAAGGACGCGCACCGGCAGGCCGCCGAGGCGGTCGAGGCCGCTCAGGACCGCGTACGGGAGGCCCAGGCCGGAGTCGCCGCCGCGGTTGAGCAGGGCGCCCAGCGGGAGACCGACGCCCAGCGGCGCGTGGAGGACGCCCGGGAGCAGGCGGCCAGGGTCGCCGAGGACGCCGGCCGCCGCATCGCCGACGCTGAGCGCCGACTCGCGGACGCTGTGACGGATGCTGCTGCTCGGCAGGAAGACGCCGAGCGGCGCGTGCAGGACGCCCACCGGCGTACGCAAGACGCGGTCGAGGATCTCACTCTCGCCCGGGAGCGGGCGCGAGAACGGCTCGAAGACCTGATCGCCGCCGAGTCCGGCGCCGCCCTCGACGAAGAGGGCGCCGCGCTGGCCATCGAGCGGGCCCGCCAGCGCATGGACGAGGTCAACGCCGACCCCGAGGCCAGTGACCTCGACCGGCGTGAGGCGGAGCTCGCGTTCCGGCAGGCGCTCGCCCGGCTGGACGAGGTCCGCCGCCGTAACCAGGAGCTGCGCGAGGACCTGGCCGACGCGCAGCGGCGCGGCATCGACGGCAGCGCTGAGGTCGTCGACGCCATCGGTCGCATCGAGGACGCCCGCCGCGCCGAGGCCGAAGCCGCGGACGCCGCGGCCAGGCAGCGGGAAGAGTCGAACCGCCAGGTCGCCGACGCTGAGCAGGCCCTCGCGGATGCACACCGGGACGCCGCCCGGCAGCGGGAGGACGCCTCGCGGGCGCTCGCGGACGCCGAAGCGGAGCTGGACCGCACGCGGACGGAGAACGCCCGCCAGGTCGCCGACGCCCAGAAGGAGGTCGCCGAAGCGCAGGCCGACGCTGCCGAGGTGGCGAAGGACTCCGCGCGCACGGTCGCGGAAGCCCAGGCTGAGGCGGCGCGCGCGGTGCGGGACGCGTCCAGGGAGATCGCGGACGCCGAGCGGGCGGTGCGGGATACCCGGCAAGAGGTGGCCCGGGACACGAGGGACGCCAACGACAGCGTGCTGGAGTCGTGGGCGAAGCTTCGAGGCGATGCGCAGCTGACCTCGGACGAGTTGCTCAGGCAGCTCGAAAAGCAGGTCAAGGACCAGGAGAACTGGCGCGCGAACTTGGTGCACCTCGCGGGCCGGGTGCCGCCGGAGATGCTCGACGAGCTGGCCAAGCTCGGGCCCGGCGCGGCGGGTGTGGTGGCGACGGCGGCGCAGATGTCGGACGCGGAGCTGGCCAAGCTGATCGGCCTGTACGGCCGATCCGGCAAGGAGTCGGGCGAGCAGTTCGCCAAGAACCTCGATGAGGCGGACGACGTGCTGCGCCAGATCGGCTACCGGCACGGCCAGGCCGTCGCCGACAAGGTCAGGGAAGCGATGGACAACGGCCGCGTAGGCGTGTTCGAGGCGGCCCGCCGGATCGGCTTGTCGATCGACGAAGGCATCATGGGCGACCGCGTGATCACGATCCGAACCGAGTTGCAGGAGCACGGCGCGCGGGCGAGCTGGCAGGCGGACGGCGGCATCCTGACCTACGCTAACGGCGGCATCCGGTACTTCGCCGGCGGCGCCGAGAACCACGTCGCGCAGATCGCCTCACCGGGCACGATCCGGATCTGGAACGAACCGGAGACGCATGGCGAGGCGTACATCCCGCTGGCGATGAGCAAGCGCGGCCGGAGCGAGGACATCCTGTCGGAGGTCGCCGAGCGGTTCGGTGGCCGCTTCTACAAGACAATGCCGATCAGCCGCACGCCTGTGTCCGCGGGCGGCGGCGGCGTGTACCGCCCGGCGCCGGTCTACAACGTCACGGTGCACGGCGGTCTGGATTCGGGGCCGGAGATTGGCCGGCGGGTGGTCGGCGCGATCCAGGAGTACGAGCGCCGGTCGGGTGCGGCGTGGAGGCGGACGACGTGAGCCTGCCCGTCGTCAACGTCGAGGTGATGTTCGACAACGCGGCCCCGGCCGGGAACGCGAAGACGAACTCCTTCGACGGCGGCACGAACGGCGTCACGATCAGCACAGGCAACAGCGGCGGTTCGTCAGGCAGCGCCTTCAACGTGATCACCGGCAGCCCGCGCTTCAGCAACGCGCAGGTGTTCGGCGGGTCGGGCTTGTCGGCCATGAACCCCACCAGCGGCGCCGACTGCCACATGGACTGGACAGGCGTCACACAGACGGGGGACACGATCTGCCTGCGCCTGTACATGTACCTCGTGAGCGCGACCAGCGCCATCCAGCGCGTGGCCGTGGTGCAAGGGCCCAGCGGAGTGGTCAGCGGCGTATGGATCACCACGGGGCGGCTTCTGCGCGTCTACCTGGGGTTCTCCATATCGATCGCGGCCGCGCTCACCACCCCTGTGCCCACGGGCCAGTGGGTGCGGGTCGAGCTGCGCTACACGATCGACTCGGCCGGGAACGGTACGGCGGAGATCTGGCGCTTCGATGACCCGGACAGCGCGATCGCCACCGACTACGCCGTCAGCTCCACCCTGGCCTGGCCGAGCGGCAAGCCGGGCATGGTCGAGTGGCACCTGCAACGGGACGCGGGCGGCTACTGGCACATGGACAACATCGCCGTGTCCGACCAGCGGATCGGCCCGGTGATGGGCACGTGGACCAACGTCACTCTGCATGGCAAGCACGGGATCACCACCCGGCGCGGCTCGTCCAGGGTGGAGAGCCCGGTCATCCGATACGACGCCGGGATCGCGTCGTGCACGCTCGAAAACACCGACAGGCGTTTCGATCCGACCGTGTTGGACGGCGT
The DNA here is from genome assembly GCF_052246675.1 of Nonomuraea sp. KM90. Taxonomy (NCBI): domain Bacteria; kingdom Bacillati; phylum Actinomycetota; class Actinomycetes; order Streptosporangiales; family Streptosporangiaceae; genus Nonomuraea; species Nonomuraea sp. KM90. The sequence goes on along the minus strand of NZ_JBQQCB010000001.1, from coordinate 73,607 downwards.
GTACGCGACAGGTTTCCGCACCAAGGTCACAGCGATGCGGCCGATCAGATACAAGGCCACCTGGAACTCCGTCACCTACGACCTGTGGCGTGGCTTCGTCGACGAGTTCGATATCGAGCACGTGGCCGACGTCTACAGCGAAGTCCTGGTCACCGCGTCGGACGGGTTCAAGGTGTTGAGGAATCGCCGGCGGCCCGCCGTTGCTCCGGTCGGCGCGGGTGAGAACGCAGGCGCCCGCGTCAACCGGATCCTCGACAGCGCCGGCTGGCCCGCGGCCGACCGGGTGATCGCCACGGGCAACTCCACGCTCCAAGCCACCGAGCTGGAGGGCGAGGCGCTCGCCGAGCTCCAGGCCGTCGCTGAGAGCGAGATCGGCGAGTTGTATATCGACGCGGCCGGGCGGGTCGTCTTCCGGAACCGCCAGGCGGTGATCCTGGAAAGCCGCTCTAACACCGTCCAGGCCACCTTCGGCACCAACGGCGTCTTCACCCCGGCGCGGGCCAAGCTCTCGACCGACGACGCCACCCTGTGGAACGAGATCAGGGCCCAGCGCGAGGGCGGCGTCGAGCAGGTCGCGGGCGATGCAGCCAGCCAAGCAGAGTTCCTGGTCAAGACGTTCCCGGCGACCGGGCTGCTCCTCCAGGACGACACGGCAGCGGCGGGCTACGCGAACTGGATCCTGTACGTGTCGCGGGAGCCGGAGGTGCGCTTCGACTCGATCGAGATCCACGCGCACGCCGACCCGGACACGCTGTTCCCGATCGTGCTCAGCCGCGAGATCGGCGACCGCATCCGCATCATCCGACAGCCGTCCGGGGGCGGCGATGAGATCGTCCGCGACGGCTTCATTCGCGGCATCTCGCACGTGACGACGGGCGCGACCTGGATCACCACCTGGAACCTCCAGAGCGCCACCAAATACGGATCATTCCTCGTGCTGAACAACTCAATCCTGGGGCGGCTGAATGAAAACGCTCTCGGCTTCTGACAGAAGGGCAGGACATGCCGGGCTTCGTTAACTGGGTCTCCGGGCAAATCCTGTCGGCCGCCGACCTGATGAGATTGCCGCAGCACGACCTCGTGCTCAAGGCCGCTGATCAGAACATCGCCAGTACCACGAGCCCTGTCGATGACACGCACCTGTTCCTCAGCGTGGCGGCCAACACCAAGTACTGGGTCGAGGGGTTCATCATCTACAACGGACCCACCGCTGCTGACATCCAATTCACGTGGTCGTTTCCGGTGGGATCGACGTTCCGGTGGACGAATGACGCCCTTTTTGAACCGCCTGCTGTAAGTGGTGACGTCGACAGAAGGTGTTATTCGGGATCCGATCTCGTGGTGGCAAGCACGAGCAGCCCGATCGACATGGTCGCGTTGCCCAGGGGCGTATTGCAGGTGGCAGGAACGGCGGGAACGTTGCGTTTTCGATGGTGTCAATGGACCAGCAACGTGACGCCGTCTGTTGTGAAGACAAACTCCATGCTGAGACTCACGAGGGTGTCTTGAGAACCGCCCCCGTTCGATGGCATCGAGCCGAGGGAGAGGGCGCGCGTTGACCATGCCTGCAGACGAGCCGACCCTCGGCGAAGTAGCAAGGACGCTCAACCGCTTCGTGGAAGACACCCAACGCCGCTTCTCGGAGCTGAACGCGACCATCGGCATCCTCGTCACCCGCGACCTGTACGAGGCCCACCGGACCGCCCTGCTGGAGGACATCGCCCAGCTCCGCGAGGACCTCAAGACCGAGCGCGAGCGGAAGGCCGCCGACCGGCGCATGGTCGTCGGCGCGCTCATCGCCGCCGGGCTCTCCCTCATCGTCGCCATCGTCGCCGCCGCGCTGCTCCTGGCGCTCGGGCTCAAACCGTAGGAGACCCTCATGGCCATCGACCTTGTTTCACGCGCCGAGTGGCGGGCCCGGGCGCCGCGCGGCACGTACGACCGGCTCTCCCGGACACGCGGCGTGAAGGTCCACTACACGGGCGGACGCGTCGACCCGGCCACCGTGGACGACCACGACCTGTGCATCGCCGCCGTCCGAGGCATCCAGAAGGGCCACCAGGACGGCAACGGCTGGCTCGATATCGGCTACACCGCGGCGGTCTGCAGCCACCGGAAGGTATTCGTCGGCCGCGGCCCGCTCGTGCTTCCCGCCGCCAACGGGGCCGGCCTGAACGCCGGCCACTACGCCGTCCTCGGCCTGGTCGGCAACTCCGGCCTGACCGTCCCGCCTGACGGGATGCTGCACGGCATCCGTGACGCGATCGAGTGGCTCCGTGCCGAGGGCGGTGCCGGCTCGGAGATCAAGGGCCACCGGGACGGCTACGCCACCGACTGCCCTGGGCCGCGGCTGTACGACTGGGTGAAGCGCGGCGCGCCCCGCCCGGGCGGCAACCAAAGCCCGGCAGCGCCGCCGTTCCCCGGCCGCCTGCTCAAGTACCCGCCGCAGACGACCGGTGCCGACGCCTACTCCTGGCAGGTCAAGATGCGGGACCGCGGCTGGGACCTGATCCCGGACGGCTCATACGGGCCTCGCTCGCGGGACATCTGCATGGCGTTCCAGCGGGACAGCACCGCGCACGGGTGGCCGCTCGACGACGACGGTGTGGTGGGCCCGGCGACGTGGCGGGCCGCCTGGGAGCGCCCCGTCTCCTGACCTCTTCCACCCAGCCCCGACCGGGACCCGGTCGGGGCTTTCTCATGCCCAAGAACGGACACCACTTTGAAGATCAGTAGCAAGCTCGCCGCTGTTGCTGCCACCGCGCTGCTCGGGGCCGCCCTCACCGTCCCGGCCGTGCCTGCGGGGGCGTGGAGTTGCGGCCTGAACCCGGCGCCGCACTGTTACGGCATCGCCGAGTATCACGAGCCCAGCTTCGACCGGTTCGGCCTCGACCTCTGGACGGACTGCCTCCACCTGGACACCCCGTCGACGCACTTCGCGTCGCACGAGGTCTGGTACGTGACAGCGCCAGCCGCCTGGGAGGCCGGCTACCTGAAGGGCACCATCGCGAACATCGACAACCCGACCACGCATTTCCGCTACTTCTGGGGCGAGTACCTGCGCGGAGTGTCCGGCACCTATCACGGTCACTTCATCTCGCTGGCGCAGGTCAGCACCTGGAAGAACGTGACGGGCCGCTCGAACGCCAATGGCACCTGGAACATCTTCCTCGGCGGTACGCAGGTGGGCACGACCACGTACACGTACCCGACCACCGGCCAGGTGATCCAGGTGGGTGGTGAGACGACCGACCCGTACGTCTACTCCCACGGCAAGAGCCGCTACCTGCAGAAGCGGTCCATCTCCACCGGCACCTGGTCCGGGGCGACGCTCGACTCGATCGAGGACGACTTCGCCGACGTGTACTACACCACCGCGTCCGCCACGGAGATGGAGCAGACGTCGCTCAACAACATGTGCAGCCCGGCACCGGCCGCGGCCAAGCAGGCTGCGGGGGAGCCGGTCGCGGCGGCGGGCGTCCGGAAGCAGGCGGTGGCGTTCGCCAAGTACAACGGTGACGCCTCCCCGGACAGCATCGAGGCGGTGGAAACGACCCGCAAGAAGGTCAAGGGGAACGCGGGCGTCTCGGACGACCAGCCGGTGGTCACCATCCAGATGCGCGGCGACTTCGTCGGCAACCTGGCCCCCGTCGCGAAGGGCGACCGGGCGCCGAAGGGCGACACGCTCACGGTGACCCTCGACAAGAAGACCGGCGAGATCACCGACTGGTCCATCGGCAGCTCGCCGCAGGACCTGAAGAAGCTCGGCGCCGTCAAGGCGCTGTGATCCAACCCCTGAGGAGGGGACATGTCCCGTGAACCCGCAGCTATCAAAGGCGCGATCGTCGGCGTGCTCGCCGCGCTCGTGCACGTCCTGGTCGTCGTCTTCGGCGTGACTCTGCCCGGCTTCCTCGACCCGGCCATGCTCGCCGGCGCGCTGGACTTCGTGGCTGGCGCGATCGCGGTGTGGCTGATCCGCCGGTCGGTGACGCCGACTGCTGACCCGCGCGACGCCCAGGGCCGTCCGCTCGTCATCCAGGGCCGCGTCGAGGGGTAGCCTGGCCCTGCACGACTCTGAACGCCTGGTCGAACTATTTCCAGATCGGAAATGGTTCGCCGAGCCTCGCCTCTGCCGTGGGAAACCGTGGCGCCCGCCCAACGTTCAACGCTGAGTTGAAAGGTTGGCGGCTTAGCGGCGGGTTGCTGGAGGGGTGCCCGCACTGCGCGCGGGTTGAATGGCTGGCCAAAGCTGCAGCCCGTCCAGCACGCAGACTTCAGCCGCCCCGGCTGATGCGCCTCAGGCGCTGGCTTCGGCCAAGGGGCAACATAAGGCCCGGTCCTCTTCGGAGGGCCGGGCCGCTTCTTTGCGTGTGGGGCTACTGGTTGAGCGTGATGCGGGCCTGCTGCTACTTACCCATGCGTTCTCGGTACATGGCGCGCACGGCCTGGCCCACCTCGGAGGGTGGCTGCTCTACATCCCCGATGTGCGCCTCCAGCTCCGTGCGCAGGCGCTCGGCTGGCACGAGCTCGTCAAGGTCTTCCTCTTGCATGGGCTCATCCTCGACCCGCCGCAAGATCGCTCGCAGGCGTGTCCATATGATCCCCCTTGAACCGCATCGCAGGGGGAGATCATGGCTGACCTGACACCGCCGCCGCCGGCCGCGATCGAGGCGCAGAGGGCGTTTGATGCCGCCGATGCCGAGTGCCGCCGCATCTCGGATGCGCTGCCGTCCAGCGTCGCCGTTGCTGCTGGAGAAGCGATCGTGACGGAGGAGCAACGGGTCGAACTGCAGGCGGCGCGGGATGCTCGCATGGCCGCCTTGCACGCGCTGTTGGCGGTGAAGCGGTGGGACGGTGACGGTGGTCCCAAGGAGGCGGAGGCGGCGCTCAGGCAGGCGGCCAGGGCGGCCGGTGACGAACCTTCGGGCGCCGCGTAGCCTGGCCGGCATGGGCCAGTACCTGGTGGGGCCGGACGGCATCAGGGTGGAGCCGGTGAAGTTGTTCGGCGCGCACCTGATCTTCGCTCGGATGGTGGATCCCGAGGCAACTCCGGGGGAGGAGTGGTTCCGCGTCACCCAGCGCGGTGCGGCACTCGGGCCCGGGTACGTCCGCGACGTCGAGGCCCTCGCTGAGCTGGTGCCGCTGGCCGAGTTGCGTGGGCCCGATGAGGCTGGCGCCGAGACGGCGTGAGGGGAGGCCCCGACAGGGATTTGACGCCCGGGACGGCACACCTCACATAGGCGGTGTCCCATCTCCGGTCCCTGCCGGGGGGTTCTTGGAGTCCCAAATGGGACTTTAGGTCAGCCCTACTAGCCCCGGCTAGCCCCTGGGGTGGTCCGGGCTAGCTATGGTCCGTCTGCCCTAGACTCATAGGCTCGGCGCATGATCGACAGGGAGGGACCGGTCCCGCCGTACAAGCAGGTCGCCGCCGTGCTGCGCCAGCGCATCATGTCCGGCCAGATCCCGCCCGGTCGCCGCATCCCTTCCCTCACCGAGCTCGAGGCCGAGTTCGGCGTCGCCCGAGACACCCTCCGCAAGGCTGTGCAGCTCCTCAAGGACGAAGGGCTGGTCGAGACCGTCACCGGCATGGGCATCTACGTCGTTCAGCGGGGCAAGGACTAGCGCAGCCACACGTCTTGGCCCCTCGGTGTGACGGTCATTCGGTACGCGCCCGGTCCAGGCCGGCCTGCCCTCAGCCACTCCATGTAGGTCGCCTCCATGGTGTGCCACAGCTGGCGGCCGCCGCTCTGAGAGACCTGCGCGTCCTGGCCAGGGCGGGCGGTGATGACGGCCCAGGCGTCGCGGTGCGCGAGGTCCCGCAGCCGCATCACCCACGCTGAGCTCGCGTCTTCCTGGCCTTCCCAGCCTGCAGTGGTGATGGTGAGGTGAGGCGCGACGACGGCCAGGTGCAGGCCGAAACCGTCATCGAGCGCGTTCCACGGCTCGCGAGGGTCAACCCATGTGCTGCTCTGCATGCCGTCGTCCGGGTAGGGCGGCCAGGCCTCCAGCCGCTGAGCGCGCATCATCATGTACTTGCAGGTGCCGTGGAAACTGCCCACTGCGGTGCCGTCGTCGAGGACGTCCAGGCGCAGGCGCTGACCCCAGCCGCCGTGCGCTGGCATCCACGGCATGACGATCACCGCGCCGGGCCGGGCCTGCTCGACCCACGGGTAAGGGATGTCCCGCACGCCGCAGGTGACGTGCACCCTGTCATATGGCGCATGGTCCGGGGCGCCCAGGGCGCCGTCGCCGACGAGGAGTGTCGGCCCGTAGTCAGCCGCCTTGAGGTTCTCAGCGGCCACCTCCGCGATGCTCTTGTCGACCTCCACCGTGGTGACCTGGCTGTCACCCACCCGCTCAGCGAGCAGAGCAGCCGTCCACCCGGTGCCGGTGCCGATCTCCAGGACCCGGTGCTCGTCTTGAGGGTTGAGCAGGCGCAGGAACTCGAACACGACGTGAGGAGACGACGTGGAGGAGGTGGGGGGTGCGCTCCTGTCGGCCACGTCGGCGGTCCCATCGCCCCTCTGTGTGATGAGCGCGGTGTTGCTGTAGACGGTGTGGTACCAGAATGCAGGATCGGTGTCCTGGTCGATCAGCTCTTCTTCCCGGTCGTCCTGCGGCTGCATCCACGCGCGGCGCGGGACGAACAGGTGGCGGGGGACCCTGCGCAGAGCGCCGCGCCAGAAGCGGCTATCGGGACAGTTGGGGGAGAGCACGCCCGCGGCGACCAGGTATTCGTCCAGGGCGTCGATGCGCCCGTCGACCCACGGATCGATGGTCATGGGGATCCTCACTTCGGCTTGCAGGATACGTCGGGCTGGCACGGCATCTGGGGCTTGCACGACTGGTTCGGTTGGCAGTTCTGCTTGGGGGTGCACCCGTCACCGCCGCCTGGCTCATCCACGGAAGGGTTGCAGCCTGGCGTGCACTGCGGCTCGCACGGCGGCCTGCAGGCGTCCGGATGGGCCGGCCCGATCTGACTCGCGGCGATGGAACGCACGCGGGGCGCCAGCTCGGCGAGCGAGTCCTTCGTGACGTTCCCGGCAGTCAGCCAGCGGGCGAGAGGGCAGGGCGCGATGGTGCCGTCCGGCAGGATCGCCGCGATCCCATCACCGCACCGGCCGCACAGCTCCGAGACGTCGCATCCGCCGTGTGCCGCCCGGCCGAGGAGGCGCATGCGGTCGGTCCCGATGTTGGTGACTCCGAGACTGGTGAGATCGGCGTGCGCCTGCTCGATGCGCTGTTCGTCGCCGAGGTCGATGATGCCAACCCGGAGCGGTATGCCAGCCTCGACTGCTCGGGCGATGTTGGCACGAGTGCGGGGCAGGCTGGGGCGGCCGGTGATCTGCCGATGCTGGGCCGCGTTGTCGCTGTAGTAGCTGGTCGCGAGTCGGACCCTCGGCTGCGAGAACAGCTCCCACATCTGAGGGCGCACGTGCACGAGGTTCGAGTACACCTCCACCTCCATGCCAACGGAGAGGGCGCGCGTGAGCAGGCCAGGCAGGCCGGCGTACAAGGTCGGCTCGCCACCGATGAACTGCACCATGCTTACGCCGAGGGCGGCGGCCTGGTCGATGGCGGCGATCCAGTCGCTGTAGCCCATGCTGCCGTCTGTGCCTTTCGGCCCGGACTCGTTGTAGCAGTGGCGGCATTCGAGCTGGCACTTGCCGGTGATCTCCAGCCACATGAAATCCAGGGCGGGGGGTGCCGGGCTGGTCATGGTCGCGTCCTTTCTGCGTAGCGGGGGTGGGTGGCGCAGGATGGGTTGCCGCAGCCGGGCATGAGCGCGCGGGCTTGGAGGGGGAGGGTGCGGCGGTCGGCCCGGCATCTGTCGCACATGTGCGACGGGTTCGCCAGGGCGAGCACGTCCATCCGCCTGACGATCGGCCGGACGCTGATGGCGGCGGCTATCACGATCAGCGGGCCTACCAAGTCCGTCGCGGTGATCATGGCTCTGGTTGCCTCCCTCAGGGCGGCGCGGCGGCGGACGCCTGGGAGGGCTCGCCGCCGCGCCTGCTCGTGGAGGGGCCGGGGTCTGCAGAATCGACGTGAGGACGGACCCCGGCCCCCGTGCCCGGCAGCCTGCCCAGGAGCCGGACGGTTGGATGGCCCCCGCCCCGCAGGGCACAAGGCGGGGGCCGGTCGGTGACGCGGTGGCGGCTCCTGGACTGCCGCCGCGCCTGCTTGTGGTGGCCCCGCACCCGGAGGGGTGCGTGCGGGACCACCGCCCGGCCAGCCGGCCATTCGCAGGCAGGCAGGACGGGCCGTCATGCGGGCTCGTGCGGGCCGAAGACGCCAGGGGTCGTCGGCCGCGCGGCGCACGCGTTCGTCAGGGGGACGCCGGGCTGTGGCTCGGTCGCTTCCCAATACTCGGTGGCGATCGGCACCGCCTTCACCTGGCGGATCGTGGCCCGGCAGAAGCGGCACACGTCCTCAACGGCGGGCGGCGGAGATACGGGTATCGCACGGGCCGGATACATCAGCTATCCCGCCTCGCGGATCCGGTCGAACAGCTCCAGCTGACGAAGGAGGACTTCGCCGAGGCGATGCGCGCTGGTGCACCGGACCCTTCGGGCGACGCCTGCCTGCCGCATCGTGGTCGTCACGCTGAACCGCAACGCGGCGCACCACGACACCTGGTTCAGGCCGTTGGCCTGGTGGAAGAGCCGCCACTCAGGGAACGCCATCTGCATCAGCGCCAGCTGGCGGTCGGCCGCGGCCGGCGAGAGCGCGAGCTTGTCGACGATCGTGCGCAGTACCCGCTGCGAGGTGGCCAGGAGGTTGTCCAGCTCGGCGTCGCTCATCATGCGGCATCGCCGCCGTCAGGCTCGGTCGTCGGTCGGCCGAATCGCGCCACGACCGCTCCGTGGACGTAGGTCGGTCGGCGGGCGTCACGGTCGAGCCGTACCACCTCGATCTCTCCGGAGGCGTCCGGGGCGAGCGTGGCCAGGGCCTGGCGTACGTTTCGGGCTGCCCGACCCCGCTCCCGGGTCACACCGCACGACCCGCGCTCTTCATCGCGGGCGGCCCAGGAGTAGAGGAAGTCCTCATCAGGGAGCACCCTCGGCGGACTAGATTTGCTCATGGGTCAGGAGCCTCGCTTCCTGATCAAGTCCCTGGGCGCGCGGTGACGTCGCGTGGCCCAGGGGCGGCTTATGCCTGGCGACGTGGGTTTCGCAGGCGACGACGGGCCAGAGGCGGCCGCGGTGCATCACGAATCCGGCAGATTGAAGGCACTTCGTCACGGCGCCGCAGTCGATGCAGGCCAAGCCGTGCAGACGCGCGATGCTGACGGAGTCGCGCACTTCGATCGGTGCGGCCGGTGCTGCTGACTCCGTCATGGGTCAGATGGTGGCGGCGCGGCGAGGCCGTAAGTAACCCAGTGTGGGTTACCCCTGTATCAGGTGGCGTGACACCACTCGGCGAAGCTGGTGAGGCTCTCGGCGTCGGCGCGCTTCAGCCTGCGCAGCGTGGCCGTGTCCTCCCGCACCCACTGGTGGTCGCGGGTGTGCTGCGGTGCGATCTTCCGCGCGACCTTCAGCGACTCGAACGCGTCGTCCGGTAGACCCGACCAGAGCTGAGCGCGGGCCAGCTCGATGTAGAACCCGGACCGCCGCTCGGCCGGAAGCTCCGGCGGCGGCGCCCACTCGCGGGCGACCTCCAGGGCCCGGTGTACGTGCTCGCTGCCGAGGCTCACGGCGACCGACACCTCATGGATGCGCACGGACGACGGCCCGAACGCCGTCCCCGAGTAGATCGCTTCGGGCACCTGGTCGCCGAGGAGGCGCGCCTCCCTGAGGTGGGTGTCGGACGCGTGCACGTCGCCGGCCCGCCCAGCGATGACCGCTGCCCGCATGTGGAGGGCACCGCGGGCTGCGATGGCTGCTGCGCTGCCCGGCGAAGCAGCGGAGTCGAGCGCGACCTCCAGGGCGCGGAGGCCCTGCGCGTGGGCGTCGGCGGCGAAGAACGTCTCGGTACGGACGTAGGCGACCACGCTGTTCAGGATGTCGTCGTCCGCGTGCGGGGCGGCCCAGCGCATCAGATCGATGAGCCGGGCGCTGAGATCGTGGGCGCCGAACTTGTAGGCGACGGCGTCGGCTGACCTGCATGCGGACGCGACCAGCCGTGCCACGTCGGGCTGGTGCTGGGGCGGCGCGGCCTGGAGCGCGCGGAACAGCTCGCCCAGGAGTTCGGGCACCTGCCGGGCGATGCGCACGTACTGGGCGGCCAGTCGCCAGGCCACCGCTTCTGCCACGGCACCCTGCAGCAGGGGCAGGGCCCGGACCGGCGTGTCGTCGGGCACGTCGTAGGCCGCGATCGCGGCGGAGAGGGCGGGGATTGCCGCCTTGATGCGGGAACTCGCCTGCGCCCGATCGGCCAGCAGCAGCGACGGGTCGATGCCGAGCGCGGCCGCGATCGACTCCACGACGCTGTCGCTCGCCCCCCGCGCCCCGCGCTCGATCTTCGTCAGCGTGCCGAGGTGAATGTCGGCGGCGTCGGCCAGCTGCTTCTGCGTGAGGCGGGCGACGCTGCGGTGGTAGGCGATGCGCTTGCCGAGCCTGCCGCGTGGGGCTGAAGGCATTGGGGGCTCCGGTGGGAGGCGTGTCACCTCGGACTGTAGCTGCCTGGTGACGGCTTCGCCCAGAGGTTCGCGCTACCTGGCGAGACTCGGGAGATCGAGCAGGCTGTTGATCTGCCAGTCAGCCGCGGCGGCAACGGGGGTGTCGGCCCAGAGGTGGCCCCATGGCCCGCGGCGGATGTGCGCAGTCCGCAGTCCGGCCGCCCGGGCGGGCATGACGTCGTTGGCCGGATGGTCGCCAACGTACACGATCCGGTCTGGTGGGGCATCCGCGAACTTGGCCAGGCGGGCGAAGAACGCCGGGTCCGGCTTGGCGACGCCCCACTCGCCCGACGTGGCGATCCCGTCAACTGGCAGGTCGAGACCGCGCAGCAGGTCGGCGGCACGTCCGGTCTGATTGCCCGCGATCAGCGTGCGGTGGCCGGCCGCTCGTAGCGCGGTCAGCGCGGGCCGGACGTCGGGATAGAGATCCTCCTCCTCGATGCGTTCGCCGCGGCCGGCTGCCTCGCGGGCTGCGTACTCGGCGTCGACGTTGATTCCGGGGCGGAGGAGGCGGAGGGCGTCGGCGTTGTCTCGGTTTTGGGCCACCACGGCGCCGACGAGTGCGGAGAGCGTATGGCGGGGGATGTCGAGCCAGTCGGCCCAGGAAGCCCAGTAGCGGTCGTCGCGAACGATGGTTTCGCCGACGTCGAAGGCGAAGGTCAGCACAGGCAAAGCGTATGACTCCCCGTGGACCGCACGGCCAGGACGACGCCTGGGGGGCTGCCTGACCGTGCGGCGCACCCGGTGGTGCGGCCGAAACATGACGGTAGCTCGTGTGCATCGCTGCACAACTGGTGCGGGTGCACCACTCTCCGCCGAGGTAGAAGATCGTTCCACCAAGTAGAAGAATCCTGATACATCTGGATGCCAACTGCCCCGCCCGGCTCGTGGACCCGGCGGGGCAGTCTTCGCGTTCAGCTCGCGCGCCGGTCCGGCACACCGGCGGCCTCCAGGCGGGCCCGGCGCCGCTCCCGCAGAGATACGACACCGAGCCGGGCCCGCTGCTCGGCGATCAACGCCATGCCCTTGCGCATCAGTTCGTGCACGGACTGCTTCCGGATCCCGAGGATCCCGGCGATGTGGTTGATGCTGTAGTCGCCGCCCTCCTGGGCCGCGCTGCCCGCCCGGGCGATCGCCCGGAGCTTGGCCTCGCGCAGCGCCTCCTGGAGTTCGTCGATGTAGACCAGGTTGGCCGGGTCGCCCGCGGCGTGGTTCTCCATGGTTCGGAAGAACCGGATCAGGTTGGCGGCGAGCTGCTCGGGCTCGGTCACGTGGTCGCGGCGGGCCATCAGAGCTCACCGCCCAGCATGAGCTCCGGGTACCGACCAGACGGCAGGTCGAGCAGCTCGACGACCTCGGCCGCGTTCTGGCGCTCGACCTCGGCGAGATACAGCCGCTCGGAGTCGTCGGCCGGGTCCGGCGGGTTGAGCTCTTCGTTCAGCGCGAGCTCCAGCGCACCAGCTGCGTCATGGAGCTGGTTGGCGGCGCGCTTGGCCACGTGCGGGTAGTGCGCGGGGGCGGCGGCCACGAAGTCCGCGATGTGAGTGGTGGCCCTGCTCAGCGCGATCAGGATGTCGGGCAGGCCCTCGGCGGTGAGCGACGCGAGCTCCTCAGCCAGGTCGGCGATCTGCCGTGCAGTCGCGACAGAGGTCAGCTCGGTCATGACCCCGCCTCCTCGCTGCTCGGCGTTCCGAGGTCAGGCTGAGCCTGACCCAGGGGCTCAGTCGCTTCGGTCGCCGAGAGGTCAGGTTCAACCTGACCCTGGATCGCCTGCGAGAGTTTCCGCTGGACCGCGTACAGGCTGGCCCGCGGGAACGCGCCACGGGGCCACTCAGCGAGCCGGGCCTCCAGCCACCCGATCGGGTCCGCGTGGTCGATGGAGAGGGTGAACGCCGCGACGCGCACGTCCTCCTCGGGGGAGCGGTCGAGCACCGCGATCAGCGCGGCGCGCTGGCCCTCGGTGATGTGGATGCGGACTCGCACGTATTCGAGGATTGCGCCCAAGACCGGGCCTGGGGAAGCCTCCGGAGAGATGATGGGGGGAGGAGCGGTCATCAGACCCTGCCTTCACATCATATGCAACGTCCCCTTACGAACGTGACCGGCCAGATGGTGGTGCCGGTGCTGGTGGCGCGCTCGGAGGGCCGCCTGGACACGGCGGTCTTCAACGCGCCGTCGCAGCCGCTCGACGAGGCGTCAGCCCCGCGCGTGCCCGCGGCCGCGGCGGCCTGATCCGACGTGCGAGGGGGGCGGGCCGACCGCCCCCCTCATCCGTGCGCCGGCGATCGTGGGGCGTCAGGTGCCGTGGGGGCCTATGGTGGGTCGGAAATCCTGATGTTCGAGTAATTGGCGGGGATATGTCCGACGCTACGGAGCGCACGCCGTCCTTGGTCGCCGACCGGTACCGGCTTGACGAGCGCATCGGCAGCGGGCCGATGGGCGAGGTGTGGCGGGGGTACGACACGCGGGCCGACTGGGTCGTGGCCGTGAAGGTGCTCGGCGCCAAGGCCGCCGGTGCCGCCACGCGGGAGGTGCTCAGGCAGCACGCCCAGGCCGTGGCCAGGGTCATCCATCCGAACGTGGCCATGGTGCTGGACGTCGGCGACCACGACGGCGCCCCTTTCCTGGTGATGGAGTACCTCACCGGGCTCAGCCTCGGCGAGGAGCTGGCCGCGCGCGGGCCCATGAAGATCGTGGAAGTGTGCGACCTGGTCGGGCAGGCGGCGGCCGGGCTCGACGCCGCCCACCGGGCCGGGATCGTGCACGGCCAGGTCGATCCGGACAGCTTCCGGCTGGCCGCGAGCGGCGTGCTCAAGGTGGTCGGGTTCGGGATGGACGAGCGGGCCCAGGGGAACGGCCGGTACCAGGCGCCCGAGCGGGCCGCCGGGGAGGCGGCGCAGGCCCCCGGGGACGTGTACGCGCTCGGGTGCGTCTGCTACGAGCTGCTGTGCGGGCGGCCGCCCGCACAGCAGCTCGAGGACGAGCCGGCTCGCGCGGGACAGCCCGTCGCGCCGCCCAGCACAATCAGGGCCGAGGTGCCCGCCGAGCTGGATCGGCTGGTGCTGGCCATGATCGCCGCGGATCCCGCGAAGCGGCCGGCCAGCGGGGAGTCGATCCGGCGCGCCCTGGCCGCCATCGCCCGCCCGAAGGCCGCCCCGGTCGCCCCGGTCGCCCCGGTCGCCCCGGTCGCCCCGGTCGCCCCGGTCGCCCCGGTCGCCCCGGCCGCCCCGGCCGGTCCGGCCGGTCCGGCCGGTCCGGCGGGCCCGCCCGTGACCGGCGTCTCCCTGCGCGAGAGCGCCCTGCCGTCAGGCGCGGGCGCCGGGCTCACGGGGGCGGGTGCCGGAGGTGCCGGCGGCGGGCACGGGGCCACCGAGGTCTTCCACGTCGGCGCGGCCGGAGGCCCCGGCCGGCCGCCGCGGGCCGGTGACACCGCGGTCTACCAGGCCGGCGACCTCGAACCCGGCCGTGACCCGGCCCCGAACCGCAAGCTCGTCATCCAGCTCGGCGCGGCCGTCGCCGCCATCGCGGCCGTGACCGTGGGCATGGTGCTGTGGGCGGGGGCGCGGGAGGAGCCGCCGGTCGCGCTGCCCACCCCCGTCGCCGTCCCCACCACCACGTCCCCGCCCGCCAGCACCCCGCCCGCCAGTACCCCCACCCCCACCGGCGAGCCCTCCCCGGGCATCGTGACCACGCTCGGGGGCGAGGACCCGACCTCCCTGCGCGGGACGGCGCCGCCCAAGGCCACGCTGGGCCGGGAGATCCCGGCCGGCGGGTACGGCAAGTGGCTGGCGGAGTTCGACCAGGCGCTGATGGCCCAGCAGAGCATGAACGGCATCAGCCCCGAAGTGGCCGGCAAGGCCCGCGAGAAGCTCAGGAAGGCGGCCAGGAAGCTCCAGGAGGGCCAAGTCGACTCCACGCTGAACCACATCGCCGGTATCTACGACGACCTGCTGAGGGCTCAGGAGAAGGGCGAGATGGAGCCGACCGGGCCGGCCTCGGACTTCCTCAGGGACTGGCGGCTCCCGCAGAGGTAGCGGCCGCCGGGGATCCGATGGGACGAGGCGGGCAATAGTGACGCATGGGTCATGACGCGTACATTGTCCCAATGACCTTCGACTACCCGGCCCGCCGGGCGCGGCTCGCCGGGCTGCTGCCCGGCCGGGAGGTCCACGCCCTGCTCGTCACCTCCCCCGTCAACGTCCGGTACCTCACCGGGCTGGTCAGCTCGAACGCGGCCGTCCTGGTCAGGGCCGACGGGACGGCGCTGCTGGCCACCGACAACCGCTACATCGAGGCGGCGCGCACTCTGGACGTGCCGTGCGTCGAGGCGCCGGACGTGGCGGGCCGGCTGGCGGCGCCGGGCGTCGGGATCGAGGCGGGGAGCATGAGCGTGGCGACCTACCACCAGCTGGGGGAGGGGCTCGTCCCGCTGGGGCCGGTGGTCGAGCTGCTGCGGGCGGTCAAGGACGACGGGGAGCTGGAGCGGATCCGTACCGCCTGCGCCATCACCGACCAGGCGTTCGCCGACGTCTCCGCGCGGATCGCCCCTGGGCTCACCGAGCGCGGCCTCGCCCGCCTCCTGGAGGACCGCATGACCGAGCTCGGCGCCGACAAGCCCGCGTTCGACACGATCGTGGCCGCCGGCGAGAACGGTGCCGTCCCGCACCACGTGCCCACCGAGCGGGAGCTGCGCGCCGGCGACCTGGTGACCATGGACTTCGGCGCGCGCTACCGGGGCTACCACGCCGACATGACCAGAACGGTCAGTATCGGCCCGCCCGCAACCTGGCAACGCGAGCTGTACGACCTCGTCGCCGAGGCGCAGCGGGCCGGCCGGCACGCGCTCACCCCCGGGGCCGGGGCGGGAGAGGTGGACGCGGCGGCCCGTTCCGTCATCGAGAACGCCGGCCACGGCGGTCACTTCAGGCACGGCCTGGGCCACGGTGTCGGCCTGGAGATCCATGAGGAGCCGTTCCTGGGCCCCGCCAGGACCGGTAGACTAGAGGATCGAGTTCCGATCACCGTCGAGCCCGGGGTCTACCTCCCGGGCCGGGGTGGGGTTCGCATCGAGGACACCCTCGTGACACGTGAGGGCGGGCCGGAACTTTTCACCAAGACGACCAAGGAGCTGCTCGTCCTTTAGAGCGGCCACACGCGGGAGAGAACGAGTGGCGACGACCAACGACCTCAAGAACGGCATGGTGCTGAAGCTCGACGGCGGGGAGCTGTGGGCCGTTGTGGAGTTCCAGCACGTCAAGCCGGGCAAGGGCGGCGCGTTCGTGCGCACCAAACTCAAGAACGTGCTCTCCGGAAAGGTCGTCGACAAGACCTTCAACGCCGGCGTCAAGGTCGAGGTGGCCAACGTCGACAAGCGGGAGATGCAGTATTCGTACAAGGACGGCGACGACTTCGTGTTCATGGACACCGAGACCTACGACATGGTCAACGTGCCCAGCGGCACCGTCGGCACCGCCGCCAGCTACATGCTGGAGAACACCCTCGCCACGGTCGCGTTCAACGAGGGCTCCGCGCTCTACGTCGACCTGCCCGCCGCCGTCGAGCTGACCATCTCCAACACCGAGCCCGGCCTGCAGGGCGACCGCTCCACCGGCGGCACCAAGCCCGCCACGCTGGAGACCGGCGCCGAGATCAAGGTCCCGCTCTTCATCACCACCGGCGAAAAGGTCAAGGTCGACACCCGCAGCGGCGAATACCTCGGCCGGGCCTGAGGTGTCGGCACGCGGCAAAGCACGCAGGAGAGCGCTCGACATTCTCTTCGAGGCCGAACTGCGCAGCGAGGATCCGCTGAAGATCCTCGCTGAGCGCGTGGAGCGTCAGGAGCCGCCGGTGAACGAATACACCTCGACCATCGTCGAGGGCGTCGCCAGGCACCACGCGCGCATCGACGAGCTGATCACCACCTACGCCGAGGGCTGGACGCTCGACCGGATGCCCGCGGTCGACCGCAACCTGCTGCGCGGCGGCACGTACGAGCTGCTGTGGATGCCCGGCGTGCCCGAGGGCGTGGTCATCAGCGAGTGGGTGCACCTGGCGGGGGAGCTCTCGACCGACGAGTCGCCCCAGTTCGTCAACGGCCTGCTGGCCCGCTTCAAGCAACTCAAGCCAAGCCTCACCCTTTAGACACCCCTTTTCGGCGGGCCGGGCCCGCCCGTTCGGGGTACGTTCCAACCACGCCGGCCTGCACGGCTCGCGAGGCGAGGGACGTGTACTGCCGCGCGGTCAGGCGTCACACCACCCGCTACGGCGGGGCCTGACCGTGTGGCCGCGCACCCGCGGCCTGTACGGAGGAAATGGCGCGTCACCAGCCGCGACGCGCCATTTCCGTATCCCCGCCACGAGAAGACCATGTACGGCACGCCCGCCCCGGGCCAGGCAGGAGGGCGACCTGCTGGTGCTGCCGGTCGCCTCCCTCGCCGGCCACTGAAGGGGAGAAGGACGCGCTCCTCGCCGCCGGCCCGGCCACGTTCTGCACCACGCCCCGCCACGACGGCCACGCCATCGTGCTCGTGCGGTTCGGGGCGGCGGACGCGGGGGAGATGGGCGAGCCGCCGGCCGGCGCCTGGCGGTTACGGGCGCCGGGGCGGCCGGCGGCCGGCTTCGACGGCCGAGCGCGAGGAACGGGTCTCGCCGGTGGGGAGCGGGAGCTCCCGCGTACGGCGTAGGCTGGGCCCCGTCCAGGAAAGCCGCTCGCGAGGTGCGCGTTCGCGAGGGAGAGGGAGGCGAGCCGACGTTGCGTGCTGAAGGCGTCACGAGGACCCCGGCGGTGCGGACCGCCGTCGTCTGGGACGCGTTGCGGTCCATGCTGGCCGAGCGCACTGCGGCCACCGGCCGCGAGTCACTCGACATCGTCGACGCCGGTGGCGGCACCGGCGGGTTCGCCGTGCCGCTGGCCGCGCTCGGTCACGCCGTCACCGTCGTCGACCCGAGCCCCGACTCGCTGGCCGCGCTGGAGCGGCGCGCCAAGGAGAGCGGCGTGGGGGTGCGCGGCCTCCAGGGCGACGCCGCCGACCTCGCCGACCTGCTCAGCCGCGACGTCGCCGACCTGGTCCTGTGCCACAGCGTGCTGGAATACGTGGAAGACCCGATCAGCGCTCTGACCGCGGTCGCGGGCCTGCTGCGCAGGGGCGGCGCCGTGAGCGTGCTGGCCGCCAACCCCGTCGCCAGCGCCATCCACCGGGCGCTGACCGGGCAGTTCGACGAGGCCCGGGCCGTGCTGGCCGATCCCTGCGGGAGCTGGGGCGACCGCGATCCCACGCCCCGGCGGTTCGCCGCCGACACGCTGGTCGAGCTGCTGACCGCGACCGGGTTCACGGTCGGCGCCATCCACGGCGTGCGGGTCTTCGCCGACCTGGTGCCGAGCAGGCTCGTGGACGGTGAGCCGGGCGCCGCGGAGGCGCTGGTGGCCCTCGAGCACGCCGCCGCGACCCATCCGGTGCTGCGCGACATCGCGACACAGCTGCACGTGCTCGGACACCGGGCCTGAGGCCACAGGAAGGGAAGATTCGATGACCGCTCCCCTCGGTATAGAACGTCTGTTCGGATAGAATCGACGGCGTGTCTCGCAAGCAGATCACCGGCATCGGCCCCGCTCCGCGGACCGGGGTCGATGACAGCGGCTGCCCGATCCTCCATGTCGACATGGACGCGTTCTACGCCAGCGTCGAGCTGCTCGAGCGGCCCGAGCTGCGGGGCCGTCCGGTGATCGTGGGCTCGCCCGCCGGGCGCGGCGTCGTGCTCAGCGCCACCTACGAGGCCAGGGCCCAGGGCGTGCACTCGGCGATGCCGATGAGCAGGGCCCGCAGGCTCTGCCCGCAGGCCACGATCATCCCGCCCAGCCACGGCAAATACTCCGAGGTCTCCAAGGGCGTCATGGAGATCTTCCACACGATCACCCCGCTCGTGGAGCCCATCGCCTCCGACGAGGCCTTCCTCGACGTCGGCGGGGCCAGACGCCGGCTCGGCCCGCCCGCCGCCGTGGCCGCCATGATCAGGGAGCAGGTCCTCGACCGCTACGGCATCACCTGTTCCGTGGGCGTGGCCAGCAGCAAATTCATCGCAAAACTCGCCTCCAAGCAGTGCAAGCCCGACGGGCTGCTGGTGGTGCCCGCCGACCAGGTCGTGGAGTTCCTCCACCCGCTGCCCGTGTCGGCCCTGTGGGGCGTCGGCGAGCGCACCGAGGAATCCCTCGTACGCCTGGGCATCCGCACGGTGGGAGATCTCGCCAGAGTGCCGCCCAGCACGCTCCAGCGGGAGCTGGGGCAGGCCGTGGGCGCCCATCTGGCGGGGCTGGCCTGGGGGCGCGACGAGCGGTCGGTGACCCCGCACGTGCCCGACAAGAGCATCGGCAACGAGGAGACGTTCGCGGTGGACGTGGACGATCCCGAGGCGATCAAGCGGGAGCTGCTGCGGTTGTCGGAGCGGGTGGCCGCCCGGATGCGTAAGGCCGGTCACGTGGGAAGAACTGTAAGTGTGAAGCTACGCCGAGCCGATTTCACCACGATCAACCGCTCGCGCACGCTGCGCGAGCCGACCGACGTGGCCCAGGTGATTTACGCCACCGCCTGCGACCTGTTCGAGGCGGCCGGTCTCCAGCGGGTGCGGTTGCGCCTGGTGGGGGTGCGGATGGAGAACCTGCGGCCGGCCGGCGAGGCCACCCGTCAGCTCAGTCTCGGCGAGCGGGAGACCGGGTGGCGCGAGGCGGAGCAGGCCATGGACAAGGCGATCCGGAGATTCGGGCCCGATGCGGTGCTCCCGGCGTCGCTCGTACGTGGCAAGCTTGATGAAATAGAGACATGACGTTCGATGTCCATACTTGGTGGGGGCGTCCGTGTCAGGATTTTGGGGGAAGGGGGGCGAGATGGGCCACAATAGAGCCATGACGTCACCTCCGGTTTGGTCTGCGTTGGACGTTTGCTTTCGCCTACGTCTACAGCCTCGTATTCTGGGGATAACCGACCGCGAGGTTCGGACACCCCGTGTCGTCCGTTGCCGTCTTCCCCGTCCTGGGGCCGTCCTTGGGAGGCGCCGTGCCGCTCTCTGAGCACGAGCAGCGCTTGCTCGACCAGATCGAGCAGGCCCTCTACGCCGAGGACCCGAAGTGGGCCAACACCGTAAGGATCAGTGACCCACGCAGCCATTACAAGCGTCGCCTGGTCAAGGCCTCCATCGGCTTTGCCCTCGGCGTCGTCATCATGATGGTCGGCGTGGTCATGAGTCTGATCCCGCTCGGCGTCGGCGGTTTCGTGGTCATGCTCGCCGCGTGTCTGTGGGGCTTGTCCAGCTGGAAAAAAATGAATGGGTTCGGTGACGCCGCCACCGCCGCCTCAGGCACGGCCGTTCCTCCGGGCAAGCAGGCCCGCCGGGGCAACCGGGGCAGTTTCATGGAACGCATGGAAGAGCGCTGGCGCCGTCGTCACGACGAGCGCTAGCCCGGCAGACACAGAGGTGCGGCCGCCCCCTCGGGGGACGGCCGCACGATCAGGTCTGCCGGTCGGGGTCAGGAGCCCTTCTGGGCTGCCGTCCGCCGCAACCTGATGTTCTCCAGCAGGTCGAATCCGTCGAGCAGCCGCTCGCCCACGACCCGCAGCCGCCGCAGTGTCGACGGGGGCAGCAGCACCGCGCGCAGCCGCCTTCCGCGTGACACCGTGGCCGCCAGGGCCTGCCGCACCTTGCGCAGGTCCTTTTTCATGGGCCCGATCCGCCCGGGCTCCCTGGCGAACAGCACCCGCTCGACCGCCGAGGCGATGGTCGCGATGGCCGCCGCCGAGTCGGCGTCGAACTCGTACTGCTGGGTCAGCCGCCCGGCCAGCGCCCGCGGGGTCTCGCTCGGCTCCCGGGCCATGCCGTAGTCGTACAGCACGTCGTCCAGCTCCGCCCACGCGGCCGCCACCGAAGTGTGGCCCCGGCTCGACATCATTCTCGCCGTCAGCTCGTCGGAGGGCTGCGCCACCTTGAAGCCGAGGCCGCGTACGCGCCGGTTCCTGGTGACCAGCCGCACCCCGGCGGGGATCAGCAGGACGAGGAGCAGCGCCCCCGCCCCGATGCCGAGCTTGCCCATCAGCGGCATCGAGTCGTCCGGCGGCAGCCCGCCGGCCGCGACCGTGCCCTCGCGGTCGACCTCGCGCGGGTTGCGGCGCGCCGTCGGGTCCTGCGGATCGTCGGCGGAGGAGCTGCTGGTCGCCCCGGGCGTCGGCGTCGTGGCCCGCTGCGTCGCCTCCGGCCTGGGCTGCGCGTACGTCGGCACCCGGGCGCTGCCCTGCCCGGCCGCCCCCGACGGGGTCGGCTCGAACGGCAGCCAGCCCACGCCCTCGAAGTACAGCTCCGGCCAGGAGTGGGAGTCGCTCGTGCTGACCTCCCACCGGTCGCCCACCTGCGTGCCGCCCGTGTAGCCGATCGCCACCCGCGACGGGATGCC
The DNA here is from genome assembly GCF_052246675.1 of Nonomuraea sp. KM90. NCBI lineage: Bacteria > Bacillati > Actinomycetota > Actinomycetes > Streptosporangiales > Streptosporangiaceae > Nonomuraea > Nonomuraea sp. KM90. The sequence continues at coordinate 52,551 of NZ_JBQQCB010000001.1, read as the reverse complement.
CACCAGCCTGGCCAGCACCGCCATCGACGCGGCGAACTGCTCGCAGTAGCCCACCCGGTCACGGATCAGGAAGTCCCGCAGCGCCGAGTTGCTGTGCCCCTGCGTACGCAGGTCATAGGTGAAGCGGCCGTCCTGGGTGAAGAACTCCTGCAGTTTCAGCGCCGCGTCGTAGGTCGTCGTGGCGTCCGCGGTCTCCCTGAGCGCCAGCTCCCTGATGTCGGGCGGCAGGTTGTCCGGCACCTGGAGGAAGCGCTGGTCCGGCGCCCCCTGCGTGGAGTCGAGGGAGTCGAGGTCGTCCGCCGTCGGCGCCGGCTCGCTCGTGGCCACCTGGTACTCGATGCCCGCGGCCTCCTCACGGGTGGAGAAGACCATCAGCGTGTCCACGTCGGCCCGCCAGTCGCCGTCCACCCGGATCTGCGTGGGCGGGTACGGCAGCGGCAGGAACCGCAGCCGCGCGATCTCGTCGCTGATCTGGATGTTCGTGACGACGTTGGTGACCTTCGCGTCCGCGCCGAGGCCGGGCGGCGGGGGCAGCGGGCCGTTCTCCGTCCTGTTCTGCGGCGCGCCCTTCGGCTGCGTCATGCCGAACTGCTGGCCGTCGAACGTGTCCAGCGCGTAGATGCGCAGGTAGCGGGGCTTGTTGTCGTTGTTGGTGTAGGTCAGGACCGTCCGCCGCTCGGGCAGCTCCAGCTGGCCCTTCAGGTTGGCGATCGGGTTCGGGATGCTGATGGAGTTGCCCGGCCCCGAGCCCCGGCCGCCCACGCCGAAGGTGAAGAACGACACCGGCTCCATCGCGGGCAGCGCCGCCGGCAGCAGCACGGCCAGCGCGATCGCGGCGAACCCGATGCGCTTGCCCGACAGCCGCAGGCCGTGCGTGTCCGCCGAGCCGCCCGGCGCGGGGGAGGTGGCCGCGCGGGTGCGGCGCACCAGCACCGCCCGGCCCCAGTGGCCCACCCGCTCCCGCCCGTCGGCGATCAGCAGGCCGACGAAGCCGAGCGCGGCCACGATGAAGGCCGGCCAGCTGATCGGGTCGGCCAGGATCGTCGCCGGGACGGTGGCCAGCGCCAGCAGCGGCAGCCCGGCCAGCGCCGCCCGCCGCGCGCGTGCGGCGAGCAGGTCCACGGCGATCGCGATGAGCGCCACGCCGCCGGCGGTCAGCAGCGTGATGCCCTCCGTCTCCGGTACGGGCGCCGCGAACCGCTGGATGTCGGCCCAGCCGACGCCCAGCAGCCTGGCCAGCTCCACCACCGACGCCTTCGTCGGCACCAGCAGCGCCCACGCCTTGTCGGCGGCGAAGGCCGCGGTCAGGTAGATCCACGCCGCGGCCACGCCCAGCAGCGGCGCCGCCCACGCGGGCAGCGTCAGCCGGCTGCTCAGCAGCCCCGCGGCGACCACGGCCAGCACGGCCCCCAGCGAGGTCCAGAACCAGGTCCCGCCCTGGAAGAGCGGGTAGAGCAGGATGGCCGCGGTGAACGCGGCCACTCCCGAGGCGATCGTCAGTCTCATGCCGCTCCTCCCGCGGGGCCGACCGCGTACCTGCCGCGGTTGGCGGCGTCCTGCCAGACCGAGGCGATCGAGGTGCCCGCGGGCAGCCGTACGATGCGCCAGCCGTACCCGGCCAGGACGGTCTGCACCGCCTGATGATCCTCCGCGGCCGCCCGGTCGCCGCCCTCCCACGTGCTCACGTCGAGCAGGACGGCCACGCCGGTGATGCCGCTGTGCCGCAGCCGGGCCAGCTCCCTCGCCTCCTCCGCGTCGAGCGCGCCGAGCACCGCCACGATCAGCCCGTCACCGCCGCCCTGGCGCAGCGCCGACACGCCCATCTCCAGGGTGCGGGCCGGGCTGTGCCGCACCACGGCGAGGGTGTCGAGCAGCGAGTAGCTCAGGCCGGTGTCGGTCAGGTGCTCGGCGCCCTGGTCGGTCACCAGTCGCAGGCCGAGACCCTCGTGGGCGAGGTGCACCCCGATCGAGGCCGCGGCCGAGACCGCCACCTCGAACGACGAGCGCGGCCCCTCGCCGCGGTGGGCGTGCCTGCGGGTGTCGAGGAGGAGGGCGCCGCGGCTCTGCCACTGCTGCTCCTCGCGGCGCACCATCAGCTCGCCGTGGCGGGCCGTCGAACGCCAGTGAACCCGCCGCAGGTCGTCGCCCTGCCGGTATTCGCGCGGGGCCACGTCGTCGTCGCCGGCCGCGGCCACGCTCCTGGTACGGCTGTCGCCGCCGCCCGTCCACTCGCCCGACAGCCGTACGTGGGGCAGCGCCGCCACCTGCGGCGTCACCACCAGCGTGTCGCTGATCGTGAACGAGCGGGTCAGCTCCACCAGCCCGAACGGGTCGGCGATGCGGATGGACAGCGGCCCGATGGTGTAGCGGCCGCGCAGGTCCGAGCGCACCCGGTAGTCGATCTCCCGCACGCCGCGCGACTCGACCCGGTCGAGCACGAACCTGGGCCGCACGCCCAGCGCGTACGGCACGGTGTCCTCGATGAGCAGCAGGCCGGTGGGCAGCCTGGTCACGTTCTCCAGCCGCAGGGTCACGGTGGCCTCGCCGCCCACCTCGGCCCTGGGCGGGTCCAGCCGCCTGGCGCAGCTCAGCCGGTAGCGGGTCCGCGCCACGACCATGGCCGCCAGCAGCGGCAGCGTCGTCACCAGGACGCCGATCCTGAACAGGTCGTTCTCGCCCAGGATGAGGGCCATCAGCAGCGCCGCGATCCCGGACGCGAGGAACGACCTCCCCCTGGAGGTCAGCGCCCGCAGCCCCGCCCTCACCGCACCTCGATCAACATGTGCCGCGCGTCCGGCCGTGCCTGCCCGACCCCACCCCGTCGGCGGAGGTCCTCGCTGCGCTGCGCATCCATCAACGGCCCCGCGTCTCCGGCACCGGGACGCGCCTGACCAGATCGGTCACCACCTGCTCGGGCAGGCGGCGCTGGCCCTGGGCCTCGACGCTGGGCAGCAGCCGGTGCGCCAGGACGGGGATGGCCAGGTCCTGCAGGTCGTCGGGGATGACGTAGTCGCGACCGGCCAGCGCCGCGTGCGCCCTGGCGGCCCGTACGAGCTGCAGCGTGGACCTCGGGGAGGCGCCCAGCCGCAGGTCGGGGGAGTGGCGGGTGGCCACGACCAGGTCGATGGCGTACTTCTTGACCGCCTGGGAGACGTAGACGCCGCGTACGGCCTCGATCAGGGCGCGCACCTCCGCCGTCGTCGCCACCGGCTCCAGCTTGTCGAGCGGGGAGGTGCCCCCGTGCACGTCGAGCATCTCCAGCTCGGCCGACGGCTCCGGGTAACCCATCGCCACCCGCGCGGTGAAGCGGTCGCGCTGCGCCTCCGGCAGCGGATAGGTGCCCTCCATCTCGATGGGGTTCTGGGTGGCGATCACCATGAACGGGGCGTCGAGCTGATAAGTCCTCCCGTCCACGGTCACCTGATGCTCCTCCATGCACTCCAGCAATGCGGACTGCGTCTTGGGGGAGGCACGGTTGATCTCGTCACCCACCACGATGTTGGCGAACACCGGTCCGGGTTTGAACTCGAATTCCCGGGTCTGCTGGTTGTACGCGCTCACCCCGGTGATGTCGCTGGGCAACAGGTCGGGGGTGAACTGCACCCGGCGGACCGGGCAGTCGATGGAGCGGGCGAGTGCCTTGGCCAGCATCGTCTTGCCGACCCCGGGCACGTCCTCGATCAGGAGGTGCCCTTCGGCGAGCAGGACGGTCAGAGTGAGGCGGACGGCGTCGCTCTTGCCCTCGATCACCGATTCGATGGCCTGCCGAATCCGGTGGGCGGTGGAGACCAGCTCGTCGAGCTGGGGAGGGACGTCATGGGTTACTGCCACCAGGCCTCCATGAGAAGTGCGACGGCTGTCCCGTACGGTGCCATTGCGGGAGCCATGCCATTCCTTTTCCATTGTCTGTACGACCCTACGACGCTGCGGGTTCTTCAGCGACATTTGTGGATATTCCAGGGAACCCTGGTGATGTTGGTGTTCTTGTCCCATAGCAGTGCGAATCTGGTGACAGAGGGGGCGCCGAGCGCTCCACTTTCCTCCACGCCGGGCTACCCCAACCCCTGCCGCCCCTATTTCCGCGGCCTTTTGAACCCTCGACACGCCCATGAGGGTTGACCGGCCGCTCACCGCCCCCCACCCCACCCCATGGCTCTGACCTGCGGTAACGCAACGGAAACCGATGATGAAGACGGTTCGAATCAGTTGACGGTGGGGAGAAGTGGAGTATGGTGGTGCGCAGTGGAGAGCCCGGTGCACCAGCGCTGAGCGCTTCACGAGGCACGGGAGGTGGGGCCGATGTTCCTCGGCACCCATCAACCGCGTCTGGACGACAAGGGACGGCTGTTCCTGCCGGCTAAGTACCGTGAGGAGCTGGCGGAGGGTCTTGTGATCACCAAAGGCCAGGAGCGATGCCTCTACGTCTTTCCCGTGGAGGAGTTCCAGCGCATTACCGAGGCTCTCAGCACCGCCCCGGTCACCGCCAAGGCGGTGCGTGACTACAGCCGCGTCTTCTTCGCCAGCGCGTCCGACGAGAAACCAGACAAGCAGGGACGCATCACGATCCCGCAGACCCTTCGTCAGTACGCGGGTCTGGAACGTGACTGCGTCGTCATCGGGGCCAACACCCGGCTGGAGATCTGGGACGCACAGGCCTGGGACACCTATCTCAGCGCACAGGAGCAGGCGTTCGCCGATCTGTCGGAGGAGGTGCTGCCAGGAATCTTGTAGTGACCACGGTCGATCCGTCGGTGATGTCGTTCGGCGAGGTCTCCACCCGCAACCACTGTCCGCCAGCTGATGCACCTTCCCCGGTGTCAGATGGCGGGCGTCCACGAAGAGGGTGCGGATGGGGACCTGGCCGGGCGGCGCCGGGTGGGGACCCAGGAATGACCGACGATCGATCGATGACGCGTCATCCGCGAGCAAGGACGCGAGAGGGGGGTTGGAGATGCAGGACAACGATGGCACGGGCGGTCACGTTCCGGTGATGCTCGAGCGCGTTCTGGAGCTTCTCGGCCCCGCGCTCTCCGGGCCGGCTCCCGTCGTCGTCGACGCCAACCTCGGCCTCGGCGGTCACTCGGAGGCCCTGCTCGCCGCCCATCCGGCGCTGCACCTGATCGGGATCGACCGCGACCCTTTCGCGATCGACTTCTCGACCCGCAGGCTCAGCCCGTACGCGGAGCGGACCACGCTGGTCCACGCCTCCTCCGGCGATCTGGCGGAGGTGCTCGAGCGCGCGGGGCACACCGCGATCGACGGGGCGCTGTTCGACCTCGGGGTGTCCTCGCCGCAGCTCGACGAGGCCGAGCGCGGGTTCGCCTATTCCTATGACGCGCCGCTCGACATGCGCATGGACACCTCGCAGGAGCTGACGGCGGAGCAGGTGGTCAACACCTACCCCACCGCGGAGCTGACGCGCATCCTTCGGGATTACGGCGAGGAGAGATTCGCCCCGCGTGTCGCGGGCCTGATCACTAAAGAACGGGCCAAAGAGCCAATAACGTCTACTAAGCGGCTGGCGGACATCGTTCGCGAGGCGATCCCCGCCGCGACCCGGCGCACCGGGGGAAACCCCGCCAAGAGGACTTTCCAGGCCCTGCGCATCGAGGTGAACGCGGAGCTGTCCGCCCTGGAGGCGGCTCTTCCCGCGGCACTCGACGCGCTGGTGCTCGGTGGGCGAGTCGTCGTGCTCTCCTACCACTCACTCGAGGACCGGCTCACCAAGCAGGCCCTCACGGCGCGAACCAGGGACACCAGCCCCCCCGGGCTGCCCGTCCCGCTGCCGGCTCACCAGCCGAGGTTCCGCCTGCTGACGAGGGGAGCAGAGCTCCCAAGCGATGAAGAGCTCGCCCGCAACCCGCGGGCGGCCTCGGCCCGGCTACGGGCGGCAGAGAGGATCCGTGTTGACGACTGAGCAGGAGACCGGCAAGGGCACGCCCGCTCGCCGCGCCGTGCCCAAGACGGGCACGCGGCGGTCGGCGACGGCGCACCAGCCCAAGCCGCGTCCCCGTCCTGACGCGCGCCCCGAGGCCGACGCCAAGCGATCGGCCGCCGAGCGGGAACGTGCCGAAGCCGCCGGCAGGCGGCCCGCCGGCGTGCGCGCCGACGCCGCCGCCAAGGCGCCCGCCACCGAGCGCGTGCGCGCGGGTGAGGCCGGGGCGCCGGCCGCCGAGCGCGTGCGCGCCGCCGGCGGCAAGGCGCCGGTGGCCGAGCGGGCGCGTGCCGCGGCCGGCAAGGCGCCTGCTGTCGAGCGGACGCGTCCCGAGGCGCCGGGCAAGCGGCCGGTCGGCGGGCGTACGCGGGCCGAGGCCGCGACGGCCCGTCCCGCGTCGCGGCGCCGTCCCGCGCGCCGGCAGCGGGCGCCGTTCGTGCTGCTCGTCGTCGGGCTGCTCTGTGGCGGCCTGGTCAGCCTGCTGCTGCTCAACACCATGCTCGCCCAGGACGCCATCACCGACGCGACGCTGCGCGAGGAGATCGCGGTGGCGAAGCAGGAGAACGAGAAGATCAACCAGCAATACCAGCTCAAGACGCAGCCGGGCGTCATCGCCGACCGGGCCGAGAAGCAGGGCCAGCACACCGACTGGGACACCGTCAACAGCTGGAGCAGTGCCGGTGACCAGGCCAGCCAGGTGGACACGGAACGGTGAGTGACTCAGGCGGCAGGGGGCAGGGCCCCGGCCGTGGCGCTGGCGGCGCCGGCTCTCAGGGAGGGCCAGGCGCCGCTCGTCGTACGCCGGGCGGGCCGGGACGGGCAGGGCGCCAAGGGGGCTCTGCCCGTTCTGAGGGGGCGGGCCGCCCGGCGTCGCCGGAGAACCCGCCGCGCCGGCCGCGACCCCCGTCCCCCGATCCGCTCGACCTGCCGTTCGGGCACGAGCCGTTCGGGCGCGACGACTCGCGCGACCGGCCCCCGCGGGAACCCGGGGACGAGGGCCGCGGGCGGTCGCGCCGGGGCGAGCGGGAGGGCGACGGCGACCGGGCACGGGACGGCGAGCGTGACAGCGGGCGTGACAGCGGGCGTGACAGCGGGGAGGGCCCGCGCGGGCGCACCCGCGGCGACGGGCGCTCCCGGTCGCGTGACGACACCTCCCGCGAGGACGGGCGCTCACGGGACGACGGTTCGCGGGCGCGGCCGCGCGACGACGGGGCTCGCGGCCGCTCGCGGGACGACCGGCCCGGTGCGCGGTCGCGGGGCGAGGACGGTGACGGGGGCCGCCGGCGTACCCGTGACGAGAGCGAGCGCCTGCGCGGGCGCACCCGCCCCGAGCGTGACGAGGGCGACCGGCCGAGAGGCCGGGCCCATCCCGAGCGTGACGGGGACGAGCGGCCGAGGGGGCGCGCGTCCCAGGGACGCGACGACGCCGACCGGCTCAGGGGGCGGGGCTCCCAGGGGCGGGCGGACGATGATCGGCTCAGAGGGCGCGTGCAGGGGCGTGAGGAGCGTTCGCGCGATCGGGCCGAGGCGGCCGAGCGGGGCGGCAGGCAGCGCCCTGACAGCGGACGGGGCGGCGCCGACGATCCCCGGCGGCGGAGCCGGCAGGAGGAGGGGCCCGCGCGCCGTACCCCTGCGGGCCGGCCGCCCGCGGGAGGCTCCCGGCAGGAGCCGGCGCGGGACCGCGAGCGGACGGCGGCGCGCCGCGGCGGGGACGTACCGCCGCCCAGGGGGCCGCGCCGGCCCCCCACGCCGCCGCGCCCGCCCAGGCCGCCGCTGGTGCTGCGGCTGGGCAGCCCGCGCAGGCGCATCAACATCGGCCTGATCGGCATGACCTTCATCCTGTCGATCTTCGCCGGACGGCTGATCCAGATGCAGGGGCTCGACTCCAAGGTGTACGAGGCCGCGGCCGCCGACCAGCGCCAGCACACCGAGGAGATCCCGGCCAAGCGCGGCTCGATCACCGACGCCAACGGCCACGAGCTGGCCGTCACCGTGGAGGCCCGCGAGGTCTCGATCGACCCGACCAAGGTCCCCGCCTCCGTACGCGCGAAGGCGGCCGCGATCCTGGCCCAGCAGCTCGGCAAGACCGAGCAGGAGATCGCCGCGAAGCTGGCCAGGACGGGCACCCACTACCAGCTGCTGGCCAGAGACGTGGACCCCGTCGTGGCCAGCCGCCTCATGCAGGCCCGCGTGCCCGCGCTGTCGGCCAAGAAGACCTACCGCCGGCTCTACCCGGCGGGCGACCTGGCGGGCAGCCTCATCGGGTTCGTCGGCGACGAGGGCAAGGGCCTGGGCGGCATGGAGCAGGCGAAGAACTCGCTCCTGGCCGGCCGCGACGGCGAGCAGCGCGTCGAGACCGGCCGCGACGGCCAGCGCATCCCGATGACCAGCAGCCAGCGCACCGCGCCGGTCGACGGCCAGGACGTACGCCTGACGATCGACCGCGACATCCAGTGGGCCGCCCAGAAGTCGATCGGCGAGCAGGTCCAGAAGTCCGGGGCCGACAGCGGCACGGTGATCGTCATGGACGTGCGCACGGCGCAGATCGTGGCCATGGCCAACGCCCCCGAGCTCGACCTGAACAACTGGCGCAAGGCCCCGGAGTCCAGCTACGTGAACAAGGCCGCCGCCGACGTCTTCGAGCCCGGCAGCACGAACAAGGTCATCACCGCCGCCGCGGCGCTGGAGGCCCGCGCGGTGACGCCCGACACGGTCTACCAGGTGCCCGACCGGATCAGGTGCGCCGACCAGGTGCTGCGTGACGCCCACGCGCACAAGGTGGAGTCGATGACGTTCCGGCAGGCCATGGCGCAGTCCAGCAACGTGGCCACGGTCATGGCGGCGCGCGAGATCGGCAGCGAGCGGCTGCACCGGATGCTGAAGGCGTTCGGCTTCGGCAGCACGCCGGGCGGCGGCGTGCCCAGCGCCGAGGCCGGCCTGCTGCCCGACTACCGGAAGTGGTCCGGCAGCCAGAACTGCACGGTCGCCTACGGGCAGGGCGTCTCGGTGACCGCGCTGCAGATGGCCAGCGTCTACCAGACCATCGCCAACGGCGGCGTCAAGATAGAGCCGCAGATCGTGGCGGGCACGACGGACGCGACCGGCAGGTTCGTTCCGGCTCCCGCAGGTAAGCAGACCAGAGTGGTGAGTGAGACGACGGCCAGGGAGATCTCGACGATGCTGGAGAGCGCGGTGGGCGAGGAAGGCACCGGCCAGCTCGCCGCCATCGACGGATACCGGGTGGCGGGCAAGACGGGCACGGCCAACCGCTACGATGCCGAGCTCGGCCGTTACGACGGTTACACGGCCTCGTTCGTCGGGTTCGCGCCGGCCGACCAGCCGCGGCTGGTGGTGCTCTCGGTGCTGCAGAACCCGAAGAACGGCCACTTCGGCGGGCAACTGGCGGCCCCCGTGTTCAAGGATGTGATGACGTTCGCCATCAAGAGCAAGAAGATTCCTCCCACAGGCTCCGCCGCGCCGTCGGTGCGTGTGCGCGCGGGACAGTGACCAGGGAAGGTACGCTCTCGCCGTGCGTCCCCCGTCGTCTATGCGTCCCACGACCAGCCCGCCTCGCCCGCTGACCGGGCTCGCGACCATGCTCGACGCCGATTCAGGCACGGCACGGTCGCCCCACGCCGCCCTGACCGGCGTCACCATCGACTCCCGTAACGTCAGGCGCGGAGACCTGTACGTCGCGCTGCCCGGCAACCGGGTCCACGGCGCCACCTTCGCCGCCGACGCGATGGCGAGCGGTGCCGTGGCCGTCCTCACCGACAGAGCCGGCCGCGACGCGGCCGTCGCCACCGGCCTGCCCGTGCTCATCGTGCCCGACCCGCGCGCCCTGCTCGGGCCGATCTCCTCCTGGGTGTACGGCCAGCCGGCCCACGACATCCAGATCCTCGGCGTCACCGGCACCAGCGGCAAGTCCACCACCTCGTTCATGCTCGAGGCGGGCCTGCGGGCCGCCGGGCACCGGGCGGGCCTGGTGGGCGGTGTCGAGATCCACGCCGGAGACCTGCGCTTCCAGCCGACGCTCACCACGCCGGAGGCTTCGGAGCTGCACGGCCTGTTCGCGCTCATGCGCGAGGAGGGCGTCACCGCGGCCGCCATGGAGGTCTCCAGCCACGCGCTCGCGCTCGGCAGGATCGACGGCGTCTACTACGACGTCGCCCTGTTCACCAACCTCTCCCAGGACCACCTCGACTTCCACAAGGACTTCGAGGACTACTTCGCGACCAAGGCGAAGCTGTTCCAGCCGGAGCTGAGCCGCCAGGGCGTGACCAACATCGACGATCGTTACGGGCGCGAGCTGATCGGCCTGGCGAAGGTGCCGATGACCACGTTCTCGGCGCTGGGCGACCCGGAGGCCGAGTGGCGGGCGGTGGACGCCCGGCTCGGGGCCGACGGCAGCGCGTTCCGGGTGGTCGGGCCGGGCGGGGTGGAGGCCGACGCGCAGATCTCGCTGCCGGGCCCGTTCAACGTCGCCAACGCGCTCGGTGCCATCGTGACGCTGGTCGAGGCCGGGGTGCCGCTGCACACGGCCGTGCACGGCGTGGGCACGCTGACCGGCGTGCCGGGGCGCATGCAGCGCGTCACGGCGGCCGAGGACGAGTTCCAGGCGGTCGTGGACTACTCGCACAAGCCGGGCGCCGTGGAGTCGGTGCTGCGCTCGCTGCGGTCGGTCACGGCCGGGACGCTGACGATCGTGCTCGGCTGCGGCGGCGACCGCGACAAGGGCAAACGGCCTATTATGGGCGAAATCTCCGCTGAGCTGGCAGATGTGGCGATCTTCACGAGCGACAACCCGCGCTCGGAGGATCCGCTGGCCATCCTCGCGACGATGATGGAGGGGGCGCTCCGCGTTCCGCAGCACGACCGCGCTCATGTGATCATTGAGCCCGACCGCGCGGCCGCCATCGGCCTGGCGATCGCCCGGGCCGGGCGCGGCGACGTGGTCGTGGTGGCCGGGAAAGGCCACGAGCAGGGCCAGTACGTTTCAGGCGAGGTGATCCCCTTCGACGACCGCGAAGTGGTCGCCGGAGCGATCGACGCACGCAAGGAAAGCAGGAAGCACTAATGATCCCGTTGCCTCTGGCCAGGATCGCCGAGATAACCTCGGGCGCCCTGTCGGGCATGGCCGATCCCCGCGCGGTGGTGCGCGGACCCGTCGTGATCGACTCGCGGGCCGTTGAACCGGGATCCCTGTTCGTCGCCATCAGGGGCGCGCGGGTCGATGGTCACGACTTCGCCGCGCAGGCCATCCGGGCCGGAGCCGTCGCCGTGCTGGCCAGCCGGCCGGTCGAGGGGCCGGCGGTGATCGTTCCCGACACCGCGGCCGCGCTCGCCGAGCTGGCCGCCGCCCAGGCCCGCACCCTGTCCAAGGCCACCGTGATCGGCGTGACCGGTTCCGCGGGCAAGACCAGCACCAAGGACCTGCTGGCCCGGCTCACCGGGCGGATCGGGTCCACCATCGCGCCCGTCGGCAGCTTCAACAACGAGCTCGGCCACCCGCTGACCGTGCTGCGGGCCGACCTCGACACCCGCTTCATGGTGCTGGAGCTGGCCGCGCGCAACATCGGCCACATCAAGGACCTGACCCGCATCGCGCCGCCGCAGATCGGCGTGGTGCTCAACGTCGGCACCGCGCACCTGGGCGTGTTCGGCGGCAAGGAGGCCATCGCCAAGGCCAAGGGCGAGCTGGTGGAGGCCCTGCCGCGCTCCGGCGTGGCCGTGCTCAACGCCGACGACCCGCTGGTGCGGGGGATGGCCTCGCGCACCGACGCGCGGGTCACCTACTTCGGGCGCGGCGAGTCCGCGGCCATCCGGGCCGAGGGCGTCGTCGTGGACGCCCGCGGGCGCGCCTCCTTCACGCTGCGCACCCCGTCCGGGGCCGCGCACGTGTCGCTGCAGCTGTACGGCGCGCACGCGGTCGAGAACGCGCTGGCCGCCGCGGCGGCCGGTTACGAGCTGGGCCTGCCGGTGGCCACCATCGCCGAGGAGCTGTCGGAGGCCACGCCGCGCAGCCGGTGGCGGATGGAGGTCACGGACCGGGCCGACGGGGTGACGGTGGTCAACGACGCCTACAACGCCAACCCCGACTCCATGCGGGCGGCGTTCGAGGCGTTCGAGGTGCTCGGGAAGGGGCGGCGGCGCTTCGCGGTCATCGCGGCGCTGCGGGAGCTGGGCGAGGACGGTCCCGCGCTCAACGCCGAGCTCGGCCGGCTGGCCGGCGGGGCGGGGCTGGCGGGGCTGATCGTGGCCGGGCCGGACGCCGGGCCGGTGCTGGAGGGCGCCCACGCGGCCGCCCAGCAGACAGCCCAGCAGGGGGCCCAGCACGGGGCACAGCACGGGGCACAGCCGGCGGGCGGGGTCCCGCTGCCCGGAGCGCCGGTTCCCGGGCCTCAGGCGCCCGCTGGGCCCGCGCAGCCGTTGCCTGGCCCGCATGCCCCCGGCCCCCAGACCGCTGGCCCCCAGACTGCTGGTCTCCCGGCGCCGGGTCCGCAGGGCGCCGGGTGGCACGGGCCCGACGCGGGCGCCATGCCGCAGCCGGTTCCCGGGCAGGGGTGGCAGGGGCCGCCGGCGCCGCCCGTGGGCGGGCCTCCCGGCGGCTACTACGGGCAGCCGACCCGTATCGTGCACGTGCCCGATGCCGAGGCGGCGGCGGCCGAGCTGGCCGCGTGGCTGCGGCCGGGTGACGCGGTGCTGATCAAGGGGCCCAGGGCCATGGGTCTGGAGCGGACGGCCGAGCTGGTGCTCGGAGGTGCCCCCCAGTGACCAACATCATCATCGCCGGTGCGGTGGGCCTGATCCTCTCGATGCTGGGCACCCCGCTGGCGATCCGGCTGTTCTCGCGGCGCGGTTACGGCCAGGAGGTCCGCGAGGAGCTGCAGCAGGGCGGCCACCACGCCAAGCGGGGCACCCCCACCATGGGCGGCACCGTGTTCGTGCTGGCCGCGCTGCTCGCCTACGGCGCCTCCCACCTGGCCATGCTCACGCCGCCGACCGTGTCGGGCATGCTGGTGCTGTTCCTGATGACGGGGCTCGGCGCGGTCGGGTTCCTGGACGACTTCATCAAGATCTACAAGCAGCGCAGCCTGGGCCTGCGCAGCGGCGCCAAGGCGCTCGGCCAGCTCATCGTGGGCGCCGTCTTCGCCGTCCTGGTGGTCCGCCAGCCCAACGTGTACGGCATCACCCCCGCCGAGACCCGCGTGTCGTTCCTGCGCGACTTCGGCCCCTCGATCGGCATCGTCGGGTTCACCATCTGGGTGCTCATCATGATCGTCGGGTTCTCCAACGCGGTGAACCTCACCGACGGCCTCGACGGCCTGGCCAGTGGCGCGACCGGCACCGTGCTGGCCGCGTACGTGCTGATCGGCAACTGGCAGCTGCGCAACAACTGCATCGACCAGCTCGGCCCCAACTGCTACTGGGTGCGTGATCCGCTCGACCTGGCCGTGGTCGCCGCCGCCGTGCTGGGGGCGCTGATCGGGTTCCTGTGGTGGAACGCCCCGCCCGCCCGGATCTTCATGGGCGACACCGGCTCGCTGGCCCTGGGCGGCGTGCTGGCGGGCCTGGCGATCGCCACCCGCACGCAGCTCCTGCTGATCATCCTGGCCGGCCTGTGCGTGATCATCACGCTGTCGGTCATCATCCAGGTCGGCTCCTTCAAGATGACCGGGAAACGCGTCTTCAGGATGGCGCCGCTGCAGCACCACTTCGAGCTCAAGGGCTGGGCGGAGACCACGATCGTGGTCCGCTTCTGGCTGATCGCGATGTTGTGCGCGGCGCTCGGGCTCGGGCTGTTCTACGTCGAGTGGATGCCCCGATGAGTTCGACCTGCGTGGCCGGGCTCGGCGTGTCCGGCACCGCCGTGGCCCGGGTGCTGGCCGGGCGCGGCGAGCGGGTCGTGGTCGTCGAGGCCGTGGAGGGCGAGCGGCAGCTGGCCGCCGCGGCCGAGCTGGCCCGGGTCGGCGTCGAGACCCGGTTCGGGGAGATGGTGCTGCCCGAGGGCGCGACGCGGCTGGTCACCACCGGGTGGGCGCCGCACCATCCGCTGATCGCCGCCGCGCTGCGGGCCGGGGTCGAGGTCGTCGGCGAGGTGGAGCTGGCCTGGCGGCTGCGGCCGGAGCAGGCGGCTCCGTGGCTGGCGCTGACCGGCACCAACGGCAAGACCACCGCCGTGCGCATGCTCACCTCGATCCTGCTGGCCGACGGGCGCAAGGCCCTGGCCGTGGGGAACGTGGGCGTGCCCGTGGTGCAGGCCGTCGCGGAGCCGTACGACGTGCTGGCGGTCGAGCTGTCCAGCTTCCAGCTCCACTGGTCGGGCACGCTGGCCCCGCACGCCGCCGCGATCCTCAACGTGGCGCCCGACCACCTCGACTGGCACGGCTCCATGGAGGAGTACGCCGCCGCCAAGGGCCGCATCTACGAGCGCGCCGGAACCGTGATCTTCAACGCCGACGACCCCGAGGCGACCCGGCTGGCCGCGCCCTATCCCGGCGCGGTCGGGTTCACGCTGCGCGTGCCCAAGCGGGGCGAGATCGGCGTGGTGGAGGACCTGCTGGTGGACCGCGCCTTCGTGGCCGACCCGGTCGAGGCGGCCGAGGAGCTGGCGACGCTGGAGGACGTGCGCCCCTTCGCCCCGCACAACGTGGCCAACGCGCTGGCCGCCGCCGCCCTGGCCCGCTCGCTCGGCGTGCCCTCCGAGGCCGTACGCCAGGGGCTGCGCGACTTCGTGCCCGACCCGCACCGGCTGGCCCACGTGGACCGGATCGGCGAGGTCGACTACATCGACGACTCCAAGGCCACCAACCCCCACGCGGCCGCCGCCGCGCTGGCCTCGTACCCGTCGGTGGTGTGGGTGGCGGGCGGCCAGCTCAAGGGCGCCGACGTCGACGAGCTGGTGAGCCAGGCCGCCCCCAGGTTGCGCGGCGCGGTGCTGCTCGGCGCCGACCGGGCGCGGATCGCCGAAGCCATTGCGCGACACGCGCCGAATGTCCCGCTCGTGGACATCGCCGATCGGGACACTGGTGCGATGGAAAGAGTCGTCACCGAAGCCGCCCGGCTGGCCTCGCCAGGGGACACCGTGCTGCTCTCCCCGGCGGGGGCCTCCCTGGACATGTTCGCCAACTATCCGGCGCGGGGGGAGGCCTTCGCGCGTGCCGTACGCGAGCTGAGGGCGCGACGTGAGCACGAGCGCTGAGGAGCGGGTGCGGCCGGCCGCCGCGCAGGAGAGTCCGGCGCACTGGGCGCGGGAGCAGCTCGGCACGCTGAAGGAGCTGCTGGACAAGCCGCTGACCACCTACTACCTGATCATCATGTGCAGCGCGCTGCTGCTCGCGCTCGGGCTGATGATGGTGTTGTCGGCCTCCAGCATCGAGGCGTTGCAGAAGACCGGCAGCCCGTTCTCCTGGTTCATCAAGCAGTCGCTGTCGGCCGCGATCGGCGTGCCCGTGATGTACGCCTGCTCCCGGCTGCCGGTCAAGTTCTTCCGCTGGGCCGGCTACCCGATGATGGCGCTGTCGATCATCGCGCTGGTCATGGTGCTGTTCATCGGCTCCTCCGAGCTGGGCGCGCAGCGGTGGATCTACATCGGCCCGCTCACCATCCAGCCGTCCGAGCCGGCCAAGCTCGGGCTCGCGCTGTGGGGGGCCGACCTGCTGGCCAGGCGGGCGCGGCAGGGCCGCATCGAGTGGCGGCAGATGCTGATCCCGCTCATGCCCGGCACCGCGATCCTGGCCGTCATGGTCATGCTCGGCCGCGACCTGGGCACCACGCTGGTGCTCTTCATGATCTTCCTGGCGCTGCTGTGGGTGGTGGGGGCGCCGGTCAAGCTGTTCGGCGGCATCCTGTCGCTGGCGGTGCTGGCGGCGGTCATCATGATCAAGGTGGAGCCGTACCGGATGGCGCGCATCGGCGCCTTCCTCGACCCGTGGGCCGACGCGCAGGGGGCGGGCTACCAGGCCGTGCAGGGGCAGATCGCGATGGGCTCGGGCGGCTGGTTCGGGCTCGGGCTGGGCAGCAGCCGGCAGAAGTGGAGCTGGCTGCCGCACGGGGAGAGCGACTTCATCTTCGCCATCCTCGGTGAGGAGCTCGGGCTGATGGGCACGCTGATGGTGGTGGCGCTGTTCGGGCTGCTGGGGTACGCGGGGCTGCGCGTGGCCGTACGCGTCAACGACCCCTTCATCAGGCTGGCCGCGGCCGCCATGGTGGCGTGGATCGTGGGCCAGGCGACCGTCAACATGGGGGCCGTGCTCGGCGTGCTGCCGATCACCGGCATCCCGCTGCCCCTGGTCTCGTACGGCGGCTCCTCGCTGCTGCCCACGCTCGCCGCGCTCGGCATGCTGCTGTCGTTCGCCAAGCGCGAGCCCGGCGCGCGGGAGGCCTTGGCGGCTCGTGGCCCCGGACCGGCCGCCCGGGCCCTAAGCTGGCTTGGCCTGGGGGGTATGACCAGAGGCCGAGCGACACGTTAGGGAGTGACCGAGATGAGGGTGGTCCTCGCCGGTGGGGGGACGGCCGGGCACATCGAGCCCGCGCTCGCCCTTGCGGACGCGCTGCGTCATCTTGACCGGAGCGTCGGCATCACCTGCGTGGGCACGGAGCGCGGCTTGGAGACGCGGCTCGTGCCCGCCAGGGGCTACGAGCTGGAGCTGGTGCCCGCCGTGCCGCTGCCGAGGGCGATCACTCCGAGCCTGCTGACCGTGCCTGGCCGGCTGGCCGGGGCGATCAACGCGACCGCGAGCATCCTCGACCGGGTCAAGGCCGACATCCTGGTCGGCTTCGGCGGCTACGTGGCGACCCCCGCCTACCTCGCGGCCAAGCGGCGCGGCCTGCCGATCGTCGTGCACGAGGCCAATCCGCGCCCCGGGCTGGCCAACCGGCTGGGCGCGCGGCTGACCGACCACGTGTTCAGCGGCTTCCCCGATTGCGCGCTGCCCAAGGCGGAGTTCATCGGCACGCCGCTGCGCCGCGAGATCGTCACGCTCGACCGGCTGTCCATGGGCGACAAGGCGCGCTCCTGGTTCGGGCTGGAGAACGACCGGCCGACGCTGCTGGTGTTCGGCGGCTCGCAGGGCGCCCGGTCGCTCAACCAGGCCGCGCTGGCCGCCGCGCCCGCGCTGCGCCGGGCCGGCGTGCAGGTGCTGCACGTGCTGGGCCCGAAGAACACGGTCGAGCACGAGCCGCCGCCGGGCGACCCGCAATACGTCCTGCTGCCCTACGTCGACCGCATGGACCTCGCCTACGCCGCCGCGGACCTGGCCCTGTGCCGCAGCGGCGCGCTGACCTGCGCGGAGCTGACCGCGGTCGGCCTGCCCGGGGCCTACGTGCCGCTCCCGCACGGCAACGGCGAGCAGCGCATCAACGCCGAGCGCATCGTGCACGGCGGCGGCGGCCTGGTGGTCGACGACGCCGAGTTGTCACCTGATTGGATCATTCGCAACGTGCTGCCCATCCTCCGCGATCCAGAGCGGGTCGCCGTCATGTCGGAGGCCGCCTCCAGACTGGGGAGGAAGGACGCCGATATCATGCTTGCCAGGAAAGTGTTGGAGATAGCCCGATGAGTCTCGTCAAGCTGGTCGACCCCGTCACCGTGGAAGAGTTGGGGCGGGTGCACTTCATCGGCATCGGTGGCTCCGGCATGTCGGGCATAGCCCGCATCCTGCTCAAGCGCGGCGTACGCGTCTCGGGCAGCGACGCGCGCAGCTCCGACCAGATCACCGAGCTGCGCGAGCTGGGCGCCACCGTGCACATCGGCCACGCCGCCTCGCACATCAGAGACGTCGACACCGTGGTCGTCTCGACCGCCATCCGCGACTCCAACCCCGAGCTGGGCGAGGCGCTCAAGCAGGGGCTGCGGATCATCCCGCGGGCCGCCGCGCTGGCCTCCGTCATGGCCGGGCGCACCGCGGTCGCCATCGCGGGCACCCACGGCAAGACCACGACCACCTCCATGCTCACCGTCGCGCTGCAGAAGTGCGGCGCCGACCCGTCCTACTGCGTGGGCGGCCAGCTCGTCACCACCGGGCTCGGCGCCGACGACGGGCAGGGGCGGGTCTTCGTGGCCGAGGCCGACGAGAGCGACGGCTCCTTCCTCATGCTCGCCCCCGACATCGCCGTGGTGACCAACGTCGAGGCCGACCACCTCGACAACTACGGCGACCCGCGGGCGGTGCACGACAGCTTCGCCCGGTTCGCCGACCGGATCGGCTCGCTGCTCATCGCGTGCGCCGACGACCCGGGCGCGGCGGAGGTGGCGCGGCGGGCCAGGGAGCGGGGGCTCAGGGTCAGGACGTACGGCCTGACGGGCGAGGACTACCGGGTGGGCGACGTCAGGCCCGACGGGTTCGGCACGGTGTTCTCCATCGAGGGCAGGGGCGAGGTGCGGCTGGCCGTTCCCGGCGCTCACAACGCGCTCAACGCCACCGCGGTGATCGCCGTGGCCGACGAGCTGGGGCTCCCGTTCGAGGAGATCAGGGAGGGCCTGGGGGCCTTCACCGGGGCCAAGCGGCGCTTCGAGGCCAAGGGCGAGGCCGGCGGCATCGCGGTGTTCGACAGCTACGCCCACCACCCGACCGAGCTGACCGCCGACCTGCGGGCCGCCCGCGACGTGGTGGCCTCCTACTCCGGCACCGGCCGGGTCATCGCGATCTTCCAGCCGCACCTCTACTCGCGCACCCGGTTCTTCGCCGACGAGTTCGGGGCGGCGCTCGGGCTGGCCGACGAGGCCATCGTGCTCGACGTCTACGGGGCCAGGGAGGATCCCGAGCCCGGGGTGTCCGGCGCGATGGTGGCCGGGAAGGTGCCGTTGCCGGCGGAGCGGGTGGCGTACGCGCCGGACCGGTCCGCGGTGCCGGCCATGGTGGCCGAGCGGGCGCGGCCCGGCGACATCGTGCTCACGATGGGCGCGGGCGACATCACCGAGCTCGGGCCGCAGATCGTCGCCCGCCTGGCCTGAACCGTCCCCGCCCTGGCCGTCCCGACCCGCATGGCTGCCCGGCGGCTGCCCCGCCGTTCGTGGCTGGGGTCGTGGAGTGAGAGGCCAGGGGCAGGGCACGCACACGGCGGTGCGGCCGGAGCGAGACGCCGGGGCGGTCGGCGACGGCGAGCACCGGGTGGCGAAGCGATCATGGACGCCGGCACCGGGGAGGCGGCGGGCGGCCGCCCGCTCTCCCGGCGACCCCGGCGGGGTGGTGTTTGGGCGTGGCGCGCGGGGTTACGCCGCGCGTCGGCGTAGGTTCGGTGCCGACATCGGCCGCGGGCCGGCCGGGGTGGGAGGGTGATGAAGGCGCGCACGGCGTTCCTGGTGCTGCTGACGGCGGGAGTGGTGGGCACGGCCGCCTGGCTGGTGTTCTTCTCGCCCGTGCTGGGCGTGCGCTCGATCGAGATCGTGGGAAATCTCACAGTGCCGAGCGAGCGGATCAAGCAGCAGGCCGGCGTGGCGGACCTCCACCCGCTGGCCACCGTGAACCTCGCCGACGTCGAGACCCGCGTCCTGGGCATCCGGCAGCTCGCCACCGCCAAGGTGGACCGGGTCTGGCCGGGCACGCTCAAGATCGAGGTGGTCGAGCGCGAGCCGGTGGCCGCCGTCCCGGTGGGCGACAAAATGGCGATCGTCGACGGGCAGGGCGTGGTGATCGAGGTGAGGTCCGCGGCGCCGCCGATGCTGCCGCTGCTCAAGGTGGACCGTCCGGCCGCGGGCGACCCCACCATGACGGCGGCGCTCAAGGTCATCGAGGCGCTGCCGAGCGAGGTGGCGGGCCGGGTCAGGCAGGTACGCGCGGGGACGGCCGAAGGCGTCACCCTCGTTCTGTCGGACGGGCGTACCGTCATCTGGGGCGGCACCGACCGGCCCGAGGAGAAAGGCCGCATCCTGACCTCGCTGCTCAAACGCGAAAGAGCGGTCACCCTCTACGACGTCAGTTCTCCCGACGTGGTGACGCTGAAGTGATCGTGATCGTCAGGGTCTGGCAACTCAGGGGCAAGGGCATCGCCGAGCCTGTGCGAGGCGGGGCTCGCGGCGTGAGAGCCTGTAAGCCGGACTTTCGGCAGAGGAGGGCCGCGACCAGGCGTGACTGCGGAGCGAAACGGACAGCCCGCGACACGCCGGACGTGCTTGCGGCGCGGTTAGTTGACCCGCCTGGAGCGTAACTCCTACTGTCCGTATCAATCCTCAGGTTGACATAAATCTAAATCTCAACCTGAGGTTGAGAGTTACCCGAACTGACAAAAGCGGAGACAATCCGCACCGAAATGGCAAGTCAACGAGCGGAAAGGCCCCTCGTCGTGGCAGCACCGCAGAACTACCTCGCGGTCATCAAGGTCGTCGGCATCGGCGGCGGCGGAGTCAACGCCGTCAACCGGATGATCGAGGAGGGACTCAAGGGCGTCGAGTTCATCGCGATAAACACCGACGCCCAGGCGCTGCTGATGAGTGACGCCGATGTGAAACTCGACGTGGGCCGCGAGCTCACGCGCGGACTGGGGGCGGGCGCCAACCCCGATGTCGGCCGGAAGGCGGCCGAGGACCACCGTGAGGAGATCGAGGAGGTCCTCAAGGGGGCCGACATGGTCTTCGTCACGGCGGGCGAGGGCGGTGGCACGGGCACCGGCGGCGCACCGGTCGTGGCGAACATCGCCCGATCGCTCGGCGCGCTCACGATAGGTGTTGTGACCAGGCCGTTCAGCTTCGAGGGACGACGCAGGGCGTCGCAGGCCGAGGCGGGTATCGAGACGCTGCGCGACGAGGTCGACACGCTGATCGTGATCCCCAACGACCGGCTGCTGTCGATCTCCGACCGGCAGGTGAGCGTGCTCGACGCGTTCAAGGCGGCCGACCAGGTGCTGCTCTCCGGTGTCCAGGGCATCACCGACCTGATCACCACCCCCGGTCTGATCAACCTCGACTTCGCCGACGTCAAGTCGGTCATGTCGGGCGCCGGCTCCGCCCTCATGGGCATCGGCCACGCCCGGGGTGACGACCGCTCGGTGGCGGCGGCCGAGATGGCGGTCTCCAGCCCGCTGCTGGAGGCCAGCATCGACGGCGCCCACGGCGTGCTGCTGTCCATCGCGGGCGGCTCGGACCTGGGCCTGTTCGAGATCAACGAGGCGGCCCAGCTCGTGTCCATGGCCGCCGCACCCGACGCCAACATCATCTTCGGTACGGTCATCGACGACGCGCTCGGCGACGAGGTGCGCGTGACGGTGATCGCGGCGGGCTTCGACGACGTGCCGGGGCCGACGGAGAAGCCGGTGACCCGTCCGGCGGGCCGGCCCGCCGCGGCCCAGGCCGCCGCGCCGCCTCCGGCGTCGCCTCCACGGCCGAGCATGGCGTCCCCCAGTGTGAAGTCCGAGCCGCCCACGTTGCGCCCTGAGCCGCGCCCTGAGGTGCGTCCGGAGCCCCGTACGGACTTCAGGTCCGAGCAGCGCGCCGACTTCCGCCCCGAGCCGCGTCCGGAGCCCCGCCCCGAGCCGCGGGCCGAGGTGCGTCCGGAGCCGCGCGCCGAGTTCCGTCCCGAGTCGCGTCCGGAGCCCCGGCCCGAGCCGGTGCGCCCGGTGGAGCCGGTGCACGACTCCCGCACGGACGCCGGCGAGCCCGCCGACGAGCCGTCCGGCCCCATCTCGATCCCCCGGCCCGCGCCCGAGCCCGCCAACCCGCCCACGCCCATCACCTCCCGCATGTCGGAGCCGCCCAAACGTCCTCGGGTGATCTTCGAGGAGCAGGAAGAGGAGCTCGACGTTCCCGACTTCCTCAAGTAGCAGTTCGCCTGACGCCGCTCCCCGCAGGGAAACGGGAGCGGCGCCGTCGTGTGCGGACGGGAGTGTCGTACGTGGGACATGTCTTATGCGGACATTTCGTACGTGAGCATGTCGTATGCGGGCATGGAGGACATCGGCAGTAGTGAGGGGGAGAGGGACGTGAGAAGGGACGAGATCGCGGCCGGTCTCGCCGAGGTCGACGCGCGCATCGCCGAGGCCTGCCACGCGGTGGGGCGCGACCGGGGCGAGGTCACGCTGATCGCCGTCACCAAGACGCGGCCCGCCGAGGACGTGCGCATCCTGGCCGAGCTGGGCGTGCGCGAC
This sequence comes from Nonomuraea sp. KM90, assembly GCF_052246675.1. Taxonomy (NCBI): domain Bacteria; kingdom Bacillati; phylum Actinomycetota; class Actinomycetes; order Streptosporangiales; family Streptosporangiaceae; genus Nonomuraea; species Nonomuraea sp. KM90. The sequence continues at coordinate 30,536 of NZ_JBQQCB010000001.1, read as the reverse complement.
GTCGGCGAGAACCGCGACCAGGAGGCCGCCCCCAAGGCCCACGAGCTCGCCGGACTGCCGCTGACCTGGCACTTCGTCGGTCAGCTGCAGACCAACAAGGTCCGCTCCGTCGTCGGGTACGCCGACGTCGTCCACTCCGTCGACCGCCTCAGGCTGGTGGAGGCCATCAGCAAGGAGGCGGTCCGCCAGGGCCGCCGGGTCGGCTGCCTGCTGCAGGTCGCGCTCGACGACGACCCCGCCAGGGGCGGCGCGCGCGCCGCCGACCTGCTCGAGCTCGCGGACGAGGTGGCGCTGGCCGACGGGGTGTGGCTGGGCGGCGTCATGGCGGTGGCGCCGCTGGGGGAGGACCCGGCCAAGGCCTTCTCCCGGCTGCGGGATCTGGCGCGGCTCGTCCAGGAGCAGCATCCACGTGCCACGATGATCTCCGCGGGCATGAGCGAGGACCTCACGGAAGCCATCGCCTACGGCGCGACACACGTGCGGGTCGGTACGGCGTTGCTCGGCCGTCGCAAGCCCTTCGTCAGGTAATGTCCCCTCAAGTGGGTCTTCAAGCCCATGACCAAGTAGAGGTCGATCAGCGGTGAGCTCCAGGGGGGTACGGCTACCGCCTCGGACACGGCGACGGGCCCGAGCGAGTGCGACCATGAGCAGGAGGACGACTTAGCGATGGCCGGCGCGATGCGCAAGATGGCGGTCTACCTCGGTCTCGTGGAGGACGACCGCTACGAGAGGTACGAGACCTACACGGACGAGTACGCCTACGACGACGAGGTCCAGCGAACCGGCGAGGAACGGCCCGTGGCGGTCCAGGACCGCGACGACGAGCCTGAAGCCGGGGTCCCCGCGCCCAGGCCCACCACGACGATCCTGGAACGCCGCACGACCGATCTGGCCCGCATCACGACCCTCCACCCCCGGACGTACAACGAGGCGCGTACGATCGGAGAGCACTTCCGCGACGGCACCCCGGTCATCATGAATCTGACCGAGATGGTTGACAGTGACGCGAAGCGCCTCGTCGATTTCGCGGCAGGTCTGGTCTTTGGCCTACATGGCAGCATTGAACGTGTTACCAACAAGGTGTTCCTGTTGTCCCCTGCCAATGTCGAGGTGACCGCTGAGGACAAGGCCCGAATCGCGGAACGCGGATTCTTCAACCAGAGTTAGAGTCTCTGTATGCCTATCGGACCCAACCAGGTCTCGCCGAGACCGGGAGGGCACATCAGAAGTGGAGGCGCGGCCGGGCCGTGGACGTCGTCGGTGGGATCTTGGTCGTTGTCCTGTCTCTCTACCTGGTGCTGCTCATCGGCAGGATGATCTTCGAGACGGTGCAGGCTTTCGCCCGTCAGTGGCGGCCTTCGGGCGTCGTGCTGGTCGTGGCCGAGGCCACATACACCGCAACTGACCCACCTCTCAAGTTCCTCCGCCGTTTCATTCCTCCGCTCCGGTTGGGTACGGTGGCCTTTGACCTAAGCTTCACTGTCCTGTTCATCGTGGTTCTGATCTTGATTCAGATCGCCGGAACGCTGCGATGAGCCGGGCCGGTGTGGCGCCGGTCGTGATCCAACTCGTGTCCGCGCTGAAGTGATTCGGGTTACCGTCCTCCGGACAGACTCCAAGCGCGCCAAGGAGACCAAAAAATGCCGCTGACGCCCGCTGATGTGCGGAACAAGCAGTTCAGTACCACCCGGCTGCGGCCGGGCTACGACGAGGAAGAGGTCGACGCCTTCCTCGACGAGGTGGAAGCTGAGCTCGACCGCCTGATCCAAGAGAACGAGGAGCTCCGCGCCAAGCTGGCCGAGTGCCTGCGCGGGAAGGTGCCGGGCGGCATGAACATGCCCATGGCCTCCGCCCCGGTCCAGGAGCAGCCCAAGCCCGAGATGATGGGGCCGCCGCAGCCGGAGCCCATGCGAGCCCCCGAGCCGCCGCCGATGCAGCAGCAGCAGCCGGTCCCCGTGGCCATGAGCATGCCTCCCGCCGAGGACAACATGGACACCGCGGCCCGCGTGCTCGCCCTCGCCCAGCAGACCGCCGACCAGGCGATCGCCGACGCCCGCCGGGAGGCGGACGAGACGGTGACCCGCGCCCGGCGCGAGGCCGACGAGATCCTCACCAAGGCCCGCCGCCAGGCCGAGCAGGTCATCGGCGACGCCCGTGCCCGCGCCGAGACGCTCGAGCGCGACGCGCAGGAGCGCCACCGCCAGGCGATGGGCTCGCTGGTGCAGACCCGCGACGAGCTCGAGCGCAAGGTCGAGGAGCTGCGCAGCTTCGAGCGCGAATACCGCAGCAGGCTCAAGCTCTACCTGGAGAACCAGCTCGCCGAGCTCAACGTCTCCGCGGAGGGCAGCGGCGGCTTCCCGGTGATGTCCGGTCCGCAGGGCCAGGCTCCCGCCATGTCGCACGCCGTGCCGCAGGGTGGCCAGCCGCCCCTTCCGGGTGGTCCCAACCCGTTCGGCGGCGAGGCTCCGCAGGGCGCCTTCCCCGGCGGTGACGGTCCGCACAACGACCGCCGGTAAAGTAGCGGGTCACTAGGACCTGTCACTCGAAAGAGCCCCCTGTGATCCTTATCAGTGCTGGTTTGGTGCTCGCGGCAGTGGTTCTGCTGATCGCGGGCTTCGTACTGGCGAAGCCGTTCCTGATCATGTGGTCCATCGTGGTCAGCGTGCTGTCCGCGCTGTTCCTGGTGATCGGGGCGTTCCTGCGGCGGAACGAGCTTTTTCCCGGAGGTGGGCAGGCCGCTGCGCCGGCCACCCCCCCGAAGGGGCTCATGCCGCCCGCTCCGCCTTACAACCAGACCGGCCCCATGGCCCACCAGCCGCACCCGCAGCCGCACGTGCAACCCCAGCCGCATCCGCAGCCTCCGCAGCGGACGGCGACCGTCCCGGCCGCCGCCCCCCGCCGACCGGCGGCGAGCGGCATCTCGCCGGATGCGATCGTGCTGGTGATCCCGGGACGCAAGCGTTACCACGTCCCCGGGTGCAGGCAGCTGATCGGCCGGGATCACGAGGAGCTCACGTACGAAGAGGCACGCGAGGAGGGCTTCACGCCCTGCACGGCGTGCCTGCCTGACGCCGCGCTCGGCGGACGGCAGCTGCCGCCTGCCGCCGACCCCGAGCCCGTCGTCGCCCCGGGCCCCGCTCTCGCCACGGATCCCACCGTCGGGAGCCGAGCCGAAAACTCCGCGGAGACCCGCGACCTACGTCCGCCGGTCGCCCCGCCGAAGCCCGACACGAAGGCTTCCACCCCCAGCCCGGAGCCTGCCGCCGCCCACGAGGAAGGCGCCACCGGGTGGTTCGGCCGTCCCTCGGGTCCCTCGGCCGCTCCCGCGAGCCAGGCCAGGGCATCCTCCTCCGCCGCCCCCGAATCTGATTCGGATGATGAGCAGGCGGATCAGCAGACTTCTTACTTCCGGCCGCCGCCCTTCGCGCGCAAGGCCGAGTCGGGCGCGCCCTCCTCGGGTGAGCCCTCTTCCGATGAGACCCGGCCGTCGCAGCCCTCCGGTGACACACCGGACGAGCCCGGACGAGCCGGTACGAAAGCCGCGCAGCCGGGTGGTCAGTCCGGTGGCGCGCCTGAGCAGTCCGGGCAGCGTGAGCCGTCCGGGCGGCCCGGCTCCGGGGCTGGGCGGGCTGGTGCCGAGCCGGGTCAGCCGGGCAGTGGCACGTCCGGCCGTCCTGGGGCCGAGCCCGGGCGGACTGCCGCCACGCCGGAGCAGCCCGGTGGCGCCAAGCCTGCGGCCAAGCCGGGGCAGCCGGGTGCCGGGCCGGGCAAGCCCGGTTCCAGCGGCAGGTCTGGTCAGTCCGGTGACCGGTCTGGTCAGGGTGGGGGCTCGCTCGGGCGGTCCTCTGAGGCGGGTGTGCAGGACGATGACTCCTCAGGGCCCGCTACCGCGCCGCAGCCTCGGGTGCCCGCGTCCGTGACGCCTGGGCGGCCAGGGGGGTCGGCTGCCAAGCCGTCGGAGCGTTCGTCTCGTCCGGGTGAGGAGTCGTCCTCCGCGGGAGAGACCGTGATCCTGCACGAGCGGCCCGCGTCGTCGGCCGAGTCGGAGGCCAAGCCGAAGGGGCCGCTGCCCACCGGGGCGCCGGCCAGACCGTCGGGCACCAAGCCGGGGGCTGCCAAGGGGGAGGCGCCGGGAACCGGGGGGAGCGGCTCGTCGTCCAAGGGCGGGCCCTCTTCGGGCGCGTCCCGGCCGCCGGTTTCCGGTGGGTCCGGGAAGGGGCAGGTCTCTGGGGCCAAGGCCGAGGCGTCCGGGGGTAAGACCGGTGACGAGTCCGCCGCCGGGGCCAAGGGGGCTGCCGGGGGCGGCAGGGGTGAGCGGCCGGGGACTGTGAAGGTCATCATCGGCACTCGCCGCTACCACAGCACCGCCTGCCCGTTGATCCGGGGGGCCGGGGAGACCGGCGTGGAGACGATGACGCTCGCCGCGGCGGAAGCGGCCGGGCTGACCAGTTGCTCGGTGTGCCAGCACGACCGCGAGACGGTCGGCTGACTGAGGAGGGGCTGCAGGAGCTCCTGACACCCACCGGATCCGGATCCAGGGGCTCGGTCCCGTTTGTCCTGACACGGCCTTCAGCGTGACGCTGGGGGCCGTTTTGGTGCCTGGGCGAGGCCGAGGGCGCGGGCGAGGGCGAGGGCCTGGGCTGGCTGGGTGACGCGAAGGAGCGCGTTGCGGTGCGACGCTGGGCCCGCTGTTGTAGTGGCGCGGGATCCGCTGTCGTGTGGCGCTGGGCCTGCTGATGTGTGGCGCGGGATCCGCTGCTGTGTGGCGCTGCGGTCGATGGGGTGCTGTGTGGTGCCGTGAACGCTGCTGTGAGATGAGCGGGGTGCTGGCGGGTGCGGCGTTCGGGTGGGCGGTGCGGGGGTGATGTGGTGGGGGCGACTGCGGGGGGTGGCAGGCGAAGGGGGCGCGCCCGGTCGGGCGCGCCCCTTGTGTGCCGTGTTGCCCTCGTGAACTCCCGGGCGTGGCCGGGTCAGGCGCGGCGGAGCTGGAAGGTCAGGCCCAGGTCCTCGTCCGTGTGCGACGGCAGGTCCTCGGCCGTGCCCTCCGTGAGGGTCGTGGCCAGGACCTCCTCCGACACCACGCGACCCTCCGAGCGGAGCGCCGTGGCCAGGTCGGGGGACGTGCTGGTCCACCACAGGGTGATGCGGTCCGTGATCGACAGGCCGGTCGACTTGCGGGCCTCCTGGACCAGCCGGATGACCTCGCGGAGCAGGCCCGCGCGGCGCAGGTCGTCCGTGAGCTCCAGGTCCAGGGCCACCGTCTCGCCCGTGCCCGTGCCGATCGCGCCCGTCTCCACGGCCCAGCCGGAGCGGGGCTGCTCGTTGACGATCACCTCGTCGGGGCCGAGCATGATCTCGCCCAGCTCGTCCGCCTCCACCATGACCGTGGAGCCGGAGCGCAGGGCCCTGGCCACGCGGGTGGCGTCGGCGGCGGCCACCGCGGCCGCCACCAGCTTGGTACGGGGGCCGAACCGCTTGCCCAGCGCCCGGAAGTTGGGCTTGACCGAGTAGGACACGAGGTCGGCGCTGAAGCCCGACATGTCCTCCAGGGTATGGACGTTCAGCTCCTCCGCCACCAGGCCACGCAGCTCGCCGGGGAGCGACGGCCAGTCGTGCGCCCCCACCAGGGCGCGCCGCAGCGGCTGGCGGGTCTTGACGCCCGACGAGGCCCGGGCCGAGCGGCCCAGCTCCACCAGCCGGCGCACCAGGGCCATCTGGTCCGACAGCGCCGGGTTGAGCAGGTCCTCGCGCACCTCCGGCCAGGGGGCCAGGTGCACCGAGGAGGGCGCGTCGGCCGCGCGCAGCACGTCCCACAGGTGGTCGGTGAGGAACGGCGTGATGGGCGCCATCAGCCGGATCACGGTCTCCAGGCACTCGTACAGCGTCGCGAACGCGTCCTCCGAGCCCTGCCAGAAGCGGCGGCGCGAGCGGCGTACGTACCAGTTGGACAGGTCGTCGAGGAAGTCGGCCAGGCGGCGGCCGGCGCGCTGGGTGTCGTACTCGTCGAGCGCCGCCGTGACCTCGGCGACCGTCCTGTGCAGCTCGGCCAGCGCCCAGCGGTCGATCAGCGCACGCTGGCCGGGCGGGGTGGCCTCGGACAGCTTGGCCGGCGACCAGGACTCGGCGTTGGCGTACAGGGTGAAGAACGACGCGGTGTTCCAGAGCGTCAGCAGGACCTTGCGGACGATCTCCTCGAGCGTGTTGTGCCCCACCCGGCGGGCCGCCCACGGCGAGCCCGAGCAGGCCATGAACCAGCGCAGCGCGTCGGCGCCGTGCTGGTCCATCAGCGGGATCGGCTCGAGGATGTTGCCCAGGTGCTTGCTCATCTTGCGGCCGTCCTCGGCCAGGATGAGGCCGAGGCAGAGCACGTTCTCGTAGGAGGACTGGCCGAAGACGAGCGTGCCGACGGCCATCAGCGAGTAGAACCAGCCGCGCGTCTGGTCGGTGGCCTCGCAGATGAACTGCGCCGGGTAGACGCCCTCCGGCTTGCCGCGCTCTCCCCACTGGGCGAACGGCATGGAGCCCGAGTCGTACCAGGCGTCGATGACGTCGGGCACGCGGCGGGCCTGGCCTCCGCAGGTCGGGCAGTCGAAGGTGACGTCGTCGACGAACGGGCGGTGCGGGTCGAGGGCCGAGACGTCCTGGCCCGCCAGGGTGCCCAGCTCCTCCAGCGACCCGACGCACGTCACGTGGGACTCGTCCTCCGAGCACACCCACAGCGGCAGCGGCGTGCCCCAGTAACGCGAGCGCGACAGCGACCAGTCGACGTTGTTGCGCAGCCACTCGCCGAAGCGGCCCCACTTGATCGTGTCCGGGTACCAGTTGGTGCCGGCGTTCTCGGCCAGCATCTGGTCTTGACGGCGGTGGTGCGGATGTACCAGGAGGGGAGCGCGTAGTAGAGCAGCGCGGTGTGGCAGCGCCAGCAGTGCGGGTAGCTGTGCTCGAGGTGCCCGCCGCGGAACAGCAGCCCGCGCGCCCGCAGGTCCTCGGTCAGCTCCTCGTCGGCGTCCTTGAAGAACCGGCCGCCGACCATGGGCACGTCGTCGAGGAAGCGGCCGTCGGGGCCGATCGGGTTGACGACGGGCATGTCGTACTTCTTGATGACGGCCAGGTCGTCGGCGCCGAAGGCGGGCGCCTGGTGGACCAGGCCGGTGCCGTCCTCGACGGTGACGTAGTCGCCGAGCACCACGTAGTGGGCGCCCGGGATGTCGACCAGGTCGAACGGCCGGGTGTAGGCGGTGTGCTCCAGCTCGCGGCCGGTGTAGCGGGCCAGCTCGGTCACGTCCTCGCCGAGCACCGAGAGCAGCGGCTCGGCCACGACCAGCACCTCGCCGTCGGCCGTGCGGGCCGCGACATAGGTGACGTCCGGGTGCACGGCCACGGCCGTGTTGGAGACCAGCGTCCACGGCGTGGTCGTCCAGACCAGCAGCGCGGCGCCCAGCTCGGCGAGCGGGCCGGTCGTCGCGGGCATGCGGACGTAGACCGACGGGCTGGAGACGGTCTCGTAGCCGCCCGGCTGGCCCAGCTCGTGGTCTGACAGCCCGGTGCCGCAGCGCGGGCAGTAGGGGGTGATCCGGAAGTCGCGGAACAGCAGCCCCTTGTCGAAGACGACCTTGAGCGACCACCACACCGACTCGATGTAGGACGGGTCCATGGTGCGGTAGGCCTGGGACAGGTCGATCCAGTAGCCCATCCGCTCGGTCATCTGCTCGAACGCGTCCACGTGCCGCAGCACCGACTCACGGCACTTGGCGTTGAACTCGGCGATGCCGTACGTCTCGATGTCCTTCTTGCCGGACAGGCCCAGCTCGCGCTCCACGCCGACCTCGACGGGCAGGCCGTGGCAGTCCCAGCCCGCCTTGCGCGGCACGCTGAAGCCGCGCATCGACTTGTAGCGGGGGAACAGGTCCTTGAACACGCGCGCCTCGACGTGGTGGACGCCCGGCAGGCCGTTGGCGGTCGGCGGGCCCTCGTAGAAGACCCACGACGGGTTGCCGGAGTTCTGTTCCACGGACCGCTCGAAGATCTTCCCGTCCCGCCAGCGGTCGAGGACCTCGCGCTCGAGCGCGGGCAGGTCGACCTGCGCGGGAAGAGAGCGGAAAGATGGGGAAGACATTTCGGGCGGAACCTCCACGCTTGATCGGCCGGCTGGCTGGTGTGCGTGAAGGGACGAAGCCTGGCGGCTCCGCGGTACCACCCTTCTTGGCCTCGCGCTGGGCGGGGCCCTCTCCATTTGGTCTGCGGCCGGTTCTAATGAGCTCGGGAGAGCCGTTCTTCCGGCGGCTCCGGGGTGATATCCCTCACAGTCGGGCCCCATCAACGCCTTGCAGTCTCAAACCATAACGCAGAGCGGGGCCCGAGGCTTCCAGGTTTTCCCGGTGGCGTCCGGGGTACTCACGACGCCTTGTCGGTACGCGAGACGTAAACGGCGCAAAGTTGTGGGAATGGACGCTGCTGGGGAGGAGTTGAATGCGCGAGGCGGGATAGTACGGGGGAGGTAAACCGTCCGGCGGGTCGTTTGCCGTTCCGTTATGAGGATCCTAAGCTGCCCGCACCCTTTACGGCCTTGATCAGCAATGGAGGCAGCCATGGCGGCAGTCACGCAGACCGCTACACCGTCGATGTGGTCGGAAGAGGAGCTGGCCGAGGTACGCGGCAGGCTCCAGACGGAGATCGACGAGCTCGAGGCGGACATCATGCGCCACGAGTCGGAGATAGCCTCTGGAGACGTCACCCAGGGAGCCGGCGACGACCAGGCGGACGCCGGCGCCAAGACGTACGAGCGCGAACGCGAGATCGCCCTTACCCTGAATGCGCGCGATCTGGTCGCGCAGAACGAACGTGCGATCGCCAGGATCGACGCAGGGACCTATGGAGTGTGCGAATCGTGCCACAAGCCGATCGGCAAGGAACGCCTTCAGGCGTTCCCGAGGGCGACGCTGTGCGTGGCCTGCAAGCAGAAGGAGGAGCGCCGGTAGGCTCGGGGGGCAAGCCTCGGCGGCGCCTCTTCGCCGTCCTCGTCGTGCTGGCGGCCGTGATCTACGCGGCCGACCTCGTCACCAAGACGGTGGTGCTGCGCACGCTGGAGGGTGAGGCGCCGATGGTCGTCATCCCGGACGTCCTGCAGTTCCGGGTGATCTTCAATTCCGGTGCCGCGTTCAGCATCGGCACCGGAATGACGTTCGTCTTCACGTTCATCGCGGCCGGCGTGGTCGTGGCCATCGTGCGCACGGCCCGCAAGCTCGGCAGCCGCTCCTGGGCGGTCGCGCTCGGGCTGCTGCTGGGCGGGGCGCTGGGCAACCTCACCGACAGGCTGCTGCGCTACCCATCGGGGATCGGCCGCTCGTCCCAGCTCCAGGGGCACGTCGTGGACTTCATCGAGGTGCTCCCTGGGCACTTCCCCGTCATCGACTACTTCCCGGTGTTCAACATCGCCGACTCGGCGATCGTCTGCGGCGGGATCCTGGCGGTCATCCTGGCCTGGCGCAACGTGCAGATCGACGGGTCCAAGGAGGTGGCCGACAATGACTGAGCAGCGCAGCCTGCCGGTGCCCGACGGGCTGGAGGGCGAGCGGCTCGACGCCGCGCTCTCGCGGCTGTTCGGCTTCTCCCGCACGCGCGCGGCCGAGCTGATCGTCGCGGGCGAGGTGCTGGTGGACGGCCGCCAGCCGGCCAAGTCCGACCGGGTGCACGCCGGCGCGTGGCTCGACGTGACGATGCCGCCGCCGGTCACCACGCCCATGCCGGTCGCCGAGCCGGTGCCGGGCATGACCATCGTGTACGAGGACGACGACATCATCGTGGTCAACAAGCCGATCGGCGTGGCCGCGCACCCGACCGTCGGCTGGACCGGCCCGACCGTCATCGGCGGCCTGCTCGGGGCCGGCCACACCATCGCCACCAGCGGCGCCGCCGAGCGGCAGGGCATCGTGCACCGGCTCGACGCCAACACCACGGGCGCGATGGTCGTGGCCAAGAGCGAGCACGCCTACTCGTGGCTCAAGCGGGCCTTCAAGGAGCGCACGGTCGACAAGCGCTACCACGCGCTGGTGCAGGGGCATCCCGACCCGTTCCGGGGCACGGTGGACGCGCCCATCGACCGGCACCCGTCGGGGGACGGCCGGTTCGCCGTGGTCGCGGGCGGGAAGCCGTCCGTCACGCACTACGACACGGTGGAGGCGTTCCGGGCGGCGTCGCTGCTGGACATCAAGCTGGAGACCGGGCGTACGCACCAGATCAGGGTGCACATGTCCGCGCTGCGCCACCCCTGCGTCGGCGACCTGCTGTACGGCGCCGACCCCACGCTGGCGGCCCGGCTGGGGCTCACGCGGCAGTGGCTGCACGCGGTGGCGCTCGGGTTCGAGCACCCCTCGACCGGCGAGTGGATCTCGTTCAGCACCGACTACCCCCAGGACCTGCAGAAGGCACTCGACATCGTGCGCGAGGAGTCCTGAGACGGCGGGCGGCTCCCTCAGCCCCGCCGGCCGGCCTTCTCCTTGCCCTCGTCCGCCGCGCGGCCGTTGTCCGACCCCTCGACCTGGCCGGGGGAGCGTGAGGGCGTCCCGTCCCCTTCCTTCTTGTCCTTCTTGGTCGGCGTCTTGGTCGGCGTCTTGGTGGGTGTGGGCTGCTGCGTGGGGCTCTTCTTCCCGGTGGTCCGGTCGGCCGTCGGTGTCCTGGGCCCGCTCATGGTGGGCGGCGGGGTGCTGCCCGGCTGGACCGCCGGGGCCTCGGACGTCGGCCGCGGGGTGGTGGGGGCGGGCGTGTCCGGCGCGGGTGTGGTCACCACGGCGGGCACGCGGCTCGGCGGAGCGGTGCGCGGCAGGTCGCGCTGCGACCACCAGGCCGCCCCGCCCGTGACGACCCCGACGACGAGCGCGCCCGCGGCTATCGCGGCCACCGGCAGCCGGCGCCGCCGGGTCACCTCCGGCACGGTGACGGGGCCCGTCTGCTCGGGGGCGCCGCCGGCCAGGATCGCGGCCAGCCGCCGCTCGGCCTCCTCCAGCGACATGCGCTCGGCCGGGTTCTTGCGCAGCAGGCCCAGCAGCACCGGCGCGAGCACGCCCGCCCGCGCCAGCGGCTCCGGCTCGGCGTGCATGACCGCGCCCAGCGTGGCCAGGGCGTGGTCGCGGTGGAAGGGGGAGTGGCCCTCGACGGCCATGTAGAGGGTCACGCCCAGCGACCACAGGTCCGAGGCGGGCCTGGCCCGGCCGCCGGCCGCGCGTTCGGGGGCCATGAAGGCGGGGGTGCCGACCAGGATGCCCGTCCGCGTGACGGGCGCCTCGTCCTCCGTGGTGGCGATGCCGAAGTCGGTGAGCACCGCCCGGCCGTCGGGGGTGAGCAGCACGTTGTCGGGTTTGACGTCCCTGTGTAACACCCCGGCCGCGTGCGCGGCGCGCAGCGCCTCCATGAGCTGCAGCCCGATGCTCGCCGCGTCGAGGGGGGACATGGGGCCGTCGTCGCGGATCTGCTCGCCCAGCGTGCGGGAGTGCACGAGCTGCATGACGATCCAGGGGTGACCGCGCTCCTCCACGACGTCGTACACGGTGGCCACGCCGGGGTGCGCCACCCGGCCCGCCGCCCTGGCCTCGCGGAAGGTGCGTACGGCGAACACCTCGCGCTCGGCGCCCGTCAAATCGGGAGGCGGCAGGATCTCCTTGACGGCCACGTCCCGGCCGAGCACCTCGTCGTGCGCATGCCAGACGGTGCCCATGCCGCCCTTGCCGATCGTCTTGAGCAGCCGGTATCGCCCACCGACAATCCCCGCTGAATCAGACATGCACGGCGACTACCCCAGAAGAATCCGGACAAGCGCGGTGACGGCCGCCGCCGCGGCCAGAACGACCAGAAACGGTGCCCGCAGCAGCAGCGCCACGACCGCCGCCCCGAGGCCCGCCGTACGCGCCGGGTCGAAGCGCAGCCCGCCGTCCTCCGTGAACAGCTGCACCGCGACCAGCGCCGCCAGCAGCGCCACCGGCACCAGCTCCGCGAACCTGCGCACCACCGGATGGTCCAGCACCCGCCGGGGCGCGGCGAGCCCGGCCAGCTTGAGCGCGTAACAGCCCGCGCAGACGACGGCGACCGCCCACCACAGCGTCATCGGGCCAGCACCACCAGGACGGCCGCGGCCGACAGCAGCACCGGCACGCCCGGCGGGAGGAACGGGGTGGCGCACAGCGCGATCACCGCCGCGATCGCGGCGAGCCGGCGCAGCTCGGCGCGCTCGGCCAGCCGGGGCCACAGGATCCCCAGGAACGCGACCGGGCCCACCACGTCCAGCCCCAGCACGCCGGGGTCGCCCAGGAACGAGGTGCCGTACGCGCCCGCCAGCGTGGTGAGGTTCCAGGCGATGTAGAGGCTGGCGAACGTGGTCACGAAGCCGGTGCGGGCCGCCTGGGGGGTGGGCTGGGCCAGCGCGACGGCCGTGGTCTCGTCGATGACGCCGTGGGCGGCCAGCAGCCTGCGGGGGCCGCGTACCTCGAGCAGGGCGGCCAGGCGCAGGCCGTACAGGGTGTTGCGGCCGCCGAGCAGCAGCCCTCCCAGGGCGGCGGCGGCCAGGTCGCCGCCCGCGCCCACCGCGCCGGTCAGCGCGAACTGCGAGGCGCCGGTGAACGCCAGCAGGCTCAGCACGCACGCCTGCGGCACGGACAGGCCCGCGGTGATCGCCGCGGCGCCGAAGGCGAGCCCGGACAGCCCCACGGCCAGGCCGACGCCGAGACCGTCCCGTACGGCGGCGGAGCGGTGTGTCTTCTCTTCCATGCCGCCCGAGGTTAGGAGACGGGGGAATCGCCCGTCTTGTACGTTCCTGCGGCCCGCTGGTAGGCGGCCGGCGGCACGCCCACGATGCGCTTGAAATGCCGGTTCAGGTGGGCCTGGTCGGTGAAGCCCACCTCGGCCGCCACCCGCGCCGGGGGCACGCCGGAGCGCAGCAGGCGGCGCGCCTGGCGGACCCGCAGCGAGGTCAGGTACGCGTGCGGCGGCATCCCCGTCGCGGCCTTGAACGCCCGCAGCAGCGCGAACGGCCGGGCCCCCACCGCGCCCGCCAGGCCGTCCAGCGTCGGCGGGTCGACGAGGCTCTCGTGCAGCAGGTCGAGCGCCTCGCGTACCGCCTGCCTGCCCTCGGCCGGCACGATCGCGGCCGGCCTGGGCGTGGCGTGGCGGGTCAGCAGCCGGGCGAACAGCGTGCGGCTCAGCGTCGAGGCGGCCAGCGCGTCGCCCCGCTCGGCCGCCCGGTGCGCCCGCCCGAGCAGCGCCGCCACCTGCTCGTCGCGCACCACCTGCGCGGGGAAGTGCGGCGTGCCGTGGGGCCCGCCGAGCTCGGCCGCGATCCCGGCCAGCGCGTCGACCGACGGGTAGAGCATGCGGTACGCCCACCCGCCCGGCACGCCCGCCTGCCCGGTGTGCGCGGAGTCGGGGTTGACCAGCACCATCTCGCCGGCCGCCGCCCGGTGCAGCGTGCCCCGGTAGTCGAACTCCTCCACGCCCTCGACGATGAGCCCGATGGCGTAGCCGTCGTGCGCGTGCCTGGCGAAGCGGTGGGTGACGTAGCGGGCCTTGAGCAGGTCCGTCTCCGGCACCGCCGGGTGCCGCCAGAACCGGGCCTGCTCCTTCACAGCGGCCGGAAGGTCTTGGCGAACGTCTCGAAGTAGTGCCGGTCGCGCTGCCACCGGGCCTGCGTGGTCTCCCAGTAGAGGGCGTAGGGGCGCCCGTCGGCGGTGTGGAAGCCGCGGTTGACCACGTGGATCAGCACGCCGCCGCGCATCCTGACGAACTCCCAGTCGGCGGCGTCGCGGCCGAGGTAGTCGGTGGCGGTGATGCCGACGCGCTTGTACCCCTGGAACTCGCCCTTCGCCCGGATCTCCTTCTCCAGCCCGATCCAGTGCAGCACCGGGTCCTTCCAGGGGATGTCGGGGACCGTCCACTCCACGATCAGCGCCCCCGGGCCGGTGGGGGCCTTGATGGAGATGCTGTCCCGGCCGGGGGTCCTGCGGGCCTGCCAGCCCTCGGGCATGGCGATCTGGAAGCGGCCCGCGGAGCTTCGGTAGGCCCGCCAGCCCGCGGGCACGGGGCGGGCGGTGGAGGTGGGCCCGGGTGTCGGGGCCGGGCTCTCGTCGGGCTCGGCCGTGGCCTGCCGGGTCGGGGTCGCGGGGTCCTGGGCCTCGGGGGTCCTAGTCTCGGGGCCCTGGGTCGCGGGGCCCTGGGTCGCGGGCGCGGCCGTCCACCGGTCGGACAGCAGCACGCCGCCCGTGCCCAGCACCGCCACGGCGGCCACCGCCGCGGGCAGCCCGATCCACAGCGCCTTCCGCCGCCCGCCTCGCCGTCCGGGGACCGTCGGGCTCGGCCTTCCGCCGGAGGGCCTTCCGCCGGAGGGCCCGCCGCCAGAGGGCGCGCCGCGGGAGGGCGCGCCGCCGGAGGACGCGCCGCCTGCGAGCGCGCCGCCGGTGGTCGCGTGGCCGGTGGCCGGGTGGCCGGTGGTCGCGTGGCCGGGGTGCGGCCGGTTGGGGCCGCCCGTCCACGGCAGGCCGCCCGCCGGTGGGGCGGAGGCGATCTCGTACAGCAGCCGCGCGGCCTCCTCGGCGGGCATCCGGGCGGCCGGGCTCCTGCGCAGCAGCCCCATGATGACCGGCTCCAGCGCCCCGGCCCGCACCGGCGGCTCCGGCTCGTCGCGCAGCACCGCCGCCACCGTCGCGGCCCACGAGTCGCGCTTGAACGGCGGCTCGCCCTCGACGGCCGCGTAGAGCGTCGCGCCCAGCGACCACAGGTCCGACTCCGGCCGGGCGGGCTCGCCGTTGAGGCGCTCGGGCGGCATGTACGCGGGCGTGCCCACCAGGTTGCCGGACGCCGTGAGCCCCGCCTCGGCCTCCAGCGAGGCGATGCCGAAGTCGGTCAGCACCACCCGGCCGTCGTCGGCCAGCAGCACGTTCTCCGGCTTCACGTCACGGTGCAGCACCCCCGTGGCGTGCGCGGCCCGCAGGGCGTCCAGCACCCGGCCGCCGATCACCGCGACCTGCCCGGCCCGCAGCGGCCCGCTCTCGCCGATCACCTGCCCCAGCGAGCGCGAGCGGACGAGCTGCATCACGATCCACGGGCGGCCGTCCTCCTCCACGACGTCGTGGATGACGACCACCGAGGGATGGTCGAGGCGGCCCGCGGCCCGGGCCTCCCTGATGGTCCGGCGGTTGAGCTCGGCCCGCTGGGCCTCCCCGACGCCGGTGTAGCGGACCTCCTTGATCGCCACCGTACGGTCGAGCAGCTCGTCGTAGGCCCGCCAGACCACCCCCATGCCGCCCTGCCCGAGCGGCTCGACGAGGCGATAACGATTGCTGACGTGCACGCAGCGCAGCCTACTTGGGGGTACGAACGTCGCGCAGAAGCCTTCGAAGAAGTGGTAGTCGGCCTTCCAGTGGCTGTTGAGCGTGTGCCAGTAGATCGCGTACGCCCGGCCGTTGTCGGTGACGAAACCCCTGTTGCGGACGCGGGTCTTCCCGGTGTTGGTGTTCCAGGTGAAGTCCCAGTCCGCCGCGGCCTTCATGTAGTCGACCTTCTTGATGTCGAGCTTCTTGTAGCCGCCGAAGTTGTTCTTGAGGTACGGCTCCTGCTTCTTCCAGTCCTTGTACGGGTCCGTGCCCGGGTTGGCCGCCTCCTCGATCAGGACGTACGCGTTGGACGCCGCGCCCGGTCCCTTGAACCTGACCTGCCGGCCGCTGCGCGTCCACACCTCCCACTTCGGGGGCAGCCCGATCTGGAAGCCGAGCTTCTTGTCCTTGTACATCTTCCACCCGGCCGGCAGCGGGTCCTTCGTCTCCTTGGGGGTCGCGCTGGGGCTGGGACTCGCGGTCTCGCTCGGGCTGGGGCTCGTGCTCGGGCTCGGCGACGTGGTCGACGAGGGGGCCGTCGAGGGGGCCGTGGAGGGCGGGGTGGCGGTGACGGCCGCCGTGCCCGGGGAGTCCGTGTCCGAGGACTTCTCCTCCGGGGCCGAGCGCAGGCCGAGGTAGCCGCCCACGCCCGCCACCAGCACGACCGCGACGGCCGCGGCGATGATCGTCCCGGCCCGGCGCTGCTGCTCGGGCCGCCCGGCCTCCACCGTGGGCACGGTCGGAGGCCGCGGGTCCACGGTCGAGGGCTGGGGGACGCGCGCGCCGGTCTCGGGCATGTCCGGCACCGGCGCGGCCGGGGCGAGGTTCGGATCGGTCGGGGTGTCGTCCTCGACGGGGGCGTACGGGCGCCTGGCCTTGGCGGGACCGGGGCGCTTGGGCTTCGTCGGCTGGGCCTCCGGGCGCTTCGGCTTGGCCGGGGCGGGCACGTGCAGCTCCTGCGCCGCCGGGAACTGGGCCGCGGGGAACTGGGCCGTCGGTGGCGCGCTCGTCTGCGCGACGGCGTTGCGCAGCATCCGCTGCGCCTCCTCGTACGTCAGCCGCTGCACCGGCTCCTTCACCAGCAGCCCGTTGATCACGTCGGTGAGCGGCCCCGCGTGCGTCGCCGGGTCGGGCTCGTCGGTGAGCACGGCGTGCATGGTCGCCAGGGCCATCCCGCGCTCGTGCGGCGAGCGGCCCTCCACCGCCGTGTAGAGCGTGGCGCCCAGCGACCACAGGTCCGACTCGCGCCGCGCGGGCAGGCCCTTGAGCCGCTCGGGCGCGATGAACGCCGGCGTGCCCGCCAGGCCCGTCACGGTGAGCTGCGTCTCGGTCTCCAGCGTGGCGATGCCGAAGTCGGTGAGCACGACCCGGCCGTCGTCGGCCAGCAGCACGTTCTCGGGTTTGACGTCGCGGTGCAGCACGCCCGCCTCGTGGGCGCGGTGCAGCGCGTCCAGCACGGCCAGGCCGATCTCCGCCACCCGCTTCGGCGGCAGCGGGCCGTCCTGCTTGATCACGGCCCCCAGTGAGCGCGACTGGACGAGCTGCATGACGATCCAGGGCCGGCCATCCTCCTCGATCACGTCGTGCACGACGATCACGTTGGGATGCTCGAACCTGGCCGCCGCCCTCGCCTCACGCATCGTCCGCCGGTTCAGCAGCTGCACTTCCTCGCCCAGGGCGGCGGCGTATCTGACCTCCTTGACCGCGACCGTGCGGTCAAGGAGCTCGTCGTGGGCTCGCCAGACGATGCCCATTCCGCCCCTGCCGATGGGTTCCTGCAGCTGGTAGCGGCCGGCGATGCGGCGTCCGTCCTGCTTGCGATCCGACATCAACGGCCTCAAACCCTCCTCTAGGCCAAGAAATACTCCCATAGCGAGGGATCAACGGCGACTCGCCAGAAGGACAGTCCGGCATGTGAGAAGTGCAGCCCAGCAGGTGGGAGCCGGGGTGTAGGGTTCAGATATGACTTGTCGTCGCTACGCGTTTACCGAGCCGGCTCCGGGAGAGCCGGTCGTCGGATAGCGACCACCTGGAGTCGGCACGAGGCAGAGACACCCGTCTCTGCCTTTTTTGGTTTTCCGCCGGCCTCGGGAGCCGGCCGAACGGGAGTCGGGATGTCATCGACCTTGGAACGGCGCGCGGTGGCCGTGGGCGAGCTGCTCGTGGGCGACGGGCCGGCCGTGCTGATCGACGGCCGGGTGAGCCTGCGGGCGCGGCGCGGCCCGGCCGACGCGTTCGAGGCGCTGCGGGAGGGGGCCACGCTCGTGGAGCCGGCCTCGGCCGCCGACCTGCCCGCGATCGCCGAGCACGCGCACGCCGTGGTGGTGGGGGCGTCGTGGACGCGCGACATCCCCCTCGTCCGGGCGGCGGCCGGGCTCGGGCTGCCGGTGGTGGTGGAGCGGCGGGCCGCGGCCTCCATGGAGGAGTGGCTGGGGCTGGCCGACCACTGCGCGGCCGAGGGGGACGGGCGGGTGATCCTGTGCGAGGGGGACCGGCCCGATCTGGGGCTCATGCGGGCGGCCAGGGCCGCCTCCGGGCGCCCGGTGCTGGCGGACGTCTCGCGCGACCTCGGGCTGTCGGCCGCCGCCGTCGCGGCCGGGGCCGACGGCCTGATCATCGGCACGGCGGGCACGCCGGTCCCGGCGGACGACCGGCGGGTGGCCGAGGAGGCCGTCACCCTCGTCGGCGCGCTCGTCCGGAACGAGGCGCCCACCACGCTGGCGGAGTGCCGCCAGGCGATCGACCGCGTGGACGCGGCCCTGGGCACGCTGCTGGAGCGGCGGGCGGTGCTGGCGGGCATCGTGCAGCGGATCAAGCCGGTGGGCGGCTTCGCCGGGCGCGACCTGGCCAGGGAGCGCGCCCTCGTCGCCAGGATGGCCGTGCGGGCGCCCTCGCTGGGGGAGGCCAGGCTCTCGCCCATCATGAACGCGGTCATCGAGGCCGGCCTGCACCTGGCCGAGGAGCGGCGGGGCGGTAGTCGGGCGGAGCGGTAGGCGTCAGGGCGGCGGCCGGAGTCCGGGCGTCCGGGAGGCGTCAGGGGCCTGCGACGGTGAGCCGGGCGGGGCGGTGGGCGTCAGGGGCCCGCGGCGGGGGGCCGGTCGTCCGGCAGGTGGAAGTTGTTCATCGGGCGGCCCGGGCCCGCGGCGATCTGCTTCGTGATGAGCTCCGCGAAGCGGCGGTAGCCGTCGCCCGTCGGGTGATAGCTGCGCGCGTTGACCGTCAGCTCCTCCATGTCCATGGCCAGCCCGTTCAGGAACGGCTGCGGCCGCCCCACCTCGTGGCCCGCGAACGCCTCGTAGGCGTCCACGTACTCGACGCTGCCCGGGGCGCCGAACGCCGCCAGGCCCCGGTCGAACTCCGCCGCCACCGACCCCACCGTGTCGTTGAGCCGCCGCGTCACGCCGTTGAGCCAGCGCTGGTCCTCGACGGTCAGGTTGTCGACGCTCCCCACCGGGTTCTCGGGGAACGGCCGGGGGTAGCCCAGCACGATGACGCGGGCGCCGGGGGCGCGCACGCGCAGCTCCCTGAGGACCTCGCGCATGCTCGTGCTCAGCTCCTCGATGCGGCGGCCGACGGCGGCGTCCTGGTCGACGCAGGCCGACGACCACGGGATCTTGACGATGCAGCCCGTCAGCACCCTGCTGAAGCCGGCGTCGTTGCCCCCGATGCTCAGCGTCACCAGGCTCGCCGCGGAGTCCACGCGGGTGACCTGGGGCGGCTGGCCGTGCTGGCCGGACAGGAGCTCGCGCGTGGTGGCGCCGCTGCAGGCGTAGAAGGCGGTGCCGCCGCCGAACCGGTAGGCCCGCGCCACCAGCGGCACGTAGGAGCCCGTCGACCGGTGGCAGCGGTCGGCCCCGTCGTTGACCGGCGCGGTGTCCTGCTCGTAGACCCCCTCGCCCGAGGAGTAGGAGTCGCCCAGCGCGACGTACCGGCCGCTCTGCGCCACCTGCACGGGCGTCAGCCGGACCGGCCGCGGCAGCCGTCCGGACGGCTCGCCGGCGGTGGGGCAGCCCGCGTCCAGCACGGCGCAGGCCAGCTTGGGGTAGACGCCCAGGGGCAGGCCCGCCACCGCGATCGTGGCGCCGGCCACGGCCGCCGCCACGATCTGGACGATCCTGCGTCTAGCCTCGTCCAGCGTGACCTCCCGGGTGGCGGCTCCTCCTTCTGCGCCATCGAGACTACCCAGCCGATGATCGGCGCGGGCGTGGCCGGGCCGCTACGGTTGCGCGCCGGCGGCGGCGCGCCGGCGGCCGATGACCCGCCAGCCCAGGGCGATGCCGGCGACCAGGGCCGGGATGAGGTAGAAGGCCACCCGCTGGTCCTTGTCGGCGAACGGCATCAGCAGCACCACCAGCGCCAGGAACGCGAGCGTCAGCCAGTTGGTGTAGGGGGAGCCGGGCATCGGGAAGGCCGAGCGGTGGCCCGTGCGGCGCAGGCGGGTCTGGCAGTAGACCAGGACGCCCCAGGTGGTGATCACGCCGAGCGAGGCCACGGCGGTGGCGATGTTGAAGGCCCGCTCGGGCAGGAAGTAGAACAGCGCGACGCCCGCCAGGAACATGATCGCGGTGAACAGGATGCCGCCGATCGGCACGTGCCGGCTGCTGAGGGTGCCGGCGAAGCGGGGGGCCTCCTGCTTCATGGCCATCGAGCGCAGGATGCGGCCGGTGGCGTACAGGCCCGAGTTGCAGGACGAGAGCGCGGCGGTGATCACGACGAGGTTCATGGCGTCGGCCGCCCACGGGACGCCCAGCCCGGAGAAGACCGTCACGAACGGGGAGGTGTCCGCCCGGTAGGCGGTCCAGGGCAGGACCATGGCCAGCAGCGCCACCGAGCCGACGTAGAAGATCGCGATGCGCCACACCACGCCGTTGATGGCCTTCGGCATGACCTCGTGCGGCCGGGCGGTCTCGCCCGCCGTGATGCCGACCAGCTCGATCGACGCGTACGCGAACACCACCGACTGCAGGCTCATCAGCACCAGCGGGAACCCGGTCGGGAAGAACCCGCCGTGGGAGACCAGGTTGTGCGGGCCCGCGGCGCCGACCGCGAACACCACCAGCACCAGCCCCACGACCAGGAAGACGGTGATCGCCACGACCTTGAGCATGGCGAACCAGAACTCCAGCTCGCCGAACAGGCGCACCGACAGCAGGTTGACCGTCATCACGAAGCAGAGCGCGATCAGCGCGGTGAGCCACTCGGGGAACGCGGGCGCCCAGTAGGTGATGTACGCGGCGATCGCCGTCAGCTCGGCGATGCCGGTGAAGGCCCAGTTGATCCAGTACATCCAGCCGCTGGCGAAGGCGGCCCACGGGCCGATGAACTCCCCGGCGTACTCGACGAACGAGCCCGAGGCCGGACGGTAGAGCACGAGCTCGCCGAGCGCCCGCATGACGAAGAAGGCGGCCACGCCGGCGGCGGCGTAGGAGAGCACGAGCGCGGGGCCGGCGGCGGCCAGCCGGCCCCCGGCGCCCAGGAACAGGCCCACCCCGATCGCCCCGCCGATGGCGATCATCTGGACCTGCCGGTTGCCCAGCGCGTGCGTGTATCCCTCGTCCGTCTGCGTGCGCACCGAGTGACTCCTTGATGACGTTGGGTGACATCGAGGATATCGGTGCCGGTGATCGCGACGGCTCCTGGCGCGCGGGCGGCCCCGGGTTGTCGGTGGCGGCTACTAAAGTCGGATCGCACCACACGTTGGGACCGGGAGGCCGCCGCTCAATGTCGTCCAGCGACTCGTTCGTCCATCTGCACGTGCACACCGAATACTCGATGCTCGACGGGGCCGCGCGCCTCGGGCAGATGTTCAGACAGGTCGGCGAGCTGGGCATGCCCGCCATCGCGATCACCGACCACGGCAACATGCACGGCGCCTACGACTTCTTCAGGCAGGCCACCGGCGCCGGCATCAAGCCGGTCATCGGCATCGAGGCCTACGTCGCGCCGGAGCTGCGCCACAACAAGAAGCCGGTGTTGTGGGGCGAGCCGCACCAGCGCAAGGACGACGTCTCGGCGGGTGGCTACTACACCCACATGACGATCTGGGCGCGCGACAGGACGGGCCTGCACAACCTGATGCGGCTGTCGTCGCGCGCCTACACCGAGGGCTTCGTGCGCAAGTGGGCGCGCATGGACGCCGAGCTCCTGGCCGAGCACGCCGACGGCCTCATGGCCACCACCGGCTGCCCGTCGGGCGAGGTGCAGACGAGGCTGCGGCTCGGGCAGTACGACGAGGCGCTCAAGGCCGCCGCGAAATACCAGGAGATCTTCGGCAGGGACAACTTCTACCTGGAGATCATGGATCACGGCCTCGACATCGAGCGCCGGGTCCGCGACGGGCTGACCCGGATCAGCCGGGAGCTCGGCATCCCGCCGCTGGTCACCAACGACTCGCACTACACCTACGAGTCCGACGCCGCCTCCCACGACGCCCTGCTGTGCATCCAGACCGGCAAGCAGTTGTCCGACCCCGACCGCTTCCGCTTCGACGGCAGCGGCTACTACATCAAGACCGCCGACGAGATGCGCGCGATCGACTCCTCCGACCTGTGGGCCGAGGGTTGCCGCAACACGCTGCTGGTGGCCGAGAAGGTCGACCCGGCCGGGTTCTTCGAGTTCAAGAACCTCATGCCGACCTACCCGATCCCCGACGGCATGACGGAGAGCGAGTTCTTCCGCAGGACGGTCTGGGAGGGCATGGACCGGCGCTGGCCGGAGGGCTACGACGAGCAGCACCGCAAGCAGGCCGAGTACGAGATCGGGATCATCGAGCAGATGGGCTTCCCGAGCTACTTCCTCGTGGTCGCCGACTTCATCATGTGGGCCAAGGCCAACGGCATCCCGGTCGGGCCCGGCCGTGGCTCGGCGGCGGGGTCGCTGGTGGCGTACGCGATGGGCATCACCGACCTCGACCCGATCGCGCACGGCCTGATCTTCGAGCGGTTCCTCAATCCCGAGCGCGTCTCCATGCCCGACGTCGACATCGACTTCGACGAGCGCAGGCGCGGTGACGTGATCCGCTACGTGACCGAGAAGTGGGGCGCCGACAAGGTCGCCATGATCGCTACGTTCGGCACGATCAAGGCGAAGGCCGCCATCAAGGACGCGGGCCGCGTCCTGGGCTACCCCTACGCGCTGGGCGACCGGGTCTCCAAGGCGTTCCCGCCCGCCGTCATGGGCAAGGACATCCCGCTGGCGGGCATCTTCGACAAGGACCACCCGCGCTACGCCGAGGCCGGCGAGCTGCGCCGGCTCTACGAGGAGGACGTCGACGTCAAGGCGACGATGGACCTCGGCAAGGGGCTGGAGGGCCTGATCCGGCAGACCGGCGTGCACGCCGCGGGCGTGATCATGTCGGCCGAGGTGCTGACCGACCACGTCCCGATCATGCGCCGCGACTCCGACGGCGCGATCATCACGCAGTTCGACTATCCGACCTGCGAGACGCTCGGCCTGCTGAAGATGGACTTCCTGGGCCTGCGCAACCTCACCATCATGGACGACTGCCTCAAGCTGATCGAGGCGACCACGGGTGAGCGGGTCGACCTGCTCGGGCTGCCGCTCGACGACCGCAAGAGCTACGAGCTGCTGGCCAAGGGCGACACGCTGGGCGTGTTCCAGCTCGACGGCGGCGGCATGCGCTCGCTGCTGCGCCTCATGCGCCCCGACAACTTCGAGGACATCTCCGCCGCCCTCGCGCTCTACCGCCCCGGCCCGATGGGCGCCAACTCCCACACCAACTACGCGCTGCGCAAGAACGGCCAGCAGGAGATCACGCCGATCCACCCCGCGCTGGAGGAGCCGCTCAAGGACATCCTGGAGACGACCCACGGCCTGATCATCTACCAGGAGCAGGTCATGGCCATCGCCCAGCGGGTGGCCGGCTACTCCCTGGGCGCCGCCGACCTTTTGCGCCGCGCGATGGGCAAGAAGAAGAAGGCGGAGCTGGACAAGCAGTACGCCTCCTTCGAGCGGGGCATGAAGGACAACGGCTACCCCGACGCCGCCGTCAAGGCGCTGTGGGACATCCTGCTGCCCTTCTCCGACTACGCCTTCAACAAGGCCCACACCGCCGCCTACGGCCTCATCGCCTACTGGACCGCCTACCTCAAGGCCAACCACCCGGCCGCCTACATGGCCGCGCTGCTGTCCTCGGTGAAGGACGACAAGGACAAGTCCGCGCTCTACCTCAACGAGTGCCGCCGCATGGGCATCAAGGTGTTCCCGCCGGACGTCAACGACTCCGACTTCGACTTCACGCCGCGCGGCACCGACATCCGCTTCGGCCTGTCGGCGGTGCGCAACGTCGGCGGCAACGTCGTCGGCGGCATCATCTCCGCGCGAAAGCAGAAGGGCCGCTTCACCGACTTCAAGGACTTCCTGCGCAAGGTGCCGGCCGTCGTCTGCAACAAGCGCGTGATCGAGTCGCTGGTCAAGGCGGGCGCGTTCGACTCGCTGGGCCACGTGCGCAAGGGCCTGGTCATGGTGCACGAGCAGGCCGTCGACGCGATCATCGACATCAAGAAGAACGAGGCCATCGGCCAGGACTCCCTGTTCGGGGCGATCGACGGCGGCGAGGACCAGACCTTCGACGTGCAGATCCCGGTGGGCGAGTGGGACAAGAACACGCTGCTGCAGTTCGAGCGCGAGATGCTCGGCCTCTACGTGTCCGACCACCCGCTGTTCGGCGTCGAGCACGTCCTGGCGGCCGGGGCCGACTGCTCGATCGCGGCGGTGCAGGACGAGAGCCGCGCCGACGGGCAGGTGGTGACCGTGGGCGGCATCCTCAGCGGGGTGCAGCGCAAGGTCACCAAGAAGGGCGACACCTGGGTGCTGACCCAGCTGGAGGACCTCGAGGGCTCGATCGAGGTGATGATCTTCCCGTCGGCGTACCAGCTGTGCTCGACGATCCTGGCCGAGGACGCGATCGTGTTCGTCAAGGGGCGCATCGACAAGCGCGAGGACGTGGCGAAGATCATCGCCATGGAGGTCACGGCGCCCGACCTGAGCCAGGAGTCCGGCGGGCCGCTGCTGGTGAGCCTGCCGCTGAACCGCTGCACGCCGCCGGTGGTGGGCCGGCTGAAGGAGATCCTCGCCACGCACCCGGGCACGTCGGAGGTGCACCTGCAGGTCCACAACGGGCCCAGGACGACTGTGCTGCGCGTGGGGGACCGGCTGCGGGTCACACCGTCACCGGCCCTCATGGGCGACCTCAAAGAACTCCTCGGCCCCGCCTGCCTGGGGGCCTGACCCTCGCCTCCCCGGCGGTCGTGGGGCAGGATCGCAGCGTGAGCGAACTGCATTACCTGACCGCGACCGAGCTGGCCCGGCTGATCAGGACCCGGCAGGTGAGCGCCGTGGAGGTCCTCCAGGCCCATCTCGACCGCATCGAAGAGGTCAATCCCCGCGTCAACGCGGTCGTCACCCTCGTCGCCGAGCGGGCGATCGAGGCGGCGAAGGCGGCCGACGCGGCCCTGTCGTCCGGGGAGCGGGCCGGACCGCTGCACGGCGTACCGGTCGCGCACAAGGACCTCGTGGACACCGCCGGCATCCGCACCACCTACGGCTCGCCGCTCTTCGCCGGCAACGTCCCCGACGAGGACGACCTGATCGTGCGGCGGCTGCGCGCGGCGGGCGCCGTGACCGTGGGCAAGACGAACACCCCGGAGTTCGGCACCGGCTCCCACACCGTCAACGAGGTGTTCGGCGCCACCAGGAACCCCTACGACCTGTCCAAGTCCGCCGGCGGCAGCAGCGGGGGCGCCGCCGTCGCGCTGGCCACCGGCATGGTGCCGCTGGCCGACGGCTCCGACATGGGCGGCTCCCTGCGCAACCCCGCCTCCTTCTGCAACGTCGTCGGCCTGCGGCCCACGCCCGGCCGCGTCCCCGACCCCTCCGACACCGCCGCCTGGTTCACCCTGGCCGTCCCCGGTCCCATGGCCAGGACGGTCGAGGACGTCACGCTGATGTTCGGGGCCATCGCCGGGTTCGACCGCCGCTCCCCGTACTCGATCAGGGAGGTCTTCGCGCCGGAGCCCGAGCGGGGGGTGGCGGGGTTGCGCGTGGCGTGGAGCCCCGACCTGGGCGGGCTGCCCGTGGACCCGAGGACGGCGGCGGTCACGGCGACCGCGCCGGCCGTGTTCGAGCGGCTCGGCGCCCGCGTCGAGCAGGTCGAGCTGGACCTGACCGGGGCAGAGGACGCGTTCAGGACCTACCGGGCCTGGTACTACCTGCTCGCCCACGGCGACAAGAGCGGGCTCGGCCCCAACACCGCCTGGAACGTCGAGCAGGGCCGCAAGGTCACCGGTGCCGACCTGGCCCGGGCCGAGGTCGCGCGCAGCCGCCTCTACCAGCGCATGGCCGCCTTCTTCGACACCTACGACGTGCTGATCGCGCCGGTCAGCCAGGTGCCGCCGTTCCCCGTCGAGCACCCTCACGTGAGCGAGATCAACGGGCGGCGGCTGCCCGACTACCTCGCCTGGATGCGCTCGGCCTACTGGATCAGCGTCCTGCACTCGCCCGCCGCCTCGGTCCCGGCCGGGTTCACCGGCGACGGCCTGCCGGTGGGCGTGCAGATCGTCGGGAGGCCGTTCGAGGACGCGAGGGTGCTGCGGGTGGCGCGGGCGTTCGAGGAGGCCACCGGCCACGGCCTGCGCAGGCCGCCGCTCTAGCGGCTACTCGGGTCCGATCCCGTACGGCTGCCGCAGCGGCGACTCGCGGTAGCCGTGCATGCCCTCCAGCAGCCCGAAGAACCCCACGGCGACCAGCGGCCAGGACACCAGCACGCCGGAGGCGGTCAGCTTCAGCGCGCCGGGGACGATCTTCGCGCCCGGCACGGCGGCCGCCTCCACCGTGACCGCCCCGATGGTGAACGTGGACCCGACCCAGAACGTCAGGAACGAGGCCAGCATCCCGCCCGCGCACAGCCCCAGCAGCACCGGCAGCATCCAGCGCCGCCCGATGAACCAGGCGACGCCGCCGCACAGCAGCCCCAGCCCGCCCGTGATCACCGCGAACCAGCCGTCGGCCGCGATCAGCGCCTGCGTGGTCGGGTCGGCCAGCACCGTGCCCCGGTCGGTGACCTGGTACGGCGCCCGCGGCGTCAGCCCTGACCAGAGCAGCCCGGCGGCCATTCCGAGAGTGGCGAGAGTGAGGACAGATACCGCAAAAGCGCGTACTTCCCTCGTCACGCCACTCCCCCTCACATGTACGTCCGAATCAGCTCGATGGTATCCCCCGGTTAGGCTCGCTTCGTGATTGCAGAAGAGGTCTGGCAGATAGAACCCTCCGGTCCGCTCCGGGGCGACGTCGAAGTGCGCGGCTCGAAGAACGGCGTGTCCAAGCACATGGTCGCCGCCATGCTGGGCAACGGCGAGAGCAGCATCCACAACGCCCCCGAGGTGGGCGAGGTCGAGATCACCGCCGCCATGCTGCGGGCCCTCGGCATCAACGTCGAGATCTCCCGCACGGAGATCAGGATCGAGCAGGGCCCGGAGATCGAGCCCCGGGTCCCCGACGCGTTCACCGGCCTGAACCGCATCCCCATCCTCATGCTCGGCCCCCTGCTGCATCTGGCGGGTGAGGCGTTCGTGCCGCTGGTGGGCGGCGACCCGATCGGGCGGCGGCCGGTGAACTTCCACGTGGAGGCCCTGCGCGCGATGGGCGCCGAGG
Source organism: Nonomuraea sp. KM90 (assembly GCF_052246675.1). Taxonomy (NCBI): domain Bacteria; kingdom Bacillati; phylum Actinomycetota; class Actinomycetes; order Streptosporangiales; family Streptosporangiaceae; genus Nonomuraea; species Nonomuraea sp. KM90. Next base: position 3,513 of record NZ_JBQQCB010000001.1, on the reverse strand, counting down.
TGGAGGTGGGCGACGCCGGCATCTACGCCAAGGCCAAACGCCTCAACGGCACCCGGATCGAGCTGCCGTACCCGAGCGTGGGCGCCACGGAGACGGTGCTGATGTCGGCGGTGCTGGCCGACGGCAAGACCGTGCTGAAGAACGCGGCCACGGAGCCCGAGGTGGTGGAGCTGGCGCTGTTCCTGCAGCGGATGGGGGCCAGGATCGAGCTCTCGCCCGACCGCAGGATCGTCATCGAGGGCGTCGAACGGCTGCGCGGCGCCCAGACCTGGCTGACCGGCGACCGCATCGAGGCGTTCTCGTACCTGGCGGCGGGCCTGGTCACCCAGGGCGAGGTACGCGTGCACGGCTGCCCCCAGGACCGCCTGGTCACCGCGATCACCACGCTGGCCAGGATGGGCGCCCAGTTCGACATCAACGACGAGTACCTGTGCGCCACCGCGCCCCCCGAGGGCCTGCGCTCGGCGGCCGTGCAGACCGACACGCACCCCGGGTTCATGACGGACTGGCAGACGCCGCTGATGGTGCTGTTCACGCAGAGCCAGGGCATGTCGGTGCTGCACGAGACGGTCTTCGAGAACCGCCTGGTGTACGTGCCCGCGCTGCAGAAGATGGGCTGCGAGATCGAGGTGTTCGACCAGTGCCTGGGCGGCCCCGCCTGCCGCTACCACGACACCAACGCCCGCCACTCGGCCGTCGTGCGCGGGGTGTCCAGGCTCAAGGGCGCCGACGTGACGCTGCCCGACATCCGGGCCGGGTTCTCGGCCGTGCTGGCGGCGGCGGTGGCCGACGGGCCCTCCACGCTGCGCGGCGTGCACCACATCGAACGCGGTTACCACCGGCCGTTCGAGCAGTTCGCCTCGCTGGGTCTGAACATCCGCAGGCAGCGGTAAATATCGGTAAAGACGTCGGAAACGGGCGTTTGCCGTCGACCTGGACGTCGCACACCATCTGACGTGACCGTACTCAGATCCGTCGGAGCGCTCGGATTGGCGGGGGCACTCGGCGGGGTGCTGGCGGCCGCACTGGCCGCACCCCTGGTGAGCGGGGGCGGCCTCGCCGCCATGGGTGTCGCGAACACCTTCGTCGACCTGCCGCCCGCACCGCGCGAGGAGCCGCTCGCGCAGGTGACCAGGTTGCTGGACAAGGACGGCCGGCAGTTCGCCCAGTTCTACGAGGCCAACAGGACGGCCGTCCCGCTCGGCGCGGTCGCGCCCGTGATGCGCAGGGCCATCGTGGCCATCGAGGACGCCCGCTTCTACGAGCACGGCGGCCTCGACGTCAGGGGCACGATCCGGGCGCTGCTCACCAACACCCAGGCGGGCGGGATCCGGCAGGGCGGCTCGTCGCTGACCCAGCAGCTGGTCAAGAACATCCTGGTGGAGAGCGCGCGCAGCGACACCGAGCGCGACCGGGCCCGCGCCCCGAACCTGGCCCGCAAGATCAGCGAGCTGCGGCTCGCGCTGGCGCTGGAGAAGAAGTACCGCAAGGACGAGATCCTGGAGCGCTACCTGAACATCGCCTACTTCGGCGCCGGGGCCCACGGCGTCGAGGCGGCGGCCAGGCGCTTCTTCTCCACCTCGGCCTCCCGGCTGACGCTGACCCAGGCGGCCACGCTGGCGGGGGCGGTGCGGATGCCGTACTCGACCGATCCCTCGCTCGGCCAGGCGCACCGGGAGCGGCTGAAGGGCCGGCGCGACCTCGTGCTCGACCGCATGGCCGGGCTCAAGCAGATCACCCAGCAGGAGGCGGCGCAGGCCAAGGCGGCGCCGCTGAACATCAGGCTCCGGCCGGAGCCCGGCGGGTGCGAGCAGAGCGACTACCCGTTCTACTGCCTGTACGTGAAGCAGGAGCTCCTGTCGAACCCCGTCTTCGGCAACACCCCCGCCGAGCGGCGGGCCAGGATGGCCAGGGGCGGCCTGGTGATCAGGACGAGCCTCGACCCCATCGCGCAGCGCGCCGCCGACCGGGCCATCCGCCGGCACGTCTCGCCGGAGGACACCGAGGTGGCCGCCGAGGCGATGGTGGAGCCGCGTACCGGCCGGATCAAGGCGATGGCGGCCAGCAAGCGGTTCGGCCGCAACCCCGGCAACCGCAAGAACGGCCCCAAGACCACCTTCAACCTGCCCGCCGACGTCGCCCACGGGGGCGGGCAGGGCTTCCAGGCCGGTTCGACGTTCAAGGTGTTCACCCTGGCCACCGCGCTGAAGCAGGGCTGGCGGTTCAACGACGGCTTCCAGACGCCGGGGGCGATGAGCCCCGCGCAGGGCTACCGCAACTGCGCGGGCCGGTCCGTCAACGACCCCGGCACCCGGGTGCTCAACGCCAGCGGCGAGGGCGAGGGCGGGCCGCACAGCATCGAGACCGGCACCTGGAAGTCGGTGAACATCTTCTACATGATGCTGGAGCGCAAGGTCGGGCTCTGCAACGTGGTGCGCACGGCCAGGGCGCTCGGCGTCACCAGGGCGGACGGGGCGCCGCTGCGGGAGGTGCCGACGTTCACGCTGGGCGTCAACGAGATGGATCCGGTGACGGTGGCCGCCTCGTTCGCGGCGTTCGCGGCCAGGGGACTGTACTGCCGGCCGCTGGCCATCGTGGAGATCACGGGCAGGGACGGGCGGCGTACGCACGTGCCGCCCGCGTGCGAGCAGGTCATCGAGAAGCCGGTCGCGGACGCGGTCAACCACGTGCTCAAGGGCGTCTTCGACAAGGGCACCATGCACGGGCAGGGCATCGGCCGGCCCGCGGCGGGCAAGACGGGCACCAACAACGGCTACACCTCGGCCTGGTTCGCCGGCTACACGCCCGCCCTGGCGGCGGCGGTCAGCGTGGGGGACATCCGGGGGTCGTACCGGTTCCCGCTGCTGCAGGGGGTGCAGATCGGGGACCGGTACTACGGGTCGGTGCAGGGGGCGTCGCTGCCGGGGCCGATCTGGGTGGAGTCGATGGGGCCGGCGTTGCGGCGTACGGAGCCGAAGGGGTTCCCGGGGCCGGACATGTCGCGCTTCGGCGGCGGTCACACGCCGGGGCTGGAGAAGGCCCTGGCCGAGGAGAAGCGCAAGAAGCGCGGCGTCCACCCGTTCTTCCGGCGGCACCGCCGGCTCTTCGAGTGGCTGCTCGGGCAGAGCCCGACGGCGCCGTCGATCGAGTGGCAGCAGGAGGGCCGTGCCGACCGGCTGCTGCGGGCGCCTCGGGACGACCGTCCCGAGGAGGAGCGTCCCGAGCCTGGGCCGGCCGACGGGCCGGGGCATCCCGGCATGCTCGGCCAGTGGCGGCCGGACATGCCCGGCCAGGGACGGCCCGGGGTGCCCGGGCCGGGTCACCCCGGCATGTCCGGCCACGGGCGGCCCGGTGGGCTGGAGCCTCCGGGGGTGCCCGGGCGCGAGCGTCCCGGCCGGCCGGGACGCGACTACCCCGGCATGCTCGGGCGGCCTGACTGACCCCGTCGGCCGGCCGGGTGTCAGCCGGCCTTGCCGATGGGGGCGGTGACCGCCCGGGTGAGCGTGATGAGGT